>NZ_JBLIQL010000010.1:0-191417 GCF_047525655.1 Pontibacter sp. 13R65
AAGAAGCTCGCCTACCGGGGCGGGAACTGCTTTGCCGAGAAGGACCTGGCCAGGGGAACCACCGAGATCATCCCCAGGTGGAAGCTGGGCATCTACAAGTCCGACTGGAACAACGGCAAAACCACTGACACCAAGAAGCGCGTGCTCTACTTCGACGAGATCAGGATGGGAAACGAGAGGGCCACGCTTGCTGACATGAGCCTAAAACCGGCGCATCCTCCTTATTAACTAATCAAAAAATCTGAGACATGCTTTCCCTAATATTTACCTGCCTGTAACAGTTCTTTCGCCAATTGGCTTCATTTACCTGGACAGTGCAGGTTGTCCTAACTAAGTCAGCGATGGGAGCAGATAAGATACCACAAACTAACCTTAGCCATGAATCAACTAGATGTGTATCAGTGTCCTTATAATAGGCAGCTTCCGGTAGCCTAACAAGATGGTTTGTCCAAGCAAATTCTTTTTAACAGGTGAATTGACTTGTGCTTTAAAAATCACAACTACTTGTATTATGACAATTAAGATTCTCAAGAAAGCATAAAACTCTTGCTTTTTTGAGAATCTGACAGAGCATTGGCAAGCTTTGCTAGGGGTAGCAAAAACCAATTTAAATGAGCGGGAATAGTGGCCGGAGCAGTACGCAGCGCCACAAGGGCAACCTGCTGGTATTATAGAACCAGAAGCTCATGAACCGGCGCCCGTTAACGCGCTTTTTGAGCTGGAAGGGAAAAGACAATGTTTAATAAGACAAAATTTACCATTAACTGAAGTACAGCTCCTGGCTGATTTCTGTAGAGTTTGGGCTCCCGGTTTTGACGCGGCAGATATTGTAAGCCATGACCAAAAGTAAAGATAAACTACAAAAGCAAACGGAAAAGTGGCAGAAACAGAGAAACGGAAGGCAGGTGAAGGTTAGCAGGCATTTTACAACAAAGAATATCTGTTCAAACCTGAAGATGAACAGGAAGGCTTTTTGGCAAATTGTAGAAAAGGAGACGTTTTACCTACAGATTATTTGAATGAAAAGGCCCTCGTCGTATCCCCTTTACTGCTGATCTGGCTTATACCCGTTATGTTTAACTTGAGTAACAAGAGCATACGGAGCAGCTTCCTTTTGAACGCCTGCTCCCTTTTAGTGGCAGAGCGAGGTGCCAACCTTCTAGAAAGGCGAGTTAAAAGAAACGACGTTGGGTACTTTCAGACGGAAATTAATATACAGCAGAACTTATAAAATTCTAAAAGGCTGGGTGGAAACAACAAAATATGTTTCCACCCAGCCTTTTAGAATCCTTTTTAGATAATGATAACTATAACTCTCTAAATTAGGTCAATCCTCCAGTTTCCATTAATTTACTGCTCAACAACTTCTATAGCAGAGACAATGGCGTTGTTCTTCAGAGAAGCAAAGTCGATGTTGAGCGTCCCGTTGGTAACCGATACACCGGTGAAGGTTTTCACCACGGCACGCCCGAAGCCCGCCTCACGATGGATGTCGTAGCTGCTCAGCACGCGCTTGCCCTGCACAGACACATCAAAAACCCGTGCGTTGGAGGCTTTGAAGTACGGCTCCACAAAGTGTAGCTTCACGGTGTAGAGACCAGAAGACTTTACCGGCACGCTGTAGCCGAAGGTTCTCCCGGAGGAGGCATAGCGGTAGCTGCGGTAGAGGTTCGCATCACTGGTGCCTGATACGCTGATGGATTTCTCAGCCACTACTCCGCCCGTGAAGCCCCCGTCAGCCGACCAGGTACGCGATTGGCTGTCAATCAACTGCGTGCCTCCGACGTTAGTCAGCATGCTACCAGAGACAGCCGGCGGCGGTGAGGTCGTCCCTTTGCGTGGTGTCATGTCAGCAAGTGTGGCCCGCTCATTTCCCATCCTGATCTCGTCGAAGTAGAGCACGCGCTTCTTGGTGTCGGTGGTTTTAGTGCCGTTCCAGTCGGACTTGTAGATGCCCAGCTTCCATCTGGGGATGATCTCGGTGGTTCCCCTGGCCAGGTCCTTCTCGGCAAAGCAGTTCCCGCCCCGGTAGGCGAGCTTCTTCTCGCCGTTGACCCACATGTCGGTCACGCCGGCGTGGTGGTCGAAGACGATGTGGAAGACGATGCTCACCCACTGGTCCTTGGGCAGCGGGTTCCACCCCTCCACGGGCAGCTTGATGCTGCTGCCGGCAAAGCGCCGCACGTCGAGGAACATCCGGTCGTTGATGATGCGCAGGGACATGGGCGGGTTGGTCGGCCCTTGGTGCCACTGGGTAATAATTTCTTGCTTACTATCGCTCTGCCAGTGCTCCGAGGGCAGATACAACGAAAAAGCGTACCACCTGTCCATACTGTTCTGGGCGGGGAACAAGACTTCTGACCTTGTTCCATTACTAACCAGAGGATCAGAATCTCGCAACTCAAAGCGCCCTGCTTTGCTGCCGTTGTACACTGTAGTGCTAGATACACTAAAAGCATGGCTAGTACCGAACTGTTGCCTTATCCCCGAAAACAGAGAGCTGGTCTCAAAGGTCTCTTCAATTAATAAGTTAGCGGATGTGGCGAATTTTGTGTTCTCTAAGGAGAGGGTGTTAGCAGGGGCAATCTCTTCTAGTTCTTTTGGTTCACAAGAAATTGCTAATGCACCTATCAGTATAGGGGCAAAAATACCACTAAGTTTAAGTTTCATAAAGTTGGCTAATGTTGGCTAAAAGTTGAAATTTAATTTGGCTAAAAAAATTTATATAATGTGTATTGGTGAAGACATCCCTAAGAGACCGAAATAGTTAAAATAACTGATTCTGCAGGTTTAGCATTATTTCAATTATCAAAACATTAATTTATTGTTACTTTTTAATCAACATTGTATAAAAGTAGAGCAAGAGACAAGGCTTCAATCTTACTGTTGTTTAAGACTGGTTTATTTAATAACGTGGATTAGTTTTGCACATTTTATTTAAACAACCATGTACAAATGTAACGCACTAATAACCAATAATAAAAGCAGCATAAAATAATTCATGTAAATGGAAGAAACCTATAGGCGAATTGCTACTTTTAAAGGGTAAAAATAATTGTTCAATAAATTGCTAGAACTATAATAGCACTTATATTATTAAAAGTATTTCAAGATTTAAAACTGCCGATTAAAATAAGAATTTCAAGATTTAAATTTTATACAACTTCTACTGAATTGTTCATCTTGAATATATTTATACTATAAACTATCATCATATGTAAATACTTTGAACAACCTATTATAACTCCTTCCATATCGGAAAGAGGCAGCTTAAGAGTAGCTATATAATAAGTCTTACTTCTAAAGCTTTTTAACAATAGAACACCTGATGTTATGGAACCGGAAACTAAATATTATGAGTGCAACAATTTGGGCAAAACGCGATTTTTGAAGGATTTTTCAGACTCTTGTTTTAACACAGATTTAAAAGGAGTTTATAGGTCACAAGAGAAATAAGTAGTATGAAAGTCAATTTTTATTCTTAGCCATAGGAGTAGCGGGTAGTTCCTGTCTGCTCTTACTTTAGGCAAAAGTGTATCAGGTACAAAGAGTAGTTAGGACGTTAAAAAATGTAGAGATGCTAGAGGCAGCACGAACAAAAGCAGGAGCATAGCAACCAATACTAGGCAAAGGGCTAATTGGATTATGAAGAAATTACTCTAATGAAAATAGCCTTCCAGAGGGTTTTTCAGCTAATCCAGGCTTAGGGTATGTAGGTGGCGGCTAAATATTTTCGCCGGCTGATGTGTTGTCCGGTTGTTTCTGTGGCTGCTCTTCGTCTCCGTACACTTCCTCTGCAAATTTGCCCGGTTCCGCATTAACGGCAGAATGCCCCACCTCCAGCTCCTGCCGCACGAAACGCACCGCATAGTCGGCAGGGTAAATGTTGTGGCCGTATTTACGCGAATACACAAATGTGAACACAGCTCCAAAAAAAATCATCTGCGATATAAAGAATACCCACGAGAGAATAATGATTACCGTACCGGCAGCACCGTAAGCCGAGCCTACATCTGCCTTGCCCAGGTAAAACCCGACAATACCTCTGGCTATAGAGAACAGGACAGCTGTTACAAAGGCCCCAACCCATACATCGCGCCATTTTATTTTTACATCGGGCAGGTACTTGTAAATACAGGCAAACAACAGCATTACCAGCACCAGGTTCGATACAAAGTTGGCCGCATGCAGCACATAAAATACCCAGCCTGAAAAGCGCGCAGTCAAAAAGTCGCCAATAGCCACCAGCACCGCATTAGCCAGCAAAGACACCAGCAGCAAAATGGCAACGGCCAGTATCATACCAAACGACAGCACCCTATCGAGCAGCGCCTTCAGGTAGCCGCGTTTGTAGTTGGGGCGCACATGCCAGATCTCATTCAGCGAATCCTGCAGCGACACAAACACGCCCGTAGCCGCCACAAAGAGCACCACCGTGCCAACGAGCGTGGCAAAACTTATGTCGGTAAAGTCGTTTATGCTCTCTACCATTTTCTGCACCTCATAAGCCCCCTCAGAGCCAATTAGCTCTTTTATCTGGTAGTAAATTTCGCCAGACACAGCCCGCTCGCCAAAAAAATAGCCTGCTGCGCTAATAATAATGATTAGGATGGGTGGCAGGGCAAAAACTGTGTAATAGGCAAGGGCCGCTCCTTTCTGAAACGAATTATTGTCCAGAAACTCCAGCCAGGTTTCTACCAGCAGATACCACACTTTTTTTAACCTTCTTATTATCATCAGTGGGAGTCTCTAAACCTTTTGTTAATTTCTTACAGATACGGAAACCACTGATTATGTTTTTATTAGAAACTCAGCCATTTTTAAAGCTTAATATAGGTACCCTCCTACATTGCATGTACCCGCCATTACCGAAACGCAAGTTTATTTTGTACCTTTGTGGCAGATTTAGATAAGAATTTTTCAGTAACCATACATGGAAAGAGAAGTAAGAGTACGCTTTGCACCGAGTCCGACAGGGCCTCTCCATATAGGCGGCGTTCGCACGGCCTTATACAACTACCTGTTTGCCAAGAAAATGGGTGGCAAAATGATTTTACGCATCGAGGATACCGACCAGAACCGTTTTGTGCCTGGCGCTGAAGACTATATCATCGAAGCCCTGAATTGGTGCGGTGTAACGTTAGACGAGAGTCCGGTAGTAGGTGGCCCCTATGCCCCATACCGCCAATCGGAACGTAAACCCATGTACATGCAGTATGCCCTGCAGCTGGTAGAGAGCGGCCACGCTTACTATGCTTTCGACACAGCCGAGGAGCTGGACGAAATGCGTGAGCGACTGAAAGCCGCCAAAGTAGCCACTCCGCAATACAACGCCATTACACGCGCTACCATGAAAAACTCCCTCACCCTGCCTGAGGATGAGGTAAAGCGCCGCCTGGAGTCCGGAGATCCTTATGTAATCCGCCTGAAGGTGCCCCGCAAAGAAGAGGTACGCTTAAAAGATATGATCCGTGGCTGGGTAATGGTACATTCTTCTGCCATAGACGATAAAGTACTTATGAAGTCTGACGGTATGCCAACTTACCACCTGGCCAACATCGTAGACGACCACCTGATGGAGATCACGCACGTAATCCGGGGGGAAGAATGGTTACCTTCCGCACCACTGCACGTACTGTTGTATCGTTACCTGGGTTGGGAAGACACCATGCCCGAGTTCGCTCACTTGCCCCTGCTCCTGAAGCCAGACGGCAATGGCAAACTGAGCAAGCGCGATGGTGACAAACTCGGTTTCCCGGTGTTCCCGCTCCGCTGGACCGATCCTTTTTCTGGTGAACTCTCCAGCGGTTACCGCGAGGCTGGTTACTTGCCCGAGGCTTTCGTAAACTTCTTGGCATTTTTAGGATGGAACCCTGGTACGCAGCAGGAGATCTTTTCGCTGGAGGAGCTGGCGCAGGAGTTTTCGGTAGAGCGCATTGGCAAGTCTGGGACTCGCTTCGATATACAAAAGGCCCGTTGGTTTAACGAACAGTACCTGCGCGCCAAGCCGGATACTGAACTGGCCACTTACTTACTGGCGGCCCTGGAAGAGCACCAGATTACCTGCACACCGGAGAAGGCCGAGAAAATTGCCGGACTCATGAAAGAACGCGTGAGCTTCCCTCAGGATTTCTGGCAGGAGGCGGCCTACTTTTTTGTAGCCCCTACGGAGTACTCCGAAAAAGTAGCCTCTAAGAAATGGAACACGCAGGCAGTGGAGGTATTCCAGGAATTCAAGAACGAACTTCCGGCGCTGTCAGACTTTAACGCCGATTCGGTGAAAGCATTGCTGTTGCAGATTCTGGAGCGCCGTGGCATGAAGATCGGACAAGTAATGCAGGCCCTTCGCCTGGCTGTAACTGGCGCTGAGGCAGGACCAGACCTGATGCAGATTATAGAGGTAATTGGCAAAGAAGAAACTGCCAACCGCATAGATATGGCTACTGCCAAACTAAGTCATTTCGCCACTGCCTAAGCAGTCGCACTCAAAGCAAAAGAGGTTAGTCCATTTCGGTGGGTTAGCCTCTTTTTTGTTTACGGCTTTTGGCTTTATAAAACAGCTTAAGCCACCATTTGCAACTATTTCCTGATTTCACCTTATACAAGTGTTTAAGCATAAAGCGTTAGATACTAGTCAGCAATCAAGTACAGGTTCAGGATAGCAGCCTTACTGGCTATAAAGATCCTGCGCTTTTACACTGATGTCCCTCTTAAAACTAAAACTATGGCAAAGAACAAGAAAGAAAGCAAAAAGAAATCGCGGGTACACAAAGACCTCGAAGGCTTTGAAATAAAAGTAAACCAACAGGGAGAAATTATTTCGAACTACAACATAGATCAGATAAATGAGTTTCTAAACAAGAACGTAGAAGACAAAAAGCTACTGAAGCGCGATGCCGCTGAAAAAGCCCTTCGCCAGGAAGAAGACGAGTTTCATGTGGAAGAGACAGAGGAAGTAGAAGAAACAGACGAGGATTTTGTACGCAACACCAATGCCGTGTCTGACGACGAAGACGATGTGCCTGTACGCGGCAAAAAGAAAGACAGCGGTGAAGATGAGGACGAAGATTAACAAAATCTTATATTGCTTCTGAATCAAAACCCTGTTCAGACTATGAGAAACTCCCACGAAGTCGACTACAAGATCTTTGGCAACGATATACAGGTGCTGGAGATCGAACTAGACCCCAACGAAACTGTAATTGCTGAAGCCGGTGCCATGGTGTACATGGAAGAAGGCATCGATTTCCAGACTAAAATGGGCGACGGATCCAATCCTAGCCAAAGCATTTTGGGTAAATTAGCCTCTATGGGCAGCCGCATGCTTACGGGCGAGTCGCTGTTTATGACGCACTTTACGCACAGGGGCTATGGCAAGAGCCGGGTAGCTTTTTCGGCACCTTACCCTGGCACTATTTTGCCGATAGACCTGGGGCAAGTGGTCGGCAATACGCTTATCGTTCAGAAAGATGCATTTCTGGCGGCGGCACTGGGCACTAAGGTAGCCATGCACTTTAACCAGAAGTTAGGAGCAGGCTTGTTTGGTGGCGAAGGCTTTATTCTGCAGAAACTCTCCGGCGATGGCCTTGCCTTTATACATGCCGGTGGCACCATTGTAGAAAAGCAGCTTCAGAACCAGACCTTGCGTGTAGACACAGGCTGTGTAGTAGCCTTTGAACCTGGCATTGATTTTAGTGTGCAACGGGCTGGTGGCTTAAAGTCGATGATCTTTGGTGGCGAAGGCATTTTTCTGGCTACCTTGCGCGGCACAGGCCGGGTGTGGCTGCAGTCTATGCCAGTGAAAAAACTAATCGAAGCCCTTATGCCCCGCGGCGAAAACGCCAAAAAAGAGGGCGGCTTTATGAGCAGTTTCCTGGAGTAAACGGCAGCTTGAAATGGGCAGTAGTTTATTGCTGATAGCTATGGCTTTATATGTTTTTCACTATATTTTGCAAGCAAGCTCAGATCCTTTATTTTTAGATATTCTTAATTTAAAACGATGACATTAGATATCAAGAGTAACTGGAATACCATTAATAGTGCGTTGACCATTATCAACCTATTTCTATTTATGATGCTTACAGCGCAGGGTTTTAATTATGAAGAAGTTAAAGACAAGAAGGTCCCTATCGCGCTCAATATGCTTCTTCTGTTATTCTTAGGCTTCACAGTATTTGTAGCCATTTATAAATTGGTTTAACCTTTCGTTCAATCCAATGCTACACCACTATAACAAAGGTATAGCAGCTTAACAAAGAATGCCCGACAGGTATAAAAACTGTCGGGCATTCTTTGTTATGATTTCGGTTAGTGGGGAAACCCTGTGAGTATGAACAATGCTAATTACTTTCCATGGCACAAGCACCTTCTCTCGTGGCAACTAGTAATTTGTTTTGAAATACCCAATGCAGCTAATTACCCCTGAATTATTCTAATGAAAATGGCCTCCAAGAGGCTCTGCTAGCTAAAGTATTTCAAGGCGCCGGACATTTTTAATGATTAGCATATTAAATCAATAGTACATTATCCCAAGCCGTTTACCTCCATTATTTCCTCTAAGTATTCGCGGCTATTGCTGAGCCTTGGCACTTTGTTTTGGCCGCCCAACTTGCCTTTTTTACTGAGCCAGTTCGTAAAAGTGCCTTGTGGTGCAGCATGAATAATGGGTGCTACCAGGGCAATGTCTTTGTGTCGTTTGGCATCGTAGTCGGAGTTAATTTCGCGGAGAGAATCGTCGAGAACCTGCGTAAACTTTTGCAGGTCGCTGGGTTGTTTCTCAAACTCTATTACCCACTCGTGCCCGCCACGCTTGCCGCTCTCCATATACACCGGAGCGGCCGTAAAGTTGGTAATAATGGCACCGGTGGCATCGCAGGCTTTGGTAACGGCTACCTCTGCATTCTCTACAATCACCTCTTCGCCAAAAGCATTTATAAAGTGCTTGGTGCGGCCCGATATTTTAATGCGGTATGGGTCTATGCTCGTAAACCGAACTGTGTCGCCAATTTTGTAACGCCACAAGCCAGCATTCGTCGAAATAACAAGGGCATAGTTCTTACCCAATTCCACCTGGTCCAGCGTCAGCACACGAGGGTGCTCTTCTTCAAACTGATCCATTGGGATGAACTCGTAATACACGCCGTAGTCCAGCATGAGCAGCATTTCGTCTTCGGTGCCTGCCTGGTCTTGTATACCAAAAAATCCTTCGGAAGCATTGTACACTTCCAAGTAGTTCATTTTACTCGTCGGAATAATTTCTTTAAAGAGCTGCCGGTAAGGGCCAAATGCTACGGCCCCATGCGTAAACAGCTCCAGATTAGGCCATACTTCCAGAATATTCTGCTTGCCGGTTGTTTCGAGAATTCGCTTCAGGAGTACGTAGGTCCAGGTAGGAACTCCCGACATGCTGGTTACATTCTCCTGCACCGTGAGCTCCACCATCTTGGCTATTTTTTCTTCCCAATTGTCCATTAAGGCAACTTTTAGCGGTGGGGTACGCATGGCTTCGGCCCAAACAGGTAAGTTCTGCATAATCACAGCCGACACGTCGCCGCAAGAAGTTTTGGAATTGAGTTCGTTCGGGTGGTGAGTCCCTCCTATCGATAAGCCCTTGCCCGAGAATAACTTTGTTTCCGGGTAAAGGTTTACGTAGATCGAGAGCATATCTTTGCCGCCTTTGTAGTGACACTCTTCCAGCGCCTCAGGGCTTACGGGTATGTATTTGCTACGGGCATTGGTCGTGCCCGACGATTTAGCAAACCACTCAATATCGCTGGGCCAGAGGATATTCTGCTCCCCCTTCATACCCCGCTCAATGTACGGAAAAAGGTCCTCATAGGCCGATACAGGCACCCGCTCCTGATATTCTTTTACCGACTTAATGTCTTTGTATCCATACTTTTTGCCCCACTCCGTGTCTTTGGCAGTGCTTATCAGGTTATGGAACAATTCCTCCTGCACATCGTGCGGATATTTGCGAAACAGATCGATCTGATGGATCCGCTTTTTCATTACCCACGTTACTATCGAGTTTATTATTTCCACTGTTCTGGTTGCTGTTTGTTAATTGTTGATTGCTAAGAAGCTACTGCTGCAGGTTCATATTTGTTACTTTCATCAAGCTGTTAAGCTTTTTAGGCAGGTTTTGAAGTACAGAAAAAACATGGGCATAATCTTCCTGAGTCAGGAGTTTTCGTACTCTGCACTTCTCATTCCAATCCAGGCACTTGTATACAGATCCTCGTGTATACCTGAAAAACTGTATTTTCTCCTTCTTACCGTGCCGGCCAAAGCCCTCGGCTATATTAGCTGATATACTGTCTATAGCTCTTACAAACTGCTGTCCCACCGTATTACGGGCAAAGCTCTCCCATTGCTCTACCCTTAGCTATAAAAAATTACTTAGGTTGAATGCAGTTTTGTAAACCTCCACATCGTTTAACTGTACATGTTTTCGTTCCTGCATACTACAAACACAAAACAAATAACAATCAACAACTAAACCTTCCGCTTCAGCTCAAAGTGTTTGCCCAGGTATACACGGCGAACAGTTTCGTCAGCAGCCAGGTCTTCGGCAGTACCAGACTTCAGAATTTTACCTTCGAACAGCAGGTAGGCTCTATCGGTTATAGAGAGGGTCTCGTTTACGTTGTGATCCGTAATAAGGATGCCTATGTTTTTGTTCTTGAGCTGGGCTACAATACCTTGGATCTCTTCTACGGCAATAGGGTCTACACCGGCAAAAGGCTCGTCGAGCAATACAAATTTTGGGTCTACGGCCAGGGCCCGGGCAATTTCGGTGCGGCGGCGCTCCCCACCCGAAAGTACAATGCCTTTGTTTTTGCGCACATGCGTGAGCGAGAACTCCTCCAGCAGCTCCTCTACCTTCTCTTTCTGCGCCTGCTTCGACATGTTGGTCATTTCGAGTACGGCCAGAATATTTTCCTCCACGGTCAGCTGCCGGAATACCGATGGCTCCTGGGCCAGGTAGCCTACTCCCCGCTTCGCCCGCTGGTACATGGGCATGGTGGTGATGTCTTCCTTATCCAGAAAAATCTTTCCTTTGTTGGGCTTTACCAGTCCTACTATCATGTAGAAAGAGGTAGTTTTACCGGCACCGTTCGGCCCCAGCAGCCCTACAATTTCGCCTTGGTTTACTTCTACGCACACATCGTTTACCACCATGCGCGACTTGTATTTTTTAAACAGGTGTTCTGCCTTTAGTATCATTGTTGTAAGTTACTTAATAAACCTACGCCCTGCAACGGACGCTGCTACTGCATATTTCAGACTTTACCACTTGTGCCGGATAACGAATTTAAGCATCTTCCAGCTGAATTCTTCTAATGAAATTGGCCTTCCGGAGGCAATTTGCTCGCCAGGGTACTCCTGGTTAATATGGCTTAAGAAATAGATACCGGCAAAGTTCATGCTTATTTAGGTAAATACTCTATAAAAAGCTTGATTTTTACTCGCTTCGTGCTTAGCTTGTAGTAGTTATCGTCACCACTATGTCTTTTGTTTTCCTTTTATTTATTTCACAGAAGCTGGGCCACATTGGCTTACTGTTCCTGGCTGGCTTTGCCAGCTTAGTAGGTATTTCCGAGCCAGTTACAGAAGACGATGACAAAACCACCACCACCAAAGTCAGTAGCCTAAAAGGCATTGATGTATCAAGGTGGCAGCATGAGGTAGACTGGCACCAGGTAAAGGATGCCGACATTACCTTTGCTTTTGTAAAGGCCTCGCAGAGCGACTGCCGGCAAGACCCATACTTTGAACGTAATTGGCAGGAAACGAAACGCGTGGGCATTAAGCGTGGTGCTTACCACTTTTTTATTCCCACTGTACCGGCCATAGAACAGGTAAAGATATTTAAAAACCTGGTTCGGCTCGAAGCTGGCGACCTGCCTCCGGTGCTCGATGTGGAAGTGGCAGACCCTACTATTAGCGGGGAGCAGTTTCGGGAGCAGATAAAAATCTGGCTCGAAGCCATAGAAGACCACTATGGCATGAAACCTATGATTTACTCGAACCAGAATTTTTACCGCCGCTGGCTCAAAGGTCACTTCAATGATTACTCCTTTTGGATTGCCCGCTATAACACAGCACAACCCGTATTACACCAAACCGATAAGTGGACTTTCTGGCAATACACCGACCGCGGTATACTGCCTGGTATAAAAGCAGCCGTAGATCTTAACTTTTTTCCTGGCGATTGGGATACCCTGCACGCTCTTTGTCTGCCAGAGCTGCCAGCTCCTAAGGAGGACCATCTGCAACAGCTTAAGCATAGACAGCCACTGCCATAGCGAGCAAAGCATTACCTAATGGGTTGCAGCTTTTCGCAACAAGAAAAGAAAATAAGCTGTTTAACATTTATCATCAAAATCATGAAGCTAGCGAAGTACTTTTTCGGCTTTTGGTGCCTTGCCTTTTTGCTTTTCGCTTACTGGCAATTAAACGACCCAGATGCTTGGCTTTGGATACTGATTTATGGTTTTGCAGCACTTATGTGTGGGTTAGCTGCTTTTGGTATTTGTTACCGGTATTTGGCCGCAACAAGCGCTATGTTATTTATTTTTGGTTTTGCACTGCTTTACCCAAGCTCTATGTCGGAGTGGTTTAATCAGGAATGGGCTCAAAAAGATCTCTCCATGAAAACCGATGATATGGAACAGGCACGCGAATCGTTTGGGTTACTGATTGCCGGTGTTATAATGGCAATTGTGGCGTGGCATGGCTGGAGACAATCGGCAACAACGGCACCTGCAAAAACAAAGACCGCTGCTGGCAAAGCATAGGACTCCATTACTTGTTACCACCTTCGCCCCTGCCACCAAAGGAAAAGTAACACCATTGGTACAGGCTGAAGCAGGTATGAATTAAAACTCATAGCATACATGTGTTCCTGCCGTGAGTATAGGCGCAGCTTTAGTTCGTGGTAAAACTATTTTTCTCAGAAGCTATCTATCGGTTTCCGCACCCCCATTTATTCTAATGAAAATGGCCTTCTGGAGGCATATTAAGCTTTTGGAATACGGATGTCTTTGATGCGGAGCTGCAGATTAGACACTCCTCGGAACACGTTTTCTTCGATGGTATAGCATACATCAAAAGGAATGCCTTTGGAAATTACGTCGTAGTAGTCGCTGAGGCCAAAGCCAATGGCATCGATGCTGTGGTAGCCGTCTTGGGTAAGCGTTAGCTTGAGGTGCGAGCTACCTACCACACGCACAGCACCTGTATCATATACACACTCCGACACAAATACTGGTTTCATATTGCCAGGTCCGAATGGCTCCATTTGTTGCACGATCTTGTAGAAATTACGCGTGATCTGGTTTAGCTTTATTTTGCCGTCTATCTCGATCTGCGGTATCTTTTGCTCTTCGGTAATGGTGTCAGATACAAAGGCTTCGAAACGCTTTCTGAAGGCCGGTATATTCTCTACTGGCAGCGTAAGACCAGCGGCGTACATGTGCCCGCCAAACTGATCAAGCAGATCTGAGCAGCTCTCTATCGCGTTGTGCACATTAAAGCCATGCACCGAGCGGGCCGAACCGGAAGCCTTGCCATTGGAGTGAGTTAAGATAATGGTGGGGCGGTAATATTTTTCGATGCAGCGCGAAGCTACAATGCCAATAACGCCTTTGTGCCAGGAGTCTTTGTAAAGCACTGTAGAGTTAGCGGTTCTCAAAAACTCGTCTTCTTCTATCATCTGAAGCGCCTCTTTGGTAATGTTGGAGTCTTTGTCGCGGCGCTCCTTGTTCGATTCGTTTATGATGTCGGCCACCTTATAGGCCTCTTCTTTCGTTTCGGCAAGCAGCATTCTAACCGATCGTTTGGCATCACCCATACGGCCAGCGGCATTAATACGCGGCGCAAACCCAAACACAATGCTGGTTACGTCCATTTCGCCGGTAATGCCAGCTAGTTCTTTGAGCGCTTCCAGCCCAGGTCGCATCGGTTCCGGACCGTTTATCTGCAGCAGGCCGTAATGCGCCAGCACGCGGTTCTCGCCTGTAATGGGTACAATATCGGCAGATATACTTACCACTACCAGGTCCAGCAGCTTAAATGCTTCCTGCTGCTCTATATTATTCTGAAAGCAAAACGCCTGGATGAGCTTAAAGCCTACCCCGCACCCCGATAGTTCTTTGAACGGATACAGGCAGTCCGGCCGTTTGGGGTCTAGCACCGCCACTGCCTGCGGTATATCTTCGTCGGGGAGGTGATGGTCGCAGATTACAAAATCAACTCCGAGGGAGGTGGCAAGGGCTACCTTGTCTGCCGACTTTATGCCACAGTCCAGGCTGATGATAAGGGTAAAGCCGTTTTCAGCTGCCCACTCTACCCCCTGCCGCGACACACCGTAGCCTTCTTTATAACGGTCCGGAATATAAAACTCAATGTGCTCGGTGTGTTGGCGCAAAAAGCTATACATAAGGGCAACAGAAGTGGTACCATCTACATCGTAGTCGCCGTAGACCAGAATTTTTTCGGACTTGTGGAGCGCCTCATTAATACGGTTCACGGCTCGGTCCATGTCCTTCATCAAGAAGGGGTCGTGCAGACTGCTCAGGCAAGGGCGGAAAAAAGCTTTGGCTTCTTCAAAGGTGCAGATGCCACGTTGACAAAGAATGCTGGCCAGGGTTGTGCTGATTTTCAGACTTTCTGCCAGGCCAGTAATTACCTCCTGCGGTGCCTCTTCGTTGTAAACCCATCGTTTCTCCATATGCTTCAGCTACACGTATCGTATTAAGTTGCAAAGGTAGGAAATTTAGCAGGATTTTGCCTGCCGCATTAAGCCGCTGCAACACCCTGTCTCCGAAAATTTGTATCTTTGTGCTGCTATAACAGGTCAGGAGATGAAACGATTCAAAGAGTTTTATGAGAAGTGGAAAGATTATTCTCTGGATATTGTGATGTACGGGTTCTTCTTTGTTTTTCTGCTGCTGCTCTTCATTTTTTTCGGCGACTAAGGCTCTTTTTTATTGGTTCATAGGTTATCGCCGCGCAGGTTACGGAAGCGCTTACGGGCTTCTGCCACAAAAATGCTTCCCTGGTGCTTTACAAGCAGGTCGTTGTACAGCTGTTTAGCCTTCTCCGTATCTTTCAGGTTCTCTTCATAAATGATAGCCATTCTAAACAGGGCATCATCACTCAGAATATCTACTTGCGGGTTGCTCACGATCTTATCTAAATTGGCTATTGCCTGCTCAAAATTCCCCATTCGTTCATAAAGCGAGGCCTTCTTAAAATAAATTTCGTCGGTGAGGCTGTGGCCCGGAAACTTTTGGAGCATAGCGTCCAAGCGGGTGTGCGCCTCCTCCAGCTTATTCTGGAACACGAGCAGCTCTATGGCAGCATATTCTTCCATAGCCACAGTAGAGGTGTCGAGGCCGGTGTTGTCGGTAATGAGCAGGCTCAACTCCATGGCATCGTTGGCTATTTCGCGGCTGGTGGCCAGCTTCAGAATATCCAGGTGAGCCTGTGCCAGCTCAAAGTCGCCTTTGTAATAGTTCAGGCGGGCGTTGCGAAGTTTGGCCTCGTGCCCTATACTTGTTTCTTTGTGGGTTTTCTCTACTTGCGAATACAACAGCGTAGATTCCCAGGGCTCCCCGTTCAGGAGGTGAATATCACCTAAAGTCAGTTTGCATTCGGCCACCAGGTTTGGGTTGGCGCGCGGCATGTCTATGGCTTCCTGCAACAGCCTGATCGCTTTATCTTTTTCGTCGAGGTGAAAGGCGTAAAGGCTGGCCATGTGCGGCAGCACTTCCACAGAATTGGCATTGCGCCCCACTTCTGACAGCAGCGCCTCATACTCTGCAATCAAGCTTTGGATTTTGTTTAAGTCTACCGGGAAGGTGTTCTCCACCTGCTCCTCGCGGGCATTGATGAGCCGCTGCCGCGCCATAAAGTAGTAAGGTCCATCCGGGTACTCCTTCACCATATACTCATAGGCCTCAATGGCACCTTCGTAGTCTTTGTTTTTTGCGCTAATAGCTCCCAATTCCATTACACGGGTGCCGCCACTGCGGGTGCGTTTGTCTACGGACCGGGCCTGCAGCAAGGCGCTGTAAAAATCTTTGCGCTGCGTGTATAGCCAGATCAGCAGTTCGCTGTAAGCCAGCTTATCCGGTTCCTGTTGCACCTTAGAGAGCAGTTCCTTCTCCAGCACATCAAAGTCTTTATCTTCACGGAGGCTGTTCTGGAGCATGTTCTGAACATAGCCTAGCTCCTGCTCATTCTCCTGCAGCAATTTCAGCACTTCCTGTATCAGCGGTTCGTTTTTCTGGCGATGGGTATAGAGGGCAATCAGCGGGCGGTTATACTCCAGTGGGTTCTTGCTTAGCTCTCGCCCCTTCAGGTAAG
This sequence comes from Pontibacter sp. 13R65, assembly GCF_047525655.1. Taxonomy (NCBI): domain Bacteria; kingdom Pseudomonadati; phylum Bacteroidota; class Cytophagia; order Cytophagales; family Hymenobacteraceae; genus Pontibacter; species Pontibacter sp. 13R65. The sequence continues at coordinate 16,378 of NZ_JBLIQL010000010.1, forward strand.
TTTTTTCGGCGTAATCTAATAGGTTGTGCTGCATAAAAATACTGGCCACGCCTATTATCTCGCCCTGGCTCAGCTGACCAATGAGTTTATCGTAATGCTTTTCGGCTGCGGCCTTGTCTCCGGACTCCTGGTACACAATGCCCAGGTCTACGGCATAGGTAAGGGAGTTGGAGGAACGCTTCATGGTCCTCTTCACTAGTTTTTCTGCCTCTTTGTAATTACGCTGCGCCAACAATGTTTTCAGATAGTCGGGGTACACCACGTGGAACAGCCGCTGATCGTCTATTAGCTTAGAGAACAGGTTTTCTGCCTTTTCCAGATCTCCTTTACTTAAATACTCGCGCGCCAACTCTACTTGCTGCTGTTGCGACTGGGCAAGCAGGCGCAGAGGAGCCAGCAGCAGTGCCAACGAAAAAAACAGGCTTAACAATCTTCTTATCCGCATAATAAATCTACAACGCTATGGCAGCCATTTTGATATGAAAAATTACTCGTATTTTAAAGATAAGCAAAAGAACGCCGGCTCGGGAGTAATGCAGGCAAGACTTTTTTATCTTGCTCCTCCAGGTTTAAATTATACTAATGAATTTGCCCTTCCAGAGGCATTTTCTTCTTGCAAAGCCTTAGGCAAGCCCTGCTCCTCTTTTAAGCGATAAGGCGCTGGAAGCCCTGTTTCATTTGAATAATTTGCAAAGCCTGCTTCTGCTGGGTTATACCGCTAACATTTGTATTAAAAAGAAGAGCCGCTCATTGCTGAGCGGCTCTTCTTTTTAAGGTTATTCTTTATGTATTAAAAGAATTTTACACGGTTGTCTTTTACATCAGCCTTTTCTTTGATGGCTTCGTAGGCGTTAGACTGGTTGCGGCCGCTGCGGGTATTTACCAGCTGCTGCTTCACCTCAGTGTAATCGTTGGTTTCCGGCGCTTTGTTCAATTGCACCAGTTCTACCATCAATACACCATTCTGACCTTCGAAAGGAGCTGTGCGGGCACCTGGCTTTAAACCAAATGCTTTGCCAACAGCCACAGGCTCGAAACCTAAACCTGTAATAGAGCCAGCGGCAAACGTTACATCATCAGCGGTTCTTACAGTAGCTTCTGCACCATAGGCAGCTGCAATGGCTTCAAGCGTATTGCCTTTAGCGCCTTTCAGCTTTTCGGCAATTTGTTGCGCTTTCAGCTCGTTGCGTACAGCAGCCGTCAGCTCGTCTTTGATATCCTCTATTTTAGCGTATCCTTTTTCGCGCTTGGCAGTAAGGGCAGCTACCACATAGGTATCATTTACTTCAAACACCGGCGATACATCTCCTACAGATCTGTCTTTGGCGTAAGCCCATCGTACCAGCTCCCTTGCATTTTGCAAGTTGTTTACCATTACGTTGTTTTTGCCAATGTTCGGAGCTTCTTCTTTTACAAGGGTTCCGTTCTTTTCTACATTCTCTCTGAAACCTTGCAGGTCGCCGCTGGTACCAGAAAGCTCATCGGCTATACTGTAGGCAGCTCCACGAGTTGTTTCGCTGGCTTCTACGGCACGTTGCACTGCAGCAAGCTTGTATGTTTGCTTCGTTTTAGGAGCTGTAATTTTAATGATGTGGTAACCAAACTCAGTTTCTACAGGGTTTGGCAGCAAACCAACAGAAGATGCTCCGAAAATTGCTTTTTCGAAGGCTGGCACCATTCTGCCTTCTCCGAACCAACCCAGATCACCACCAACTGCGGCAGTTCCGTCTGTGCCATGTTGCGCGGCCATCTGGGCAAAGTCGGCACCGTTCTGGATCTGCGACAACACGTCTTTTGCTTTTGCCAAAGCAGCAGCTTTTGCTTCAGGAGAATCGTTGTCTGGTTTAATTAGTATATGGCTGGCACGAGCCACACTAGACTCACCTTCTTTAGCATCAATAACTTTGAACAAGCCTACTGTTCCGTTAGCAGTAAACGGACCGTACACCTTGCCTTGCTCCAGTGGCAGGCTGTTGCGCAGTTGCTCCGGCAATTCGCTTACAGGCAGGTAAGAGCCATCGTAAGACATATCGGAGTTCATGTTCACAAAAGCGGAGTCGTTATCGGCTGCGGCAAACTGCTCTTTCAGCGTGCTTATTTCCTGTTGGTAATATGTGCTGTCTTCAGCAGAGGCACTTACCGGAATGGTAACAAATTCGATAGAACGGCCTTCTTCTACTTTATAAGCATCTTTGTGCCGCTCGAAATAGTCCTTCAGCTGGGCATCTGTAACTTTCACGGTAGAATCGGCAATAGCACCATAAGGCACAAACAAAGCCTTGATGCTGGCTGTGGCATTTTGTGCGCTGTGGTAGTTCTTAGCTTCGGCAGCGGTAATGTAAACAGACTTTGTCAGCATGTTCATGTACTTGCTCTGGATGCGGTCTTCCACGAGGCCTTGCTCAAAATTAGTCCACATAGGGCGTGCCTGCGGCTCCATCTGGTCGAGGTTCTGCAGGTACTGCACAATCTGGTTACGGTCAAATTCGCCTGTTTGCGGATTGGTGAAAGCCTGGCGAACAGAAGGGTGAATGTTCTCCCCCTGTACCATGTCAAACAATTCTTCCTCTGTTACCTGTATACCAAGTCTGTCGTATTCTTTCTCAAGCGCAATCTTAAACACCAAGTTGTTCCAGGCTTGCTCCCGGATCATGGCCAACTCTGTTTCTGTTGCCGAACGCCCAGACTGGTTCTCGTAATTGGCTTTAATTTGCTGGAATACCTGATCGAACTCTTTGTAATCAATATCTTCGCCGGCTACTTCGCCAATTGTGGTGTCGTTACCGCCCATAAGTCTCGAGTTTGGAGCAAGCAGATCACCGCCTACCACAAACACACCAAGCCCTATGGCGATAAAGCCAACTGCCCAACCAGACTTCTCTCTAATCTTGTTAATTAATGCCATTTGTTATACAACTTAATAAAGGAATGTGCAAAATAAGGTTAATCGCGCTAAATTTCAAAATTTTATAAATATCTGTTTCAGAGCTTCATCAGATTCACCATTTTGAGATGCAAATGACTCTGGAAATAACAAGTGTTCGCATCTGTATTAGTGAATCTAAAAATATGAAACATTCCGGCTCGGGATTTTAATTCCCTGCATCTTCCTGATTTTCTGATGCTTTAACCAACTTTACCGCATTTATCCGGTTCTCGTCCATAGAAAGCACTGTGATGGTAAACGGCGGCACCTCCACTACATCGCCGGGCAATGGTATTTCGCCAGATTCTGACAATATAAAGCCTCCTAATGTTTCGTAATCGCCCTCCGGAATACCAAGCTCGTATTTATCGTTCAGGTAGTCGATTTCATGGCGGGCACTCAGCAGGTAAGTTCCTTGCTCCGGCAGCACCTGCTCCAGCAGCGAATCTTCATCATATTCATCGTGTATTTCGCCGAATATTTCTTCTATCACATCTTCTACTGTTACAATACCCGACGTGCCTCCAAACTCATCTACCACCACCGCAACCGAACGGTGCTCTGTTACCAGCCGCACAAACACTTCGCTGGCCAGCATACTCTCCGGCACCAGGCTCACCGGCGACAGTATTTCGGCAATAGTAAGCGGCTGCTTAAACATGTCGAGCTGATGGCAATAACCTACAATATTATCTATGGTTTCGTCGTAGACCAGTATTTTAGAATGACCAGTACTCACAAAAGCCTTCTGCAGTGCTTCAATGTTGTCACTAAGCTCCACGGCTTCTATCTCGGTGCGGGGAACCATGCACTCACGTACCTTCACCGTTCTAAATTCCAAAGCGTTATGAAAAATCTCAGAATCTACCTCTGGAGCATTTTCTTTTTCTGGGTGGTATAAGCGGTTCCGGATGTAAGCATTCACATCTGTGAGGCCAAACACGGGCTTGTCGACAGAGAATTCTACCCGCAGCACTTTTTCGGCCATCCACTGGCTCAGGCTCACGATGAGGTACACCACCGGGTAAAGCAAGTAATAGAAAAGCAAAATGGGCACTGCCAGCACCTGCAGCATACGGTTTGGGTTAATCACAAACAAGCTGCGTGGAATATACTCGGCCGTAAAGAGTACAATAAGGGAAGCAATCAGGATCTGGAGCACCAGTATAAGCAGGTTTAGCTGCAGGGGCTCAGGTAGCAGGTAAAATAAAATATTGTGGAGAATGCCTGCTATAATAAAGCCATAAAACACCAGCGCCAGCACGTTTCCTATAAGCGCCGTGCCCATAAGCCGCGACGGGTTCTTGAGCAGAAACGTAAGAATACGACCTGATAGTACGCCATTCTTCTCGTCAAGCTCAATCTGTATGCGGCTGGCTGAGGTAAAAGCGATTTCTATGCCCGAAAAAAAGGCTGAGCATAGCAGCGACACAAGCAATAATATAATCTGACTGGGGTCTATCATAGAGTTAGAGCAGCATCAGGCGCTGTTACGCTTTTTCCTGTGGCGGTACACCATAAACAGGATCAGCGAAATCATGAATATCCAATAATTAGTGGCTATATCCGACTCGTAAATGCTTTTATGTATGCCTATTACCATGGCCACAAATGCCAGCGATAATAAAATAGTATTTAACAGACCCTGGTTCATTCTTTTTCTAGTGCAAAGCTGCCGGTTACCTTTGTCATTACCCAAGGTGAAAACTTCTGGTTAGTCCGCAGCCCGTATCCTGTAATTACTTCGCTGTCTGTGGTTATTTTCACAAACTTATCAGTATAGATCTTGTCTCTGTTCTTATCCCAGAACAGCTCCTCGGTTTCTATCTTTTCTTTTTTCTGCAGGTTCTCTACCACTACGTTGCCTGTAACGTGGTAAAGGTTTTTGTTCCGATCCTGCTTGCCGTAGTTAGACCGTAAGGTAGATGTCATCACACCTGGCTCATCGTAAAACTCAATGTATACTCCCTTTGGGAAAATAGCGTCTCCATTTTCGAACTCCTGCTGCACCGGCGCCTTCATTTTAATGAGGAGCCTGGCCGAATCGCTGAAAAGCGTTAGCACATTGTTGTTTTCTATCAGCGGCCCGGTGTATTTTATTTCCTTATCCGGATCTTTCAGGTCTTTATCGCAAGCAGTGCTTACCACAGCTAAAACTGCCAGCAGCCCCACTATCCACGCTTTTGGCATAGAACAAAATATTTTATTTAGTGAATATACTAAAAATTGCGAATTCTGGTGTTTTGCCCCTAACATATTACCCAAGAGCCAACAAGCACCGATTCATAAAAAAAGCCGCTACAAGAACGGCTGCTTTTATATTATAATGCTTTTTTTATTAAAAAGGTTTATTCTAAACGACGCTTTAAGAACCATCTGCTGTTAATGGTAAAGCCTATGCTAAAGTCAAAGTAGTTTTCCTGAATCAGGCCATTGGCATTAGTCCCTCTTCTACCAACCGAGAAGGCAGTGTTCATCTGGTAGTAATCGTACATAGAGGCTTGTCCTATAGGAAAGGTGAACCCCCAAGTTAGAGCCATATCTTTGAGCTGCTCTCCGTTAACGCTGTAAGGTGAGTCGCCAAATCGTGCTCCCGCTCTGTACGTAACACGTTTAAAATAGCCGCTCACTGCGTTAGGATTGGGAGTATACTCGGCACCCAGGGCAATGGTATAGCTATCGCTGAGTTCGCGCACACCATCAAAGCTGCGGAAGTCAGACCATTTTTGTGTGGTGTATTCGGCGGCAAGGGTAAAATTGTTGCCATTATCGATGCTGAGGCCGGCACGAATGCTCGCAGGCACTGTAGAACTGCCCTTGGCACTATCTGCCAATATATTATCTTCTATAGTACTACCAGAAAGCGACCTGCGCTCATAAGCATTGATGCGAGTGGTATTCAAATCAGAATTAAGACTGTATACTGCTCCGGCCCCTAAAGACCATTTTTCAGTAAGTTTTCTACGATAGCTTGCTCCAGCCTTAAACAAGAGATCGCTGTAACGGGTGCGTTCGCTATACACGACCATCTCCTGGCTTATGTTCACTAAAGAAGTGTCTTGTATAACAGACGCAGACTCTTTTGTAATCGTGCCGAAAAGGTAAGAGGCACTTGCGCCTATACTAAGTCCATCTGCAATTCGGACACCATGCGCAAAGTTTACTTCTGTTATGCCACCCTCTCCGGTATAATACCGGTACTCCATGGCTTGCGGGTTACTGGCTAACTGGCTTGACTGTGTTATCTGGTAATTTACTGTACTGTAAGGGCGCAAACTAAGTGCTGATGTCCATCTTTTAGACAAGGGCACGCCCAGTGTAAGATAAGACAGGTTGGCGTTGCCATCGGTGCGCGACAAGGCAGAATTTTTGGCAGTACGAAGCTGCCCGGCAATGCCTATATCGAAAACCGTAGTTGTATTATAGTAAAGAAGCGCAGGATTAGCAGTATTGGCCTGAAAGTTATTACCGGCACTCACGCCCACACCAGCCATACCATTTGTACGAATGGTGCCATGATTTTCGTTGATGTCGCCTAAACCGTAGCGGGAGTAAGGGGAGTTAGAGAAATTTTGCGCCTGCACAGCCTGCGCCAGGCAAACTACAGCAGCGCAAATAAACAATCGGAGTATTTTATACATTATATGCTAATATTCTTTGAAGCCCAATCAGAATCAGTTCAGGAATTACAAAGATGCGTCCTTTTAAGTTACTTTCAAAAAAAGCTGCGTCGCCGCCACAAACTATAACCACCAGATCCGACGCATTTTCCGAATAATTCTGTATTATCCCGTTTACTTCGGCTACTGTTCCGGCTAATACTCCGCTTATGATAGACTCTTGGGTAGTTTGCCCGATCAACGAAAAATTCTGATCAATTTGCTGTACTAACGGCAACCTACCGGTAAAATTATGCAAGGCCTTGTATTTCATTTGCAAACCAGGCGAAATGCCACCGCCATGGTACTGCCCTTGGCTATCCAGGAAATCGTAGGTAATGCAGGTACCCGCGTCTATTACCAGGCAATTTCGGCCCGGAAAAAAGTAATGAGCGCCCACTGCACCGGCCTTGCGGTCGGCTCCAAGGGTTTCAGGGCTCTTGTATAAGTTAGAAACAGGCAAAGCTGTTTGTGCCGAGAGCTCCAGAAACTGGCCCGACACAGACAGCTTTGCCTGTAAAAAATGCGCTTTGCCAGCCACCGAGGCCACTATGGCATGCTCAAACTCCTGGTCCAGCAATTCCTGCGGAATACTGCCTTTGTTCCCGAAGCTGCCATTTGTAAGCAGGATCTCGTTCTCGAAAACTCCATACTTACTGCCTGTGTTCCCTATATCGATAACGAGGCTGCGCATAAGTTCTGATTACATGAAATATTTCAGCCTAACCACTTCTTTTTCGTTCAGGAAGCGCCAATTGCCGCGTGGAAGGTCTTTTTTGGTAAGACCTGCATACTGTACCCGATCCAGTGAAACCACATCGTAGCCCAAGTGCTCAAAAATACGGCGCACAATACGATTACGACCAATATGAATTTCAACACCCAGGAATCTGTTGGAATCACCAATCAGCGCCAAGTCGTCGACATCTGCTTTACCATCTTCCAGCTCAAGCCCTTCGCTTATCTGCTTAAAGTGTTCTTTGGTTATTGGCTTATCCAGTTCTACCTGATAAATTTTCTTGATGTCGTTTGAAGGGTGCGTCAGCTTATGGGCCAATTCTCCGTCGTTAGTAAACAGCAGCAGGCCTGTGGTGTTGCGGTCCAGGCGCCCAACCGGGAAGATTCGCTCTTTCGATGCGTTAGCCACCAGGTCCATCACTGTCTTTCTGCCTTCCGGGTCGTCGGTTGTCGTGATAAAGTCTTTTGGCTTGTTCAGCAGCACGTACACCATCTTCTCGCGGCTCAATAGTTTTTTGCCGTAGTGCACCGTGTCGCCAGGGTTTACTTTGTGGCCCATTTCAGTTACCACCTCCCCGTTTACTTTTATCTCACCAGATTCGATAAGTACATCGGCTTCGCGACGAGAGCATACACCTGCATTGGCGATGTAGCGGTTCAGTCGGATAGAGCCATCCTCTTCTTCGCCGGTACGGTTCGTTTTTTTAATGCGGGTACTGTCTTTGTAGCGGTTCAGGTTATAAGTAGGAGCTTCGGCTGCGTTTTCATCGTAGCTGCCGCGACCTTTTTTGCGATCGGCAGCATTTTGGCCTAAGCGGGAGCCTTTATCAAATGGCTTTTTATCGCCATAAGAGGAGCTTCTTTCGCCACGTTCCGGTCTTGCACCTCGGCTATCATCTCGTCTGTTGGAGTCGCCGAAAGAACGCCGTTCACCACGATCAGCACCAAACGACCTTTTCTCACCGCCTTCTCTTCTATCTCCTCCGAAAGAACGACGCTCTCCACCTTCACGGTTTCCTGTTCCAAAAGGTCGTTTTTCGCCACGGTTGTCGTCTCTGCGGAAGCTTCCCTGCTCATTACGGCCACCTTCTCTTCTGTCTGGTCTATCCCCTCCAAAAGAGCGGCGCTCACCACCTTCACGGTTACCAGCGCCAAACGGTTTTCTTTCACCGCCTTCGCGCCTGTCGTTGCTAAAGCTTCTTCTCTCGCCTCCTTCTCTTCTTTCCGGTCTGTCGGACTTGTAGCTTCTGTCGGAGTTAAAAGAGCGGCGTTCGCCTCCCTCCCTGTTGCCGGCGCCAAATGGTTTTCTGTCGCCACTCTCTCGTTTGTCAGCACCGTAAGATCTTCTTTCGCCTCCTTCGCGGCGGTCGTTTCCGTACGGCTTGCGTTCACCACCTTCGCGGTTACCGGCTCCAAATGGGCGTCTTTCGCCGCTGTTTCCACTTGGTCCTCTGTCGTCGCGACGGAAGCTGCCTTCTCCGCGGCCTCCTTCTCTTCTGTCGGACCCAAATGAGCGGCGCTCACCGCCAGCATCTCTGCTGTCTGGTCTGCCGTCTTTATCTCTTCTGTTAAAGATTTTCTTCTCTCCTCTGTCGTCAGATGGTTTGTTGAAGTTTCTTCTTTCAGAACCTCTTTCGCCTGCACCGCTGTTGTCGCGGGCAGGTCTTTCGTTATCTCTTGCCATTCTATAATTATTAATGATGCAGTATCGCTACTGTACCGGTATGTGCAGTAATAAATGTTAAAGTTGGGTAGCTTCTGGTTTGCTAATCGGCTATTTCGCCGATCATATTCTCTTCTGTAGTGAAGTCTTTGAGCTGAGGGAGGTCTTTGATGTGGTTGATGCCGAAGTAATCCATGAATTTTTGAGACGTGCCGTAGAGTACGGGTCTCCCAATGGTTTCGGCCTTACCTTTTATTTCAATAAGTTCTTTTTCCAGTAATTTATGGATGGCGTAGTCGCAACCTACTCCACGTATCTGCTCTACGCCTGATCTGGTAATAGGCTGTTTATAGGCAATAATGGCTAACGTCTCCAGCGCAGACGTAGACAGCTTCTTCTTTGACTTCTGTTTCAGATACACGCCTACCGTATCCTGAAACTCAGGTTTAGTAAGAAACTGATAGCCACCGCCTATGGCATAAATTTGAAAAGCGAAGCCGGCATTTGCCAGCTGCTCGTTTATCTCTTCTATACTTTCCAGCACATCGCTCACCAGTACTTCCAGCTCCAGCGATTCGGTAAGAGCACGCTGAATCTCTTCTATGCTGATTGGCGACTGGGCACAAAAAACCAGTGCCTGTATATGGTTCTGCAGAATATTCAAATGCAAATGGTACTAATCGTTACGTTGTAATTTAGCTTCGATAGAGTGCTGCGTATGCGGTACCGCACGCAGTCTTTCTTTTGGTATCAGTTTGCCAGTTACAATACAAACGCCGTAGGTGCCATTTTTAATACGTATCAGGGCATTTTCTAACTGCTGCATAAACTTCATCTGCCGAGAGGCCAACTGGTTTAAGCTTTCTTTCTCTGCCGTGTCAGCACCGTCTTCCAGCACTTTAGTTGGAGAAGCAGTATTGTCTGTTCCTGAATCGTTGCGGCGGCTTAGCGTTTCTTTGATGAAAGTTACCTCTTTGCGGGCATTCGTCAGTTTTTCAAGAATAATCTTCTCAAACTCTGCGAGTTCTTCTCTGGAATAACGCTGATTTTCTTGGTTCGTGCTCATTCTTATATTTTAGAACTTGATTTCTAGTTGATCTTTACTTCTGTTATGCTAACATTCGCAGCCTTACAAAGTTCATTTACAGATAAAAACAAAGGGTTGACGAGCAATTACCTGATTTAGTGTCTTTTACCCCTAGCTGTACCTATAGCCTGCTTAAAATAGCATTTGTACTAAATTTGGTGCAAAAATAGCAGTAATATCCTTAATACGCCACCTTCTTCTAAAATTTAATCTTTTAGCAACAAATAGAATCAGGAGCATACAATTATATCTGCTAACAAATGTACATTCAGGAGAAATTACACACCCTACCAAATAATTTCTTCATTAATTACCTGAGGCACCCGTACTCCCTCTTTCAGCCAAGCATCTGTAAAAGCATATAAGGTAAAAACCTAAATGCGAGCCAAATTCTCCTAATGAAAACGGCCTTCAAGAGCTGTTTTTTATCTTTACATTCCGACGCCTTTAATTTTAACAATGTTTAATATAAGTCACAAGCAAATTACGACAAAAATTTATTTTTAAAAGTAAAATTAAGTATACCAGGTTTGGCATGAATTTAGCTTCCAGAAATTTCATTATTCTACCAAAAAACATTCAAAAACTATGAAAAAATTTCTTATTATCCTGTTTGCACTTGTAGCAGTTGCCTCTGGAGCCGCAAAAGCACAAACCAACATTTTTAAAGTAAATGTTTTTAGCCCCATTGTTCGGACCGGCTCCGTGTTCTATGAAAGAAACATTTCTGCAGACAAAAGTGCACAATTAGGCCTGTTTTATACTGGCTTCTCAGTAGAAGGCACCTCTTTCAGAGGCTTTGGCGTAACACCGGAGTTCAGGCAGTACCTATCTAAGTCTAAAGAAGCTCCCGAAGGATTTTATGTGGCTCCTTTCTTGCGCTACCAATCGTTTAAGCTCACTGCCGACGAAGATGTTACAGAAGGCGCTGAAGGAAAAGCAACCTACAATACGTTTGGTGGTGGCTTGCTTATAGGTAACCAGTGGATATTAGCTGATCGTTTTGTAGTTGATGTCTTCTTAGGGCCGAGCTATAATAAAGGCAATATTAAAGTAACCAGTGGCACAGAAGACGATTTCGATACAGATGCTTTTGGTGGCTTTGGTATCCGAACAGGACTTGCCTTTGGCATTAGGTTCTAAAAAGCATTTGTAACAATATACAAAAGAAGCGGGGGCAGGCCATATAAATAGCCTGCCCCCGCTTCTTTTTAAGGCCTATATTTATCCTAAAAGCTTAGCATATGTATAACCGCTGCCGCCGCCTCTACACCTTTGTTGCCATGCTTGCCTCCTGCTCTATCTAACGCCTGCTGCAGGTTATTGGTAGTAACCAGCCCAAACGACACCGGCTTATTATATTTTAGCGAAACTGTAGTAAGCCCATTGGCTACCGCATGGTTTATGTAGTCATCGTGCTTGGTATCTCCTTTAATTACTACTCCTAAAGCTATTACTGCGTCTATTTCTTCATTCTGGGCCAGAAATTGTGCTCCTAACGTAAGTTCAAAGCTACCGGGAACAGTATTTCGAAATATGTTCTCCTTTTGAGCCCCATGTTGCAGCAGTGTTTCTATGGCTCCGGCACATAATGTATCTGTAATATCGTTGTGCCAGTCGGCCACTACAATGCCAAATTTTTTATCTGAAATATCTGCAAAGCCATGTTTGCTGTACTCGTTCAGGTTCTTTAATGAAGTTGCCATGGTTTTAGTATGCTGATTTATTAATATGCTGAAGCGCTAATTTAGCAATTTGAAAACTTGAAGATGTGGAAATTTGGAGATCCTAATATAAAACAGTTGTTCTACCTAAGGATTTATTTTCAGATGCCTAGGCATCTGAAATCCGAAAAAGCCTCTGGAAGACCCTTTTCATTAGAATAATCGTCTGCTCTGTTCCAAACATGTTCTTGCCTGCTATTTCTATTGGCTCTACAGACAATGGTCGCCAAGGGCAAAGCTACGAAGAGAGCAGTCTAACTAAGGAACTGGACCAAACAAAAAGCGCTTTTGCCCTGCATGCAAGACAAAAGCGCTTTATAAATTCTGGCAAATGCCGGAAGATTCTTAGTTTGTTGCTCCTGCTAATTCTTCTGCGCGTGCTTTGTACTTTTTAGCATCAGAAACCTCAGAGGCAGCGGCATAGTCTGTTATTATTTTATTGTAAGCATCGGCAGCTGCTTTAAAGTTGTTTCCAGCCTCAAATGCAATACCTGCTTTCATCAGGTACTGTGGCGAGAAATACTGGTTAGCATTGTGGTTGGCTGCTCTCATGTACATGTCGGCGGCCTCGCCATTTTTACCTTGCTCCAGCAGTGCATCGCCGATCAGGCTATAAGCACGAGCCTGCAACAAGTAATCTTTCGAGCTGAAATCTTCCAGCTGATCGATGGCCTCCGCAAACTTACCTTGCTTTAGCAAAGCTACACCAGCATAAAAGCGTGCTTGGTTACCAGCATCTGTTCCGCTGTACTCATTGGCTATTGCCAACAAGCCATCGTACTGCCCGTCGCCGTTCAAAGCTTTACTCAAAGAATCAGCTTCGAAGTAATAAACAGCCTGAAACATAGCTTCCTGCGCCTTCTGATTTTGTGAAGTCCGGTAATTATAATACAGAAACCCACCTACAATAAGCGCGGCAATTGCTATAAACACTCCGAGCAGCGTAGTTTTGTTCTTCTTTACAAAATCTTCCGACTGAGTAAAGCGATCTGCCAACGCATCCGGATTTTCTACCAACTCCTCTAACTCGTTGTGCTTTTTAAGTGTTTCTTTTGCCATTAGCTTTGAAAAAAATAATAATCTATGCGTAAAATTTGAGAATTAACGTCAAATATACCGCTCTTATGTGTTAAACCACAAGTGGTTACTTATTAATTCCGTCCTTTTATATTTTTTTTAATAAATTAATCCTGGATATAAGGATAATCTTGCTCCACGTAGATGTCGGTGTACAGTTCTTTCGGATCTGGATAAGGAGACTCCTCAGCAAATGTCACTGACTCAGCTACTAGCTGCTTTATTTTCTCGTCGATCTGGTTAAGTTCTTCTTCTGTAGCCCACTCGTTTACCAGAATAGTTGCTTTAACTGCCTCTATAGAGTCGCGGCCTTTGTAGTCTTCGAGCTCCTCTTTGGTTCTGTATTTGGCTGGGTCAGACATAGAGTGTCCTTTATAGCGGTATGTTCTGAACTCAAGTAAGCTTGGTCCTTCGCCGGCACGGGCACGCTCAGCAGCCTGCGCTACGGCATTGTGCACGTTTTCTACCGACATAGCCTCTACAGGCTCAGAAGGTATATCGTAAGAAAGGCCCAGTTTATAAAGCTCTGTTACGTTAGAGGTTCTGTTTACAGAAGTACCCATGGCGTAACCATTGTTCTCTATTACAAAGATAACAGGCAGTTTCCAGAGCATGGCCATGTTCAGGGCTTCGTGGAAAGCACCCTGACGCACCGCGCCATCGCCCATGTAGCACATACACACGTTTCCGGTGTTGTTATATTTCTCGGCAAAGGCAATACCTGCTCCAAGCGGAACCTGAGCACCCACAATACCGTGGCCACCCATAAAATTTACTTCTTTATCGAAGATGTGCATAGAGCCGCCTTTGCCTTTAGAGCAACCGGTTGCCTTAGCAAACAATTCAGCCATAATGGCGTTAGGGCTTGTGCCTAGTGCCAAAGGGTGTGCATGGTCGCGGTAAGCGGTAATCCACTTATCGTCTTTGGTAAGAGCCGAAACAGCTCCTGCCACACACGCCTCCTGGCCAATATAAAGATGGCAAAAGCCTTTAATTTTCTGCTGACCATACAGCTGGCCTGCTTTCTCTTCAAACCTACGCATAAGCTTCATTTGCTCATACCAGGTCATGTAAGTCTCCTTTGAAAATGTTGGTTCTGTCTCTACCTTTGCTTTCGCCGGCTTTGTTCTTTCTTTTGTATCAGCCATGGGTAATATTTGTATTCGTTATAAAATATCCGTTGTGTGCTGTTGAGGAGTTTTTACATCCTGTAAAACCAGAGGCATAAATGCCTAAACGGGTTTGGCTTGCGAATTTAAGGAAAAAGAAATCAAAGTAGAAACTAATGTTCCTCGAAAATATCAATTTGCTCTTTTTCAAGAACTACGAAGAAGCTTTCGTTAGTTTCTCGGAACATATAAACTGCTTTATCGGCGACAACGGAAGCGGCAAAACAAACCTGCTGGACGCGATTCACTACCTCTCTATGACCAAAAGCGCCTTTAGTAGCTCCGATGTGCAGAGCATTAAGCAGGACGAAGATTTTTTTATGGTAAAGGGGCGTTTTCTGATTGAGGGGGAAAAACACACGGTGCAATGCAGCCTGAAAGCAGGCCAGAAAAAGACTGTAACGCACAATAAAGCCGTATATGATAAAGTAAGCGACCACATCGGCCGGTTCCCGGTGGTGCTGATCTCACCCTACGACACCGATCTGATACGGGAAGGCAGCGAGGGCCGCCGCAAGTATTTCGATAGCCTGATTTCGCAGCTCCACCACCCTTACCTGGAGCAGCTCATAAAATACAACCACATTCTGAAGCAGCGCAACTTGCTGCTCAAGCAGTTTGCCGAGCGCCATACCTTCGACCGCGACTACCTGCACATCCTCAACGAGCAGCTGGCTCCGCTGGGCGAAGAACTGGCACAGCAGCGGCAGGCTTTTCTGCAAACCTTCGTTCCTATTTTTCAGAAACATTACCGCCACATCTCCGACAGCCACGAAACTGTGACGCTCGATTACAAAAGCCAGCTGCCTGGCGCCAACTTCCGGCAGCTGCTTGAGCAGAGCGAGCGCAAAGACATGGCCCTGCAGCGCACCACTGTGGGTCCGCACAAAGACGATTTCGTGTTTCTGATGGATGAAAACCCTGTAAAGCACTTTGGGTCGCAGGGGCAGCAGAAGAGCTATGTGATTGCCCTCAAGCTGGCGCACTTCGAGGTAATGGCTGCCCAACAGCACCACAAGCCCCTGCTCCTGCTCGACGATATTTTTGACCGGCTCGACGAGAAGCGTATTACCAAACTCATGCAAATGGTGGCCGCCCATACCTTCGGCCAAATCTTCCTAACGGACACGCACCTGGAGCGCACCGACAAAATACTTGAGAACCTATCAGAGCAAATTCGTAGATTTAAGGTATCGGAAGGAACGGTCTCTGTAATTTTGGATGAATGATCTTTGCTAATTCTGAATTTTGAATGAGCGGATGAGTGAATGAAATGTAGCAGGAGCAGCAGCAAATCAGGATAGGCATTTTCATTCAAATAATTTATTTTGAACATTCTATGACTCCATAACTTCTTGAAATAAGGGCTCTATTTAAAGATCCAGACAAAAATCACTCACTCAAATCTCTAAAACGTGCGCTATATATTCAGAAAGAAAAGTGACATCAACTACCGCAAAGCGGATATTCAGCCAATTGGGGAAAGTATTCAGGCGCTGCTGAAGGCCTATAAGCTGCAGGGCAAGCTGAGTGAGGTAAACCTGATCCAGAGTTGGGGCAGGATTATGGGCAAACCCATCGCCATGAAAACAAAAGAGCTATACTTCCGGGACCAGAAACTGTTTGTGCGCCTCGACTCTGCTCCGCTTAAGCACGAACTTAACATGTCGAAATCGAAAGTAATAGAAATACTGAACCGCGATGCCGGAGCAGAAGTAGTAAAGGACGTGGTGTTCTTATAGATTGTTGAGTGAGTGAATGAGAGGATGAGTGAATGAATTTTGTCGGAATTAAAATTTAGAATGTTCAGAATAGGTGTTTCTGAGAAAAGTTATTATAAATCTGTTGCTGCCACCACAGCGTAATTATTATTTATTCAGGCACTGATTCATCCAAAATTATTAATTCGCTCATCCACTCATTCAAAATAAAAAAATGACAACTCCAGTTTTCCGACCTGTATCGCACTCCCGCACTACGCTCACCGAGCTTATGATTCCGAGTTATGCAAACTTTGGCGGCAAGATACACGGAGGCATCCTGCTCTCGCTCATGGACAAGGTGGCTTACGCCTGCGCGGCTAAGCATGCCGGCAACTACTGCGTAACGGTAACAGTAGACGGGGTTAACTTTCTGCAGCCGGTAGAGGTAGGCGAGCTGGTTTCGCTTATGGCATCGGTAAATTATGTGGGCAACACCTCCCTGATGGTAGGCATAAAAGTGATAGCCGAAAATGTGAAGACCGGCCTGGTAAAGCACACCAACACCTCCTACTTTACCATGGTTGCCAAAGATGAAAAAGATCAGCCCACTCAGGTGCCCGGGCTGATACTGGAAAACCACAACGATGCCCGTCGATTTCTGGAAGCTCTGAAAAGGCGTGAACTCTCCCGGCGCTATCAAACCGAATTTACTGAAGCCAAAACAGTACTGGCCGTGGAGAAGGAGCTCTATAAGCTGCAAGGCGAGCGCTGCAAAATAGCTTACGCCGATTGATTGCACTTCACCTCTAAAGTAATTTTAAAAGTAAACGCGTACTGCACTAGCAGAATAGGCCTAGGCCAGTGCCTGCGTTCTACTTCTGTATTCTCCTGCCCAACTTTCCTTTTATAGTACTTCCTCAAATAATACAGCAAATTATGGAAGCAGACCGCTTTTATTAGGTCCACTTCCATAATTCTTCAAAGACGATTCAATTTTCTACCTCCTCCCCTTTTTTACTTTCTAACTAAAAAGATATATTTAACGATTCAAAACAGGGCACTCCTTCTCAACCAGTTTGTCTTACCTCTTCGTGTGCCACATTGGCTTGAAGAAAATTGGTCTGGCTGTTGCGTCTTTTGCGCCTTGTTTAGTAGACCTGTAACCATAAAACGCTAACTCTATCTACATGAATATCTCTACTCTTTCTAAACGGCTACTCACGCTGCTGTTACTCCTCTGCACCGCTACCACTTTTGCCCAGGTAAATGCCAACCAGGACGAAGACATACAAGAAATGGTAGGCGAAATATCAGCTCAGAACCTACGAGCGCTGGTAGAGAAAATGGTGAGTTTTGAGACCCGCCACACCCTGAGCACCACCACCGACAGAAAAAGAGGCATAGGTGCCGCCCGTGAGTGGGTAAAGTCGGAGTTTGAGAAATATGCCAAAGCATCAGGTGGGCGCATGACCGTGGAGATGGATCGTTTTATAGTGAAAGCTGACGGAAGGCGTGTGCCGCAAGACACGGAAATGGCTAACGTAATGGCGACTCTAAAAGGTACTGATGCTAGCGATAACCGCGTGATATTAGTTGGCGCCCACCTCGACTCTCGTGCCACCGATGTGATGGATGCTAAAAGCAAAGCCCCCGGCGCCAACGACGATGCCTCTGGCGTGGCCATGGTAATGGAAATGGCGCGTATCATGGCTTCTCGTCAGTTTTCGGGTACACTGGTGTTTGTTGCCTTTCAGGGCGAAGAACAGGGCTTGTATGGCTCACGGCATCTGGCGGAGCGGGTTAAAAAAGAAGGTTGGAACCTCGTAGCGATGCAGAACAACGACATTGTGGGCAACTCCTTTTCCGGTGAAACTGGCCTCCATGATAATACCCGCGTGCGTGTGTTCAGCGAAGGTACTCCCGCTAACGAAACAGAAGAAATGACAAAGCTGCGTCGCACCCTCGGCTCCGAAAACGACAGCCCCAGCCGCATTCTGGCGCGCTACATGAAAATGACCGGTGAGGCTTATGTAGACCAGATAGAAGTGGTGCTTGGTTACCGGGCCGATCGCTTTCTGCGTGGTGGCGACCACACGCCGTTCAACCAGCAGGGCTTTGCTGCGGTGCGCATGAGCGAGATGAACGAAGATTTCGATCATCAGCACCAGAACGTACGCATGGAAAATGGTACCCAATACGGCGACCTTATTGATTTTATGGACTTTGAGTACCTGCGCAAAAACACAGCCGTAAACCTGGCCACCATGGCCAGCCTTGGCCGTGCCCCATATGCTCCCGAAGCAGTGGCTGTTATCACCTCTAACCTCACCAACAAAACCGATCTTAGGTGGCAGGCACCAGCCAAAGGCAAAAAACCTGCCGGCTACTACGTACTGATGCGAGAAACCAGCAGCCCGGTTTGGGAAAAGAAGTTTTTTGTGAAGGATACCAAAACAACCCTTGGCTACTCTAAAGACAACTACTTTTTTGCTGTGCAGGCCGTTGATGCAGCAGGCAACGCTAGCCTACCTGTTATTCCGGTGCCAGCCCGATAAAACCTGTCCTATCCATGAAATCAGTGAAAATGCTACTTCGGCTCTGCCTGTTCTTGTTGCTAACAGCACCCGTTTATGCACAACAGCTGCAACTAGAGGTAAAGGAACTGGCGCCGCAGGTGTGGGTACACACGTCTTTCGGAGTTTTTGGGGGCAAAACGTTTCCTTCTAACGGCCTAATAGTGGCTACTACAGATGGTGTGCTGCTAATAGACACCGCCTGGGGCGAAGAGCAGACAGAGCAGCTACTAAGTTGGGTACAGGAGAACCTACAGCAGCCAGTAAAAATGTGCCTTATTACCCACGCCCACGACGACCGCATGGGTGGCATTGCGGTGCTACAAAAGCAACAAATACCTGTACTTAGTTCTGCCCTAACAGCTGAACTGGCCCCTGGAAAAAACCTTGGTAAGCCCGACCCGACGCTAGCTGTAGGTAAAAAACAGAAAATCGGGGGCCAGCAGTTCGAAGTATTTTTTCCGGGAGCAGGCCATTCACCCGACAACCTGGTGGTGTACCTGCCCAGGCAGCAGATTTTATTTGGTGGCTGCCTGGTAAAAGATGTCACCGCCACTAACCTGGGCAACCTCGCCGACGCCGACCTGGAGAGTTGGCCAAAAGCCATCCAGGAGCTACAGCAGCGGTTCCCCAAAACTAAAACAGTAGTACCCGGCCATGGCCACTGGAGCGACACCAAAGCCCTTGACCGCACCCTGCAACTCTTACAACAGCACGCTAACAAATAGCAAAGCCGGCCTTGTATTCAAATTATTCTAATGAAAATGGCCTTCAGGAGGCTATTTGAAGACTCAAGACATAGGACACAAGACACAGGGCTTTTTTGGTACAGGCTCCTCTAGTAAGTTTTTCATCATTTCTAATTTTAAATTGAGCGCAGCTACACCAATTCTTCTAATAAAAATAGCCTCCCGGAGCCATTTTAGGCCGTAGGTGGCTTAGGCTCCGTTACCTAAAATAAGCGGAATTAAATAAAAAAAGCAGCTCAGAAAGCTGCTCTTTAACTCAAATATGAAGTGTAATATCTTATAGCTTTGACACTTTGGCCGCTGCTGATGTTTCTGATGTAATGCTGGGGCTACCTCTGTAGGCTACATGCGAAGCTCCTGAAGCATTTATTTCCAGCGATTCTTTTGCAAACACATTTACCTTACTCGCGCCGCTTGCTTCAACTTCTACTTTTTTTGCTTCGAGCTTGTCGGCCATTACCTTAGAGGCGCCAGACAATTCAAGTTTCATATTATCTGCGCGGCCAGACAGGTCAATTTTAGCAGCGCCGCTCATATCGGCTGCCAGGGTTTTTACATCCATGGCCAGCGTTACTTTAGAGCCACCGCTCATGTCGAGTTTCAGTGTATTTGTTTTTACTGTGGAATTACCTACTACCTTCACGCCACCACTAACGTCAATAGAGTTAAGCTCTTTTAAGGTAATATGAGCCTTCATGCCTTTGCTGGTGCTTATATTTCCTTCATTATAAATGTGCAGCACCCCGTTTTTTACTTCCGTAGAAATCTGGCTCAACAGGTTCTCTTCTGCCTCCAGCACCACTCCCTCGTTGTTGCCCAAGGTTATGTCTACTGCAAATCCACCGCTCACATTTATGCCTTTAAAGCCCGAAACCTTTCTAGTTTGCTTCTGTATGTTACCGTTGCCCTTTAGCTGCTGGGCAAAAGCCGGCGCTTCTACAAGCAATAAGGCAAAGGCAAAAAAGGCCAGCGTGGTCACATAAAATTTAATGACTTTCATAGTTTTATTTTTTAGTGTATGGATAAATGACGTACTCTAAGCAGAAGCCGGCTTTCTGAATCGCTTCGGAACTAATAGATGCAGCAGAAAATGAAAGGTTGCTCGGGCCATGAAAATTTTCTCATTTTCTTTATGGCTCAAACAACCTTTTTACTAAAAAGCACGCTTACAGGCTAAAATTCTAAATTCTGGCCTTAAAGGAATGTGTAGCCTATCATTTCAGTTCGAAAAAGGCTCTTTTCCCTATTTTAATTTTCGTTTTTGGTACGAGTTTTATTTCAGCAAAAGGCGCTGTTATTTTCTCATTGTTTACCTGTATCGCGCCACTTTCAATTAATCTTTTTACCGCCGATTTAGTAAGGTCCCCTTTTAACAGGAGGCACAAATCGGCCAAGGCAAGAGATCCGGAACCTGCTTTTAAGTCTGCTATTGCCATCGGTGAAAAGCTCTTCTCCTCCAGGATCTTATTCTGAAACTGATTGGCAAAAAACCGTTCTGCTTTTTCCGCATCTTCTGCACTATGGTATTGCGAAATAATGTTTTTGGCCACCAGCTTTTTTATATTCATCGGGTTCTCGTGCTGCAGCTTTTGTTTTAAAGCTGCTTTTTCCTCTACAGAGAAATCAGTTACCAACTCGATAAACTCCACCAACAGACTATCCGGGATAGACATTGTTTTGCCGAACATCTCGTTTGGCTCGTCTGTTAACCCAATGGTGTTGTTCAACGATTTACTCATCTTTTCTTTACCATCAAGTCCCTTCAGCAAAGGCATGCACATTACAATCTGAGGGCTCATCTCATGCACCTCCTGCAGTTGCCTACCCATTGTACAATTAAAGAGCTGGTCTGTTCCACCCATTTCTATATCGCTGGCAATTTTAACAGAATCGAAACCCTGTAGTATGGGGTACACCAGCTCATGCATGGCAATGGGCGTGTTTTCGGTAAATCGCTTGTTAAAATCGTTGCGGTGCATGAGTTGGGCCACCGTTACTTTCGACAACAACTGAATTACCTCCGAAAAAGGCACATGATCCAGCCAATCGGAGTTGAACACGATCTCTGCCTTTTCCACGTCTATTATTTTAGCGAGCTGCCGTATATAGGTTTCGGCATTGTGCTTTACCTCCTCCACCGTTAGAGGCTTGCGACTTTTGTTCTTTCCGGTTGGGTCACCAATTCTTGCAGTAAAGCTTCCTACTAAAATAATGATATGGTGCCCCAGCTCCTGGAACTGCTTTAACTTCTTTAACACAACAGCATGCCCCAGGTGTAAATCGGGTGCTGTAGGGTCAAAACCGAGCTTAATCACCAGTTTCCGGTTTTCCTTGCTGGCTTGTTCCAATTTTACTTCCAGCCCGTTTTCAGGCAGAATAATCTCGACGTTTTCTTTTAATTTTTCTACGATCTCCATTTTTAGACAAAAAAAAGCCCGAACATTTCTGTTCGGGCTTTGGTGTATGATATACTAAATAATTACAATAGCTATTATTTTAGAGCAAGAACATACCTCTCCCGAACAAATATTAGCAAGTAATAATTGTTGAAAAACGGAAGCCGCAGTATGTTTCTTAAGAACTTCATTATGTCGGCAAAGATAGTTAGATTTTACTATTCCAAAAACATATTTATTGGCAGCTACCTTTTTGGCTTATTCAGAATGATCTGAAACACAGCTTCTCCCACGACATAAGCTAGTATATCCAGCACCTCAGCGGTGAAACGGGTATAGAAGCCAGGAAGCAGGGGTTACGAAAGATCAATTCTGTTGTTCGAAGGAAGGTGGTTTGGTAAGAAAAGGTTGCTTGAGCAACAGGTAACATAAAATTCTTTTCGTGAACTTAGCTTGTACTTTATCTGCCGGTAAAGCACAAGCTATAGCACATCAACAACTGTATGGTTCCAAGGTAAAAGAGGTAATTGACCTTTTGTTTATAGACTGGGGAGAATTGTTACTGGTATAGCTTAAAAGCAGGGCTTCTGTAATTTTCCAGAAACGA
Organism: Pontibacter sp. 13R65; assembly: GCF_047525655.1. Lineage (NCBI taxonomy): Bacteria > Pseudomonadati > Bacteroidota > Cytophagia > Cytophagales > Hymenobacteraceae > Pontibacter > Pontibacter sp. 13R65. The sequence continues at coordinate 38,449 of NZ_JBLIQL010000010.1, forward strand.
TATGTATCAGACAACCTGGCAAGCAGCTGCTTAGGATTGCATGTTATGGTGCTGCTTATGCTCCTGTTCAACCAAATCGCCTAACACGCCTAGCACAAGCCCAACTGTAAAGAGAGCACACAACGACATGGCGTCCACTATTTCTAGCACACCACAGCGCATATAGTGCATAAGCAGCACCAACAAAAATACTGTGATAGTATATAAGATAGGTTTGTAAAATTTTGTCATGCCTTCTCCTCAACAAGTTACCATTATACAATAGTTAATTTTAGGTTTATTATGTGCTGGTTTCAAACAGGTTAAAGATAAATAAACTAATGATGGTTCACAAATTTATATATATACAAAAAGATGTGGCTCTATAACCTTAGCCGGTTTGGTAAGGTAAACAAAGTAAATCCTTCTAAAACAATCATGCAAGATAACCAACCATTTTATAAAACTATGTATGGCAGCTCGCCTCTTGTAGCTGCCGCCATACACGACGGGCAAGCAGTACGGGAGAACATCAGCCATTTGTTTGCTTTAACAGCGCCAGAGCGGCTCCGCGAAGAAGACCCCTGCACCGCCTATTGGACCTCTATTACCGATAATAAAATTATTGGTTTGCACTCCCGGTTCGAACTCGACTTAAACCGACCGCGTGATAAAGCTATCTACCAAAAACCAGAAGATGCCTGGGGGCTACAGGTGTGGCGCGAAGAGCTACCTGCAGAAATAGTACAGGAATCGCTTACGCGCTACGACCATTTTTATGAATCGGTTAAAATAATGCTGTCTGAAATACAGGAGCAGCACGGTTCCTTTGTAGTGTACGACCTACACACCTACAACCACAGACGCGATGGTGCCGATGCTCCGGAGGCAGACCCGGCCCAAAACCCTGACATAAATATTGGCACCGGCAACATGGACCGCCAGCGATGGGCACCCGTTGTAGATGCCTTTATAGACTCCCTCAGCAGCTACGACTACCAGGGCCGCAAACTTGATGTACGGGAGAATGTAAAGTTCCAGGGCGGGCACTTTATGCGCTGGATACATGATGAGTTCCCAGACAGTGCCTGCGTACTCTCTATTGAGGTGAAAAAGTTTTTTATGGATGAGTGGACTGGTAAAACCGATAGAGAGCAACTAGAGGAAATAAAACAAGCCCTAGAGCAAACCATTACCCCTGTAATGCAAGCGCTGGAGCAGGTACGCCAGAACACCCACTAATGACGGAAACAATAACTGAAAACTTTATTAAATCGGCTGTCGGCACCTTAAAACGTGGCCGGCAGTTGCGCCGGCGCCTGCCCGAAGGCGGTCTGCTGCACATAGACCGGCCCCTGCCCTTTCTGGTACTCTTTCGGCACCCGGCTGGCAAACCAGACTATGCCACAGCTGATTTTGTGAAAGCCGAAGCCTCCTATCTTATTGCCCACGAAGAGCAGACGCCGGAGCTGGCTATGTTACTGAAGGAAATAGCCAAAGCCATGTCGGCCAAGTTCGGGGCTTTTATGATTTTGGAGCTCTTTGCAGCACCCTCTTCCGCTCCTGAGGCTCCCTTGTTTCAGGTGCTGGGGCCGGAGAAGGCACTGCCAGCTACCGTTAACGTGCTGAAAAAAGAGCTGGAGCAGATAAAAATCGAACACCTGCCTGCCACTGTTGCCATTGCTTCGAATCAACCACTGCTCTCAGGGCCCCAGCGTCTGCTCTCAGAAGATGAATTGAAACAGATGAGCTGCCTCATGCTGGGGCTAGAACTGAAGCCTGTTTACAAGAATGCCGCTACTGGCAACGCTTACCCACTGCTGTTGCGCACCCTGCGTTCGCGCCTTTCCAGTGCCATTAAAAAAGCAGTCTTCGACTTTGTTCGGGTCCAGACAACGCACCACCCCACGCATTTTCAGGCGCTAGGCCGGCAAGCGGTGGTATCTGCTGTTTGGCGCATCGATAAGCAGCTGTCTTCTATCAGTGATCAGTTCCAGTTCCTGATGCTGGTTACGCCCGTAAACGCCCCCGAAGCCTGGGAAGCCTTCTGCAAGAGTAAGTTTAAAAAAGCACCTACCTTCCAGTACCGGCTTATGCCAGTAGATACAGACCTGCTCAAACGGAAACTATATAACATTCCTGTTGAGAAAGTTGAAGATCCTACGCTTGGCTACCTGTTCCGCGACAAGCGCCACGAGCTCGACAAAATGCTGACGATGCTCGCCGACCGCAACAGCCCGGATTTTTTGTACAGCAGCCTACAGCTTTTCGGAGGTGTAGATGAGCTGCTGCTAAAAGTGGCCGAAGGCATACTGGCTGCCCTACCCGAGCCAGAAGCTCAGAGCGAAACAGCACTTATACCGGTAGAAGAATTTGCGGCACTGGCCTCGCAGGAAATAGCCTTCCTCAGGAGCCAGAATGCAATCGTAAATACGGGCGTAGAAATAAGGAAAGACATTGTGGGCTTGCTGGTGTCTAAGGGCAAGCTCTACATAGGAACAGATGCCCAGATCCCGAGGAACCGCGCAGAAGCCCTCATCCAGCATGAGGTAGGTACGCACATACTTACTTATTTTAATGGCAAGGCACAACCTCTGCAGCAGCTTTATGTGGGGGTGCCGGGTTACGAAGAGCTGCAGGAGGGGCTGGCGGTGTTGAGCGAGTACCTGGTGGGCGGCCTGAACCACGACCGGTTGCGCCTGCTGGCAGCCCGAGTAGTGGCCGTGCACCACCTGGAGAAGGGCTGCAACTTTACCGATAACTTTTGGCGGCTGAAAGAAGAATACAAATTCGACAACGATACCGCCTTTGATATTGCGATGCGGGTGCACCGTGGCGGTGGCCTCACCAAAGATGCAGTATATTTAAAAGGGCTGGTTCACCTGCTGCAATTCCTAAAAGATGGTGGCGAGCTGGAGCCTCTGCTCATAGGCAAAATCCGCCAGGACTACATACCAATTGTGCAGGAGCTAATCTACCGTGAAGTACTACAAGCTGCCCCTATAAAACCCCGTTACCTCCTCGACCCTGCCATACAACCCAAGCTTGATCAGTTAAAAGGCGGTTTAACAGTTTTCAACCTGATTTAAACTAGTTTTGATGCCACCTGCACCGATAGCTTGTCTCTGTATTCAGTCCGGCCTTTGCCTTATATAGTGGCTTTCGCAACCATAGCGCTTCAGAACGAGTAACCCGTTAAAAATAAACACCCACGATAATGATTATAGGATTTGTAGTAAACGATATAAAAACAGAGAAGCCCTCCTACTCCACTGTTTTTCTGGCGCAGCGCATGCACAACCTGGGGCACTCGGTGTACCTGATGGGAGTTGGCGACCTGGCATATTACCCCGATGGCTACATGGGAGCGGCAGCCGTAACGGCAGAAACAGGTAAAAAGTACAAAACGCCCGCTACCTACCTGGAAGTGCTGCAAAGCGAAAAAACAGAGAAAACACGGGTAACAGCTCGCGAGTTGGATGTGCTCATGCTCCGCAACGACCCCTCTGCTGAGCCGGAAGGTCGTGGTTGGGCACAAAATGCCGGCCTTATTTTTGGGCAGCTTGCGCTGCGCCACGGTGTTATTGTGCTTAACGACCCCACCTCCTTATCCGATGCCGTAAACAAAATGTATTTCCAGCACTTTCCGGAGGCAGTTCGGCCACGCACCCTCATTACTCGTGACAAAGACGAGATTAAAAAGTTCTTTAACGAACAGAAAAGCGACATCATCCTCAAACCGTTGCAAGGATCTGGTGGCTCCGGTGTGTTTATGGTGAAAAAGGACGACTCTACCAACCTGAACCAGATTGTAGAAGCCATTAGCCGCGACGGTTATGTAATTGCCCAGGAATACCTGAAAGAAGCCACAGAAGGCGATGTGCGGCTATTTGTAATGAACGGCGAGGCCCTGCAGCATAAAGGCAAATACTGCGCCATCAGGCGGGTTAATAGCAAAGACGACATCCGCAGCAACATGCATGCTGGCGGCACAGCACAACCCGCCAATGTAGACCAGACGATGCTTGAGCTCGTGGAACTGGTTCGCCCTAAACTAATACAAGATGGTATGTTCCTGGTTGGGTTAGATATAGTAGGAAATAAGTTGATGGAGATAAACGTGTTTAGCCCCGGCGCTCTGCCAGAAGCCAGCCAGCTAGAAGGTGTAGACTTTTCCGAACCGATTATTGCAGCCCTGGAGCGCAAGGTTCACTACAAAAAAACCTACGGCACACAAGTTGACAATAAGACAGTAGCCATGATCTAAAAGTAGCCTTGAAGACCCTAAGCCCTTCCGACAGCAAAAAGCCTTCGGAAGGGCTTTTTCATTAGAAGAATTGGTTGTTGTCAGAGCTTTTGCCTTTGCTGGTTATTATTCTAGTGTAAACTTTACCGGCATGTTGTACCGCACCGGTACCGGCCTACCTTCATGTCTTCCCGGATACCAATCAGGCATTGCTTTTATTATTCTGATCGCTTCTGCATCTAATAGCTTATGCACTCCTTTTCTGATGAAAATATCTTGAATTTTGCCTTCTCTGGTTACAGTAAAAGAAATATACACAATGCCGGATATATCACGTTTTACAGCTGCTCCAGGATACTGGATGTGATCAGATAGGAACTGAAACATTGCCTTGATGCCACCTGGAAATTCCGGCATCTGCTGGTACCGGAAGAATGGATTTATCTCGGCACCATCTTCGCCATATACTATACCATCAACCAGCAGACCATCTTCATACACCTCAATCCGGCGTAAGGCACCTGTCTCATAAAATCCTTTTAGGGTATCTTGCAATATATCGCCTTTATAATTAAACAGATAGGAAATTTGGCCATTTTCGTACCACTGGGTTTGTTTCCCATGTAGCTTATTGTCTAAATAATGGCCTTCTTCTGACAGCTGCCCGTTATTGTGCCATTCCTGGTAAGGGCCATGTTTGATCGGGTCTTTCTGTTGCGGATGGTAGTCACGATACCTAAAAACACTCACCTTGGCACCATTTGTTTTATAAGTCTTTACTTCCGCTATATTGTCAGAGCTTATATAAGTTATTGTAAGGTAAAAGGCGTTGCTATCGGCTTTTTTTGTCAGGTTCCAATCTTTGTCATAGTACTGCTCTTTAACATGCGCCAATGTCTGCAGATTAAGGAGCAGGCACAACAGCAGCAGAGGCCCGCTTAAAAATCTCATGCTTGTAATATATGATTATATGAACATCTGTTAAAATGATCTACCTAATTATTTACTATGGCAGTATCATTTTCCATAAGCTCCTCCTCTAACATAGGTGGTTGCAGTTGCACCACAAAAGTGTTTTTTACCCGCTGCGATTTATAGAAATAAGGCACCCAGATGGCGGCCGTTATCAAAGAACCTGTTATTTCGCCTATGCCGGTGGCTGTAATTGATTGTAAACCTAAAGCTTCCAGGGCTGCATACTGCCCCACTCGCACGATTAAACTACTGAAATAGAAGATAGCCATAAGCTGAGGAACACTGCTCCGGCGTTGCAGAAAGAGGCTTATGAGCAATACAGCAAACACTAAAAAGCCAATATGCAGTACCATTTCCAGTGCCAAGACTGCTGCGGTGACAGGAGCATATGAGGCTGAAGTAGCAGTTAAAAACCCTTGCCACACGTTCTGATTAAAGTAATTGCCTGTCAGCAACACTACCAATGTTCTGAAAGGTGAAAAGAGAAGACCCATCATTATTAAGATAAGCCAGCCACCTATGCTTTCGGCATAGGCACTGGTGTAGCCACCTATTGGAGCCGGATCATAATAGTAGAGCTTATAAGCACCGAAAGCAGCCAAGGCAAGAACTATTAAAGAGAAGAACACAGCTGGCCAGCTTATAGGAGCATCGGCCAAGGTGCCTGCCATGTTCTGGTTATAGGTTAGGTTGTAGCCCAAGTCATCGAGTATAGCTTTCTGGTGCTTCACAAAAGCCGTCATTTGCTCGGGCTGCACATGGTCGTTCAGGGTGTTGTAGGTATAGCTAAGCGTAATCAAACTGCTCCTGCTGTTATAACTGACGTCGCTGGTGTATGTAAAAACCTGATCGGTTATTTTTTTGTTGGTTGCATTAACAGGCCATGGCTCCGACATGTATAGCAAAATATGGTGCTCTACTTGTGTGGGGTGGTTAAGGTGCAGGGGCATGCTGCGTTTGCTCACACGCGGCGAATTAATATAACTGCGCAGCACCTGTGGGTAAAAAGAGGCAGACAGCAAGCCAGCTGTTTCTTCAGATTCTTCCCAAAGGTCAGAGATGGTATACTCCTCCAGGGTTGTAAACTTGTTTTCAGAAGGAAAGTCAAGGAACTCGAGGTCGCGGGCAACTTCTATGGCCGGGTACGAATTAGCATAATAATTTAGAAACGACTTTTCTGTTTCCTTCAGGCTGGTAGAGGCAAAGCGGCTGCGCTGATAATCAGCATCAGCCCCGAAGTACTCTGTTTTTACCTCCAGTTTCACATCGCCACCTATATTGTTAAAAAAGAAGGCTTCCTGCACTATTACTTTGCTATGGCCTGCAATGGGTGCTACTACGTCTGTCAGGTTTTTGGTAGACGCGTGTATAACCAATGCCTTCTGGTAGTCTGGCAGCGAAATAGCATCGTGCCCACCGCGTTGCTTGCTTATGGTAGGGTCGTACCAAAAGGTTTTGTTCCAGAGCTTTACCTGCACAATGCAGTGGTTAAAGGCATAAGGCGATGGCAGCGCCTGTGTTAGTTGCCCTTTGTTAGTTGAGCTGACCAGGGCAGGATGTGCTTCTATACCCAGTTCTCGCAACATGGTAACCAGCAGCAGCGACTTGTCTTTGCAGTCGCCGAAGCGGGTGGTAAATACTTCGGAGGGCGATCGTGGTTTGTAGCCCCCGATGCCTGCTTCAAAACCCAGGTACCGCACCTCGTCCTGTACAAAGCGCAGTGCTGCCACCAGCCGTTGCTCATCGCTGCTAAACTGGTCCCGGATACTGTCTATCTGCGTCAGCAAGGCTTGGTTTGGCTTCTGCTGCTGGTTATAGAGTGGCAGCGCCCACTTTGCCACCTGCTCCCAAGATGTGTACTCCGAAAGATAAACGCCCGGATAAGGATCGTACCAGCCAGGTATTTCTTCTTCTACGGGAGTAGATGGCAGGTTTTGCGAATGCCAGGTATAGGTGGTATAGCCATTTTGCGTAGCCACAACCGGCTTCTGCTCCGTTTTATAAAGTTTATAGTTTATTTTCCGGTGCTCTGGCGCTACTACGTGCACAAGGAGTTCGTCTACTGGGTCATAAAACTGCAGGTTGAAAGAATTAAAGAACTTGTCGTTGAAAACAGGGTTCTTCCCCGATATGGTAACGGCATACTCCACCACGTCGCCTACACGGGTGTCTTCCAGAAAAATGATGGCTGTCAGGCTCTCGTCGAAAATTTTTTGTTCCATGCCCTGCTCCCGCTGCACCACTTTTACCTTTTTGAGGTCCAGTTTGTCGAGGGGTTTGCCGTTTCGCCACACAATTACCTTGTGGAGCTGCAGCTTTTCAAAATTGGGATCGTACGAAAATTTTAGTTCGGAGCTGTTCTGTACACCTTCATCTGTTGTTAGCTTATAAGTGTTGTGGTAGTACACTTCGCCAGTTGCCACATGCCATTGCAGCACACGTTGCAAATAATGGTAGCCATCGTTTACCTCTTTGGGGTTAATGGTGGTGCTGGTGCGGTGTGGGAGCGGTTTAATCCAGGCTGGTTCTTGTGTTTGAGTGGGCTGGCTTTTTGCTGCCTGCGTCTGCAAACTGGTAAAGAGAAAAGTAGTTAGTACAAAAGTAAGAAAGTACGGGTATAGATGCTTCATGCCTGAATCCAATAAATTATATAAATATAGCACATGGTTCAATATCTTAAAGACTGTATTTTGAATTTTATCAAGAAAATTCAAAATAATTTATAACAACTTGATTTACAGAACATAAAATGCAATAACCTGTGTTATAACTGGAGGGGCAAATTCTGCTAATGAAAAGAGCCTTCCGGAGGGTATTTCAAGGCTAAATGGACCAGGGCTATTAAACTTCTGAGGCATTGTCCTGTTATTGCGTACCATTGATACAAGTTTATACAGATAATTAAATTAGATGCTATCATGCAAAGCCCAAACCCAAAAGGAGCAAGAGGCGCATCGCGCAATGCCGGCACCGAAAAGAAAAGCTTTCGGGAACAGGTAGGTGCGCTGAAAAACCTGCCTAAGTTCTTTAAGCTGATCTGGGAAACCAGCCCTGCTATGATGCTGGGCAATCTGCTGCTGCGGCTCGTAAAGGCGGCTATTCCGCTGGCAGTGCTGTATGTGGGGAAGCTTATCATAGACGAGGTTATCCGGTTAATTGAAGTTACCGGCGAGCGCGACTTGTCGTACCTGTGGCTGCTGGTAGCGGTGGAGCTGGGCCTGGCGGTGCTGTCGGAGCTTATAAACCGCGGCATCACCCTGCTGGACAGTCTGCTTGGCGACTTGTTTTCTAACAGAACTTCTATTACTCTTATAGAGCATGCCGCCACACTGGACCTGGCGCAGTTCGAAGATGCCACCTTTTACGACAAGCTGGAGCGAGCACGACGGCAGACGATTAGCCGGGTTATGCTTATGAGCCAGGTGTTTTCGCAGATGCAGGACGTCGTTACGATAGGTTTTCTGGCAATTGGTCTGGTGGCGTTTAACCCCTGGCTCATCCTGATTCTGCTCCTAGCCGTTATTCCGTCGTTTCTGGGCGAAACACACTTTAACGAGCGCACCTACTCCCTCTCCCGCTCCTGGACTCCCGAGCGCCGCGAACTTGACTACCTGCGCTATATTGGGGCCAGCGACGAAACAGCCAAAGAGATTAAAACCTTTAACCTCTCCGGTTTTCTGGCAAGCCGGTTTAAGCTCCTCTCCGACCGCTATTATACCTTAAACAAAAGCCTGATTGTGCGTCGTGCCGTTTGGGGCAGTGCCCTCTCCACCATCGGCACCCTCTCCTACTATGGCGCCTATGTGTTTATTTTATTCCGAACAGTGGCAGGTGCTATATCGGTAGGTGACCTCACCTTTTTGGCGGGTTCCTTCAGTAACATGCGCGGGCTGCTGCAAGGCATCATGACGCGCTTCTCGCAGATTGCAGAAAGTGCCATGTACCTGCAGGACCTGTTCGATTTTCTGGAGCTTCGACCTGAAATTACGCCACCAGTTAACCCACTGCCGGTGCCGCGCCCGATCCAACATGGTTTTACCTTCGATAACGTTGGCTTTAAGTACCATAACAGCGAAAAATGGGCAGTACGTTATTTATCGTTCCACGTGAAAGCCGGGGAAAAAATGGCTTTGGTGGGCGAAAACGGAGCCGGCAAAACAACACTGGTGAAGCTGCTGGCACGCCTCTACGAACCAACTGAGGGCCGTATTCTGCTGGATGGTGTGGACCTTCGGGAATACGACCTGAATGACCTGCGCCACCAGGTGGGCATTATTTTTCAGGATTACGTGCGGTTCCAGATGTCGGCCTCCGATAACATTGCCATCGGCCAGATAAGCGACATCCAGAACAAGGAGCAGATTAAAGCATCGGCGCAGAAAAGCCTTGCCGACCTGGTTATAAACCGGCTACCGGATCAGTATGAACAGGTGCTGGGTAAACGTTTCGCCAACGGCATGGAGCTGTCGGGGGGCGAGTGGCAAAAGGTAGCGCTTGCCCGTGCCTACATGCGCGAAGCTCAATTACTTATTCTCGATGAACCTACCTCAGCCCTAGATGCCCGTGCTGAGCACGAAGTATTCCTTCGCTTCTCGGAGCTAATAGCCGGAAAAACTGCCGTTCTCATTTCGCATCGCTTCTCCACCGTCCGTATGGCCGACCGCATTTTGTTTCTGGAACAGGGGCAACTAAAAGAACTAGGATCCCATGAGGAGCTGCTGGCAAAAGGCGGCAAATATGCAGAGCTGTTTCTGCTGCAGGCAAGGGGGTATTTGTGAGTTAGAAAGGTAGAGAGTTTAAAGTCAGAAGGTTGTTTAGGTCAATGGAGTGTAAAGCTCTGACGTTTGAATGTGCAGAAAATTTATAAACAGAAGCTCAGTAGTCGTATAGGATCATGTATTAATCTAATATACCAAACTGGATTATGGGGGAATTGAAAAATTATGCTTTTGCGGAGCAGTTTAAGGGTAGAACAAAGTTCTTTGCTCTAAGGTTAATAAAACCATTTCAGGCCTTACCAAAAATTACTGAAGCACCTATATTGGGGAAACAACTACTAAGATCGGCAACATCTGTTGCAGCTAATTACAGGCCCGCTTGTAGAGCTAGGCTTAATAATAACTTTATTTCTAAAGTTGGAATTGCCCTTTAAGAAGCTGATGAATCTTTTTTTTGGATTGAACTGCTCGAAGAGTCTGGTATTCTTGCCACGCATTTGACCGCTTCCCTTAAACAAGAAGCAGGAGAAATTACAGCAATTTTGACTAAAGCCAAGCAAACAGCCCTATCAAGAGAGCAGAGAGCAACTTTTAATTCCTCAAGCCTCTTAACCTGTTTATCTAGTTCTACAAAACTAAATATAACTTTCTAACATTGAACTTTCTACCTCTCTAACTTACCTCAAAACGGAAAAAAGAAAGGAAGGATAAGTGAGGCCAGCAACCAGAGCAGGAGGTTTAGCAAAGTGCCTACTTTTAAATAATCTGAGAATTTATAGTTGCCAGGGCCGTAGATCATGGTATTGGTCTGGTAACCCATGGGGGTCATAAAACTGAGTGAGGCGGCAAAGGTGACAGCCATTAAAAATGGTCTTACGCTCACGCCCATCTGCTGCGCCGTAACAATGGCTATAGGGGCTAAGAGAGCCGCTGTGGCATTATTAGACATGAAGTTGGTCATCATGAAGGTCATGAAGAAAAAGGCTGACAACAGCACATGAGGGCCGTATAGCCCCACATAATTGATCAGGTAAGTCGAGATGTAACTGGCTGCGCCTGTTTTATCAAGCGCAGTTCCCATAGAAAGTACGCCGGCCAACATGAAAATCACTTTCCAGTCTATAGACTTATAGAGCTCGTCGAGCCGGATGCACTTTAACAGAAGCATGAGCATAACCCCAACCAGGGCACTCAGTACTATAGGAACCAGCCCGGTGGCAGCTGATACTACAACGCCCACACTTATAAGCAGTACCGGAATAATTTTGCTATAGTCGTAGGTGCTGCGTTCTGTTTCAGAAAAAATAAGCAAGTCCTCGTTTTTACGCAGAACGTTTGCCTGGTCTTTATCGGCCGCAATCAACAGCACATCGCCTGCAGAAAGTTTGCCGTGGGTAAGTTTTTCGTGCAGTATTTCGTCGCGGTGCCGTATGGCCAGCACCGTAGCCCCATGGTTGTGACTTCTGAAATCAAGTTCTTTCAGCGATTTTCCTTGCATGTAAGAGTTAGGCGTAACAATGGCTTCGTAAAGCTTTGTGTGGTTGCTACGGAGGTCGTTGTCTTTAAACTTTCGCTCCGATTTTAGCTCTATTCCCTTCTCCTCCTTCAGCTTCTTCAGTTTTTCTACGTCGCACCGTACCTTTAGCACATCGTTGGCGCGCAACAGCGTGTAGGGTGTCGGATTAAACTTATATTTCTTGTGCCGCGTTATCTCCAGCACATCTATGTCGAGGTTCTGCACCAGGCCCGCGTTCTTTAGAGGCATGCCAACAGAGGGTGAATCTGGCAGCAACACGATTTCGGTCAGGTAATCGCCCATGCCAAAGCTTTCGGTAAGGTCTTCGGCCTGTTTGCGGTCAGGTAGCAGGTGCCTTCCTATAAAAAACATATAGGCAATCCCAAATACCAGGAAACAGATGCCGGCCGGTGTAAACTCAAACATACTAAGCGGCTTCTCCCCATGAGCCAGCACAATACCACTTACCAATATGTTGGTGGAGGTACCGATTAGGGTACAAACACCTCCTAATAAAGCACCAAAAGAAAGCGGGATAAGCAGCTTAGACGGACTGATCCGGAGATCGCGGCATACCTGTATAATAATAGGCATGAGCAGGGCCACCACCGCCGTATCGTTTATAAAGGCAGAAAGCGTACTCGAAATTAGCATTACGGCTAGCAGGCACATCAGGTAATTTTTGCGCCCCATTCTGGTAAGAAGGCTTCCTACATTATTGAGCGCCCCTGATTTAAAGATGCCGGTACTGATAATGAACATCGTACCCACAGTAATAGTAGCTGTATTACTGAAACCCGCCAGGCCTTCTGCAGGTGTTAAAATGCCGGTAAGCATAAACAGCGTCATTATCAGAATGGCTACTGTATCGATACGGAACCGATCACTGATAAATAGCACAACAGCCAATCCAATAATAGCCAGTACAATTCCGATTTCAACTGTCATGTAGCAGGGAGTATGCGTTAGCCTAAACTACTTCTTTTATGTTGTATGTTAGTATATACTATGAGGAAGATACTGATTATATACTTATTCTTTGCAAATTCCTACCTAAAACTACAAATCAGCTGGTACGGTTACATTTAAGAGAAGGTGTGGCGCCACCTACTACAAGATCTAAAAGTTGCGCGAACCTGCGTTAGATCTGATTGCTTTGAAACAAAGCCTTAACACATATCAAGCTTTTTACTTATTTGCTGCTTCTAAAGCACTAAAGCTTTTTCAGCAGCAGCTTTGTGTATTAAGCTTAGCTGTATGAATGAAATTTAAAAGAGGAAAAATAAATCGGGCTTAGCGATTGCTTTGCTTATCAAGCCAAAGTTCTGCTTGGTGTTTAGAGTCAAAATTTCGCACAGGAATTTTACTTTGCTCGGCAATAGCCTCTACCTGCAGTTTAGCAATTTTGTCTGCAGGTATAACATGGGCTATACTTGCTACCTGTTGCTCCATTACCATTTGCTGCGCCTGCACATGTAGGAAGTTCAAATTCTGTGGATGGGTAATCATTTCCTGAAGATTTGAGAGTACGGTAAAACCCGGTTTTTTAAGACGCAACACTTTCTGCCAATCGTCTAAGTAATGCGGCACATTATCCAGAGATTTCCAAAAACCTCTAATACTCAAGTAAATCCGATTCTTAGCAGGATCGTAGCATAAGTCGTAACAAGTATTACTTGCTATAACGATTTTGGATTTGTCTGAGGTTATATTGCTTTGCATACTTTCCATACCTCTTACACAATACGTAACAATTCCTTAAACAACTATAATAAATTAAATGTATTTAAGGACTTAATTCATTTTAAACTGCCCAAATTGGGTAAAGTTAATTAAGAGTCAACTCTTGAACAATATAAAACTATAGAACTTTATTTATATTGTATCTTTATCTCTCTTCTTATTTTGGCCTTCTTTTGTTTATCAAACCTAAAGCTTAACGGCAGGTTTTGCTTTAGGATGATGTCTGGAAGTGCTCTATCATAGAATAATTTGGCACTAAAGAAAAGGCTGCCTGTTATAAAGTGAAACACCGACGGGGGTATATAAGACCTCTTAAAAAGACATAGTTGTACTTAGCTCGTGCACTACACCATTGCGCACATTATTATCTGGTGTAGATATGCGGACCCCATTTATAAGAGTCCCTCTTTTCCTGCAGACATTGAGATTGGCGCCAGATATTGTTTGTATTTGCTTACCATCTTTCAGATCTTTTTCAAGGTAGGTACCTTTTATGATGTACCCTGACAAGATTCTCTTCAGCTTTTCAGGAGATTCTCCCTGTAGTGCTGCCAACGATTCCTCGGATGGAGCCAGCAAGGTGTAAGACTCGTCGCTGGAGAGCAATGGCACTAACCCTGCAGTGGTAAGCATGCTTAAGAGTACAGGCCTATCATCGTTTATGATATACTGCAGTAGGGTAAGTCGCTGTGTGGGAACAACAGCTGTCTCCTGCGCATTAAGCTGAGCGGCAATAACTAAAAATAGTGAAATTAATACTGTTTTTAAAACGATATTTTTATAGAAATTTTGCATACGCTATAGGTCTTAATATAAGCTACTATACGCGTATGCAATTACATTAGGTTAGTATTTATTAGGTTTGCATTCTAAACAAAATCCAAAAAGCATCTATTTAGAAGATGCTCCAATTACTTATTTGCTGTATAAAAAGCGGGCCAGCCTGTGGCACTAAGGCTAAACTTAACCCAAAGCCGTACACCGCTCCGTAGAAGTGGGCGTCGTGGTTTATGTTGTCGCCCATGCGCTTGCCCTGGAAGTAAGAATACATAAGGTAGAGCACGCCCAGAATAAAGCCCGGTATACACAGCACTGCGTATAAGCAGATATCATTGGTCGGGTAAAAAAGAATACTAGCGAACACGACAGAAGCCACACCTCCAGATGCTCCCAAGGCGCGATAACCAGGGTCGTTACGATGCTTAAAGAAGGTAGGAATATCTGATACAATAATACCGCCCAGGTAAACCAGCAGGTACAGCACAATACCCATTACAGGACCAAATATGGCCATAAACGTCATTTCTACTGCCTGCCCGAAAAAGTAAAGCGTAAACATGTTAAAGAACAGGTGCATGAAATCGGCATGCAGAAAACCAGATGTAATAAAGCGATGCCAGGAATTGTCGCGTTGCACCACATACGGTTGAAAAATCCAGCTTTCCATCAGGTTGTTGCTGTCTTGCCAGGCATACCACGAGATTCCGACCGTTAATATAAGTAATATCAGGGTGACGCTTAAGTCCATTATTTACAAATTTTGGATGAGTGATTTTTAAAATTTTGAAGGAGTGGTTCTTTGAATTTTGAATGAGTGGATAAAAATGAGTGGATAAATGAATGCAAAGCTGCCTCTTCATTTACCGTTACAGGAGCAACAAGAGAACCTAAGCTGGAAAGGCGCTTTTATTTAAATAATAGCCTCCTGCTCCCGAAAATCCTGCACATTCTCAAGTTGTGTAATTTTTGATTAGACGAATAATTTATTTATTCTCCCAATCACTCAATCAACAATTAACTGTCCCGCTCCATGAGTTGAAGCGCCAGACCACGAACCATGGCTTTCTTTTCTGGTGCCACGGCTACAGCCTCTAAATGGGCCAAAGCTTTATGAAAATAAGTATCGATCTGCTGCTCGGTTTGCTGACGAATATTAAGCGCATCGTACACAGCCGTAACGGCCTGCACTTTTTCTTCGGCTATGGCTTCGTCGGTTTTGTTGCGCCACTGCCTGATGATGCTTTGCTGCTCCTCGTTCGCCTGCTGCAGGGCCGTTAGCATCAGAAATGTTTTTTTGTCAGAAAGAATGTCGCCACCTACCTGCTTTCCGAACTTGGCTTTGTCGCCGTACACGTCGAGCAGGTCATCGCGGAGCTGAAAGGCGATGCCGATGTTGTCTCCGAAAAGCTTCAGGTGGTTTGCGTCTGCTGCTGTGGCTCCCTGTAAGGTGGCTCCAAGCTCCAGACTGAACCCCACCAATACAGCCGTCTTCAGGGTAATCATCTGGATGTATTCTTCTATGGTTACCAGTTCGCGCTGCTCAAAGTTCATGTCGAGCTGCTGGCCTTCGCATACCTGAGCAGCCGTTTCGCTGAAGTTTTGCAGCACCTTTGCCAGCTTGTCCTGCTCTATGCCCAACAGCAGTTGGTAGGCCCGCACCAGCATTACATCTCCGCTTAGAATGGCGGTGTTAGCGTTCCATTTTTCGTGCACGGTTTGCTGGCCACGGCGCAACGGAGCCTTGTCCATTATGTCGTCGTGCATGAGCGTGAAGTTGTGGAAAACCTCTACTGCCGCAGCGGGCAGTAGCACGTTCTCCACATCATCGTTGTACATTTTTGCAGCCAGCAGCACGAGCAAAGGCCTTATCCGTTTTCCACCCAACGACATAATGTAGCGGATGGGTTCGTACAGCTCCGTTGGGTTCTCACCGTACTGAAGCGTTGACAAGGTCTGGTTAATCTGGTTGGTGAGGATCGAAATATCCACAGATTCTTTAGTGTTGTTTAAGGGTTTTTATCAGTTCCAGATCGATGGTGCGGTCGTTCAGGTTAGCACTTTTTACCTCTACCAGCACCTCATCGCCAAACGAGATAATGCGTTTCGACTGGCGGCCGATAATGCGGTAGTTGTTTGCGTCCAGGTCGTAGTAATCGTCGTTCATATCTGACAAACGTACCATGCCCTCGCACTTGTTTTCCTCGATCTCCACAAATATACCCCATTCTGTGACACCAGACACTATACCTTTGTATTGGTTGCCAATAGTATCTTTCATAAACTCTACCTGCTTGTATTTAATAGAGGCTCGTTCGGCATCGGCAGCGCGTTTTTCCATTTCGGAAGAGTGCTGGCAACGCGTGTCATATTCTTCTTTCTCTGCCGATGGCTTGCCATCGAGGTAGTGTTGCAACAGGCGATGCGCCATCATGTCGGGATAACGACGGATGGGCGAGGTAAAGTGTGAGTAGTGCGCAAAAGCAAGACCAAAGTGACCTTCCGGCTCGGTGCTGTACTTTGCCTTAGCCATGGTTCTGATGGCCAGGTTCTGCAGCACGCTCTGCTCTGGCTTGCCTTCTATCTGCTCCGTCAGGTTGTTAAGCTCTTCTGATATGTTGCCTTCTACGTCTACCTTATAACCAAACTTATTTGCGAAGATAGAGAACGTACTCAGCCTGTCGGGGTCAGGGGCACCGTGGGTTCGGTATACCATAGTAGGGCGCTTTTTGCCTTTGCCAAGGTTGTACACGTACTCGGCTACCTTCTTGTTAGCGAGTAGCATAAATTCCTCAATCAGCTTGTGTGCGTCTTTGCGCTCTTTTACATACACCGAAAGTGGCTTTCCATCTTCTGCTAGTTTAAACTTAACCTCGGTAGTTTCGAAACTAATGGCACCGTTTTTAAAGCGTTTGTCTTTTAACTTTTTAGCGATGCCATTCAGAATGTTAATTTCCTCGGCAAAGTCTCCTTCTCCTGTTTCGATGCGTTCCTGGGCTTCTTCGTAGCTGAAGCGGCGATCCGAGTAAATAATAGTACGGCCAAACCACTGCTCGTACAGCTTTCCATCATCGTCAAGTTCAAACACAGCCGAGAAAGTCAGCTTCTCTTCCTGTGGCCTGAGCGAGCAAAGTCCGTTAGACAGGCGCTCTGGCAACATCGGGATGGTTCTGTCTACAAGGTACACTGAAGTAGCTCTATGAAAAGCTTCTTTCTCGAGCAGGCTGCGCGTGTGCACATAATGTGTAACATCGGCAATGTGTACGCCTATCTCCCAGTGGCCGTTCTCCAGTTTCTGAATAGAAAGGGCATCGTCAAAGTCTTTGGCATCGGCGGGGTCTATGGTAAAGGTGGTTACATCGCGGAAGTCGCGGCGCTTGGCAATTTCGCCAGCCGTAATCTTCTCCGATATGCTGTCGGCTTCCTCTTCTACCGATTCCGGAAACTCGAACGGCAAGCCGAACTCAGCCATAATAGAATGGATCTCTGCTTCGTTCTCACCGGCCGGGCCAAATACCCGCGTTACTTCGCCGGTAGGGTTCTTGTCAGGTTTATCGGGCCACTGCGTAATTTTTACCAGCACTTTATCGCCAGCCTGTGCCCCACTCAGAGCTTTTTCGCCAACAAATACATCGAAATAGATTTTCTTGAAATCCGGCACCACAAAGCCGAAATTCTTCGACAGTTCCATAATGCCTACCAGTTCTTCGCGGCTTCGCTGCAGCACTTCAAGCACTATGCCTTCGGCGCGGCCGCCATGCACAGTTGGCAACACCTCCACTTTTACCAGGTCACCGTCGAGGGCATACTTCAAATGCTCCTTAAACACGCGCACATCCTCTTCCATGTCTTCCGACACAATGTAGGCGTACTTGCTGTTGGCCAGGTCTACTTTGCCTGTAATTATCTGCACGCGCAGGTTCAGCATGTACTTATCGTCGTCTACGAGTAGCAATTTATTTTCACGTACCAGCGTCTTTAAAAGGTCTGCCACTGTTTCGCGTCCTTTCTGATCGACAATACCTAATCGCCGGAAAATCTGGCGTTGGGTGAATACAGTATCGGGGCTGTTAGAGAAAGACTCCAGCACAATGGTTTTGGGCGTTTTGCGCTCTTTGCCACCTTTAGGTCCTTCTCTTTTAGAAGAGTCGCGGCGGGAGGAGCCTCCTCTTGTTGATGAACCTCTGCCTGCCGATGCTTCTTTTCCCCTGCGGGAGCTGCCTCTTTCGCTGCTGCGGTTGTCTTTGTCGCGGCTATTTTTATCTTTTTTACTTCTCATGAATATGTTTGTCGTGATGTTTAGAAGCTGTTCCCGCTATGGGTGCTGCTTCTTTTTAAACCTTACCGATTCTAAGATTAATCTATACGCCCGAAACAGGTGCTTTGGTTAAGGTGGGAAGTTATTTAGGTGTGAATTTATATAGAAAATTCTATATTGGAATCTTCTGCAAGGAAATTAGCAAGCCCCATGCCAGGATAAAAAACCAGTTTTGGCAGCAATTACTGAATTATTCTAATGAAATTACCCTTCCGGAGGCTTATCCGGAGATTCAAGACACAGGACGTAAGACACAGAATTTTTTCTCAAGCTGCTTAACTAAATGTTCGAAAAAGCTGCGCACGTGGCGCAATCTTCCAGCTGTGTTTGGTCAACCACTTAACAATCAGCAACCAAATTATTCTAATGAAAATCGCCTTCCAGAGCCAAAAAGCTATTTTCTAGCCTAGGGTCTGAAGTGGTTGACTTCCCGCTACATTAATGTTAACGCCTCTTAAAGCACCCCTGCCTTCAGTAGCTCCCGCTTCTGTTGAGCTGCCACAATATCTTCGGGCTCGCCTTTGGGTATGGCGCTGATGAGGGTGCGGGTATACTCTTGCTGCGGGTTCTGGTACAGCTGGTCGGGTGTGCCGCTCTCCACAATTTGCCCTTTGCTCATCACCAAGATTCGGTCCGACATGTACTTGGCTACGGAGAGGTCGTGGGTAATAAAGATGTAGGTGATCTGGAATTCCTGCTTCAGTTTGTTAAGCAAATTCAGTACCTGCGCCTGCACCGACACATCGAGTGCCGACACCGATTCGTCGCAGATGATGCACTTTGGCTGCAGTGCCAGCGCCCGCGCAATGCTGATCCGCTGCCGCTGCCCCCCCGAAAACTCATGTGGATAACGCTGAAAGTGCTCCGGCATAAGTCCCACCTTCTCAAGCAGTTCCATTGCTTTTCCACGGCGTTCTTTTTCGTTGCTGTAAAGCTTGTGCACATACATAGGCTCCATAATGGCATCGCCTACGGTATGCATCGGGTTCAGCGAAGCATAAGGGTCCTGAAAAATCATCTGGAAGTTACGACGACTCTTGCGCAACTCCTCCGGGCTAAGTTGCGCTATATCAACGCCATCAAACAGAATGCGACCTGCCGTTGGCTCCACCAGCCTCAGCAGTGCCCTACCTAAAGTTGTTTTGCCACAACCTGATTCTCCTACTAAACCAATTGTCTCGCCCGGGTTAATACTAAAGCTCACACCATCCACGGCTTTTACGTAATCGGTGGTGCGGGAGAAGAAGCCTTTTTTTATAGGGAAGTACACTTTCAGGTTCTCCACCTGCAAGAGTGGTGGCTTCTCCTGGTTCTCACGCTTTTGCTTAATGTCTGTTACAGTGCCTACATAATTGTTGACCACATCTGCTAATGACGGCTCCAGCACCTGCGGCTTTTTCTCCAGCAGGTTGCCTTGTTCATCTTCGTACATAAAGTCCGTCACTGTGGGCAATATACTCTGTGCTTTAGCCGATAATTTAGGCCGGCAGGCTAACAGGCCTTTGGTGTACGGGTGCTGTGGGTTCGTAAAAATATCGAGCACCTTGCCCTGCTCCACTAGTTTGCCTTTGTACATCACGAGTATTCGGT
The DNA here is from genome assembly GCF_047525655.1 of Pontibacter sp. 13R65. Lineage (NCBI taxonomy): Bacteria > Pseudomonadati > Bacteroidota > Cytophagia > Cytophagales > Hymenobacteraceae > Pontibacter > Pontibacter sp. 13R65. Next base: position 58,311 of record NZ_JBLIQL010000010.1, read on the forward strand.
CGGCTATCTCGGCTACTACGCCTAAGTCATGGGTAATAAACAGCACGGCAGTGTTTTCCTTCACGCGCAGCTCGTCTATCAGTTCCAGCATTCGCGCCTGCACCGTAACATCCAGGGCCGTGGTAGGTTCATCCGCAATGAGTATGGCAGGTTCGCAGGCCATGGCCATGGCAATCATTACCCGCTGCTTCTGCCCGCCCGAAATCTCATGTGGATAAGCATCGAAAATTTTCTCCGGCCTTGGCAGCTTTGCCTTCTCAAAAAGCTGAATAGTACGAATTCTGGCCTCTTTTTCAGAGATATTAGTGTGAAGTAGCAGCACTTCGGCTACCTGCTTTCCACAGGTGTAAACCGGGTTCAGCGACGACATCGGCTCCTGAAAAATCATGGAGATTTCGTTGCCCCTTATCTCCTGCATCTTCTTTTCGGGCAACTTAAACAGATCGACCTGCCCAAATCGCTCCGACTGAAAAATAGCTTCCCCTCCTGCTATACGCCCAGGTGGCGTGTTAATCAGCCGCATTACCGAGAGCGACGTAACCGATTTCCCCGACCCCGACTCTCCTACTATGGCCACTGTCTCGCCCGGGTATACCTCAAACGACACCTTGTCTACCGCTTTGGTGGAGCCACGGTGTGTGGAGAAAACAGTTTCTAAAGCGCTGACTTTAAGAATAGGAATGAGTGTAGCCAAGAGTATCGGGATTTATGCTTTTGGTAAAAATAAGGTTTTTCGGGAGAACTGTGCCTCTCTTTCAGGAAAATTTACAGGAATACAGGTCATGCACCCTTGGCATGTTTTAAGTAAAAAAGCTTTTGGAAGGCCCTTTTCATTGGAATAATTTAGCTGTGGTTTAGAGGTCACTGCAACAGCTTATTTCAACTGGCTATATTACTCCTGCAACTAACGTACTTTTTGTTTGTAGCCACAACAGTCTTAACTTTATTGCATTCAATTAATTTACTAAACATATGACTACTACCACCATTATATTTGATCTCGGTGCTGTACTTATCGATTGGAATCCGCATTACCTGTACCGTAAGGTTTTTCAGGAAGAAGCTCAAATGCTGCACTTCCTGGAGAATGTCTGCACCTCCGATTGGAACGAGGAACAGGACGGCGGACGTACTTTACAGGAAGCAACAGACCTGCTGGTGGCACAGTACCCGGAGCATGAAGAGTACATCAGGGCCTTTTATGGCCGGTGGGAAGAAATGCTGGGCGGTGCCATAGAAGGTACGGTAAAGATTTTTGAAGAGCTGAAGGCGCAGAACAAATTTAAGTTTTATGCTCTCACCAACTGGTCGTCTGAAACATTTCCGATAGCCCAGGAACGTTTCGAGTTTCTCACCTGGTTTGATGGCATTGTGGTTTCAGGCGATGAGAAGGACCGCAAACCATTTCCTTCGTTTTACCAAACACTGCTCGACCGTTACCAGGTGAAGCCAGAAGAAGCCATTTTTATAGATGACAACCTGCGCAATATCCATGCTGCCGAAAAAATTGGCCTCGACTCTATTCATTTTCAGTCGCCGGAGCAACTGCGTGAGGAATTAAAAAAGAGAGGAGTTTTATAGATTTATTGTCTACATAGGAAACAAGACGCTGGCAGGAGCTGCGCACGCTGCAAGGTCTGTAAGATAAACTAAAAAGGAGCTGCTCCGCATGTGGAACAGCTCCTTTCTGTTAAATATTTTTAACTGCTACAGCTCCTACTGCTGCCCTTTCTCTACTATAATGGCATTGTGCTTTGGCTCTTCGTGCTCTGCGAAAAAGCGCTTCTGGTTAAATAAAATCAGTAAAACACCAACAAATATTGCAGAGTCGGCTACGTTAAAGATAGGCCACAACGACATGGGTCTGCCACCCATTATAGGTACCCAATGCGGAATGATGCCTTCCCATATATCTACATAAAACATATCAATTACCTGCCCATGAAACCAGGGAGTAGACGAGCCATAGGGTGCATTATCGAACCAGACGCCATAAAAGGTACTGTCGATGAGGTTACCGATGGCACCACCCAGAATAAGTGCGATGCACCAGACCAAGCCTTTCGGCGCTTTGTTATTAATGAGGTAGTACAGGTAATAGCCAATACCAAACATCGCCACCAGGCGGAATAATGTCAGGATGAGTTTGCCGTACTCGGAACCAAGTTCCACACCAAAGGCCATGCCCGGGTTGAGCGTGTAGTGCAGCTTCAGCCAATCCCCGATCAGCCTGATTTCGCCCGGCATGCCCATTTCCATGTTATAATGCACGATCAGTTTTACAGCCTGATCGACAATGATAACTAGTAAGCTGGCCAGGTAATATTTCCAGTATTTCATATAGAGCAGTTAAACAGCTAGTGCCAGATGTTGCATAGCTGTTAAAATTAGTAAAATAAAAGCAGCAGCGAGGTGTACACGCTGCTGCTTTTGCTATTTAAAGTATAACGCTAGACTCGGTACGGATTTTCAGGTAAACCTGGTAATCATCGATATCTAAAAGCGTGCCATCTGCCAGATCATCTACAAAATCGAGGCTCAAAGCCTGCGTTTCAGCGCAAATATAGTCGCTGTAGTTCTGTAGTGCGGCATTTACATCTGGTTCTCCCTGCTGCACAGTTACATGTATCTTGTCCTGCACCTCCAGGTTAGAGTCTTTGCGCAGGTTCTGGATACGGTTCACCAGGTCGCGGGCAATCCCTTCCTGCTTCAGCTCTTCCGTAATTGTGATATCCAAGGCCACAGTCAGTTTTCCTTCGTTGGCCACTAACCAGCCTGGTATGTCTTCAGAGGAGATTTCTACGTCTTCTGGTGTCAGCACAGCCGTTTCTTCGTTGTTCAGCGTTACCTGAAAACCTCCTTCGCGTTCGAGTTGTGCAATGTCCTGCTGGTTCATTTGTTGAACAGCGGCAGCCACCAGTTTCATCTTCGGTCCGAATACCTGACCAAGCTTTTTGAAGTTCGGTTTGATCTTTTTCACGAGGATGCCGGAGGTGTCGTCTATGTACTCCACTGCTTTCACGTTTACCTCGCTCATAATCAGGTCTTCTACGCCCTGTATCTGCTGCTTGATGTGGTCGTTCAGAACCGGCACCAGGATGCGCTGTAGCGGCTGACGCACTTTTATCATCTGCTTTTTACGCAGCGAGTGCACCAGCGACGAAACAGTTTGGGCCAGCTGCATACGCTCTTCCAGGTCTTTGTCTACGGCACCTGCTGCTACCTCCGGGAAATCGGCGATATGCACAGACTCTACGTTGTTGCGGCCACTCACGCTATTCAGGTCGCGGAACAGCTGCTCAGTGTAGAACGGTGCGATAGGCGAAGCCAGTTTAGCGATGGTTTCCAGGCAAGTGTACAGTGTCTGGTAAGCTGCTATTTTGTCTTCGTTGTACTCACCTTTCCAGAAGCGCTTGCGGTTCAGGCGCACGTACCAGTTGCTCAGGTCGTCTACCACAAAATCTTGTATGGCACGGGCTGCTTTCGTTGGGTCGTAATCTGCCAGGTAGATATCTACCTCCTGCACCAGCGTGTTCAGCTTTGATATAACCCAGCGGTCGCTCTCGGTTCTTTTCTCCAGCGGCACGTCAGCCTCGGCATACGTAAAGTTGTCGAGGTTGGCGTAGAGGGCGAAGAAGGAGTAGGTGTTCTGCAGCGTGCCGAAGAAACGGCGCTGTGTTTCTACTACCCCGTCAGCGTTAAACTTCAGGTTATCCCAAGGTGGCGCATTGGCGATCATGTACCAGCGCACGGCATCCGGACCATATTTGCCGATCATCTCAAACGGGTCGATGGCGTTGCCGAGGCGCTTGCTCATCTTGTTGCCGTTCTTGTCGAGTACCAGTCCGTTAGCGATTACATTTTTGTAAGCCACGCTGTCTTCCAGCATCACGGCCAAGGCGTGCAGCGTAAAGAACCAGCCACGTGTCTGGTCCACTCCTTCTGCTATGTAATCGGCCGGGAAGTTCTGCTCAAACACTTCCTTGTTCTCAAGCGGGTAATGCCACTGTGCATAAGGCATGGCACCAGAGTCGAACCAAACGTCTATAAGATCTGTCTCTCTGTGCATTACCTTTCCGGACTTGCTCACCAGCACAATGTTGTCCACATACGGGCGGTGCAGGTCTGTCAGCTCTATTGGGGCTTCCATCACACCAGCTTCCACAGCTTTATCCATCTCGGCTCTAAGCTGCTCCAGTGATCCGATACAAAGCTCTTCATCACCATCTTCGGTGCGCCAGATTGGTAGTGGTGTGCCCCAGTAGCGGGAACGGGAAAGATTCCAGTCCACTAAATTCTCGAGCCAGTTACCAAAACGACCGGTTCCGGTAGATTCCGGTTTCCAGTTGATGGTTTTATTCAGCTCGATTAGGCGATCTTTTACGGCAGTAGTTTTGATGAACCAGCTATCCAGCGGGTAGTAGAGCACCGGTTTATCGGTACGCCAGCAGTGCGGGTAGGTGTGCTCGTATTTTTCAACCTTAAAGGCTTTGCCCTCTTCTTTTAACTTGATGGCTATCTTAACATCGGTTGGTTTGTAGTCTGCACCTGTCTCGTCTTCGCCAGTGTAGTTTTTCACGTACATGCCTGCAAAGTCAGTCACTTCATTTACGAAGCGGCCTTGCTTGTCTACCAGCGGCATCGGTTTACCGTTCTCATCGGTTACCAGCAGTGCCGGTATATCGTTCTGAGCGGCAACTCTAAAGTCGTCTGCACCAAAGGTTGGCGCAATGTGTACGATACCCGTACCGTCTTCTGTCGTTACGAAATCGCCTACTACTACTCTGAAAGCTGGCTTGTCTGGTTGCACGTATGGCATGAGCTGGTGAAACTCTGTTCCGGCCAGGTCAGCACCTGTAAACTCCTCTACTATTTTAAAAGGTATCAGCTTGTCGCCGGAGCTGTAATCGGTCAGGGCCAGGTCTGCTGCTTTCGGATTGAAGAAACGGCTTACCAGGTCTTTGGCCAGGATAACAGAGATCGGCTCGAACGTGTAAGGGTTATAGGTTCTTACCTTCACGTACCTGATGCCTTTGCCTACTGCCAGAGCCGTGTTAGATGGCAGAGTCCAGGGGGTGGTGGTCCAGGCAAGGAAGTATACTCTTTCCTCCTCCTGCTCAAACAGGAACATGTTGCGGGTGATTCGCTTCACCTCGAACTGCGCTACCACGGTGGTATCTTTTACCATTTTGTAGCAGCCCGGCTGGTTCAGCTCATGCGAGCTTAGACCAGTACCTGCGCCTGGTGAATAAGGCTGGATCGTGTAGCCTTTATAAAGATAGCCTTTGTCGTAAAGGCGCTTCAACAGTGCCCAGCAAGATTCGATATACTCGCTCTCGAAAGTGATGTACGGGTTGTCAAGGTCTACCCAATAACCCATCTTCTCGGTCAGGTCGTCCCACTGGTTTTTGAAGCGCATAACCGTTTCGCGGCAGCGCTGGTTGTATTCTTCAACAGTAATTTTCTTACCGATGTCTTCTTTGGTGATGCCCAACTCCTTCTCTACCTGCAGCTCTACCGGCAGACCATGAGTATCCCAGCCGCCTTTGCGGTTTACCTGAAAACCTTTAAGAGTTTTGTAACGGCAGAAAATATCTTTAACGGCACGGGCCATTACGTGGTGGATACCCGGAGTACCGTTGGCTGAGGGTGGTCCCTCGTAAAATACGAATGGCTTGTTACCCTCGCGTGTCGCTACTGATTTTTCGAAGATACTGTTCGTCTTCCAGAAATCGAGTACTTCTTCGCCTAGTTTGGCGTAGTTCAGATTTTTGTATTCGTTATACTTTCCCATTATCAGGATTCTCTTGTTCTAACTCTTTGCGCAATTCGTCTATGTCTTTTTCTTCGTCTTCTTCGCTACCCGCCTCTTCGTAATATTCCTCATAATCATCTATCAGGGCATCGGGCTCGTGCACGTACTTACCGCTGTCAAAACTCATGAGCAACGTAGGCAATATAATCAGGTTTGTTAACATTGCAATCAGCAAGGTGAGTGACATCAGCAAACCTAATGCTTTTGTACCTCCAAACTCTGAAAAGGCAAAGATAACAAAGCCAAAGAACAGAATCATAGAAGTATAGATCATACTTGTGCCTGCCTCGTTAATTGTAGTCGTAATGGCTCTGCTCACCTGGAAGCCGTTGTTGATAAGTTCGTGCCGGTACTTTGCCAGAAAGTGTACCGAATCGTCTACGGCAATACCCAAGGCTATACTAAATATCAACGCCGTACTCGGCTTTAGCGGTATGTTGAAAAGTCCCATTAAACCGCCCGCTATAACAAGGGGAACAAGGTTTGGTATCAGGGATATCAACACCACTCGCACCGACTTAAACAACAGCGCAATGGTAACAGACACTAAGGCAAAGGCTAGCAGCAAACTTGTTTTCAGGTTGCTGATCAGGTACTCATTTCCTTTTATAAAGAGTAGAGTCGTACCTGTTAAGCTCACTGATTGTTTGTTGTCGCTGTCTTCGCGGCTGAAGGTCGTTGTGTTTCCTTCCTCGCTTACCTGCACGTCCTCGCCTCCCCATATCTTCAGTATCTCCGGCTTCACCTTACTTAAAATGAGCGTGTCGAGCTGGCGCGAACCTACATCTGCTACTTTTAAGGAGATGCGGGCGCTTTGGCCGGTGCTGTCTACAAACGACCGGATCAGGCGCTGGTTCTCTTCTCCGCTTTGCTTAGCCAGGTAACTGAAGATAAAGTTTCGCTCTGTATTGTCGGGCAACCTAAAGGAATTCGGATCGCCTTCGTAAAAGGCCTGCGTTGCCGTCTTCACCAGGCCAGCTACCGATATGGGAGCCGACAGGATAGGCTGTGTCCGCAGGAAATCTTCCAGCTGGGTAATCTTCTTCAGGTTTGGCAGGCGCATAACGCCTTGTTTTACGCCTGTATCTATAATTACCTCCAGTGGCATTACGCCGTTAAAGTGCTGCTCAAAAAAAGCAAGGTCGGCATTCACACTGCTTTCTGCAGGTAAATCGTCCACCATATAAGACACTGTCTTTACCTTATAAATTCCCCAACACGACAAGGCCAGCACAATGGTCATAAAAAAGTAAACCAAGTGGCGCTTGCGGTGCACAACGTAGTCGAAGAACTCGAGCAGCTTATGAAGCGGCTTAGCATCGAGGTGGCGCAGCTGCCGCTCAGTAGGTGGTGGCAGGTACGAGAAAACAGCCGGAATCAGGATGATGCTGATGAGGAAGGTGACAAAGATATTGATGCCTGCCACTACACCGAACTCATACAAAATGGCGATGTGTGTAAACATGAACACTATAAAGCCGATGGCGGTGGTGGTATTGTTGATCAGCGTCACCACCCCGATCTTACTGATAACACGTGCCAGCGCCAGAATTTTGTTACCATGCTTGCGATAATCAAAATGGTAGCGCGCCAACATGTAGGTAGAGTTGGGTATTCCGATCACTACAATAATAGATGGAATAAGGCCTGTGAGAAGCGAGATTTTGTAACCTAACAGCGAAATGGACCCAAGTGTCCAAATCACAACAGTGCTAATGACCAGGATTGGAAAGAGCACGGCGTAGAAAGAGCGGAAGAAGAGAAAAAGGCTGACAGCTGTAACTACGAGTGCCAGCACCAGGAACAGCTTCATTTCGCCAGCCACTTTCGTCGTCATCACGGCACGCACAAACGGAAGGCCGGCGTAGTGCAGCTTGATACTTGTATTCTTAGAGAAAGCTTCTGCCTTTTCGGTAATGTTATCCATTACCTCCACGCGGCGGGACGAGTTAAGAAACTTGGGATCAACGGTAACGGCTAAGAGTGTGGCGCCGGTCTTGTCGTTGATGATCTGCCCATCGTAGAAGTGCTGTTCTTTTACACGCTGCAGTTGTGCATCGAGTTGTGGCTGCGTTTGAGGAAAGGCTTCAAAAATTCTGTCGGCAACAAACTTGCGGTCTGCTGTGTCTTTTTTAATGGTGATGAGGTTAGGCAGCGAGATAACGGCCTTTACTCCCTCCACAGTTAAGAGCTCGTCCGAAAGCACCTTCAGTTCCCGGAAATTCTGTAGCTGGTAAATCCGGTCGTCCTGCATACCAATTACCAGTACGTTACCGTCTTCGCCGAAGGTCTGCTTAAAGCGCTGGAAGTACACCATGTCGGGGTCGTCCTGCGATACCACGTTGGCAAAGTCGTAAGACATTTCCACGTTTTTGGCGTGGTAGGCCATGAAGGCTGTCAGAATGGCTAAAAGGATGATCAGCCGCAGCCTGTTCTTAATTATAAATAGTGCAATTCTATTCCACATAATCCGCTACAATTCGGCAAAGGTAGCGAATAAGATTGTTTTATGTTCTGTTGAATCTAAGAGCATTCCGGTAAGTTTTGTCCAGTGGAAGCGAAATTATTCTAATGAAAACGGGCTTCCGGAGAAATTGGAGCAAATTTCAGCTAAGGGGATGCCCAACAGATTAAGCTTCTAAGTAAAAAGACACAAATATTATGATTCAAGACTTCATAGTTACTCATGCAGACCCATTCGGCTTACTACCTCAGCAGTTCCTCCTTTTTTGGTTGTAAATTAGATACGGCCTTCTACTTAACTATTTAATTTATAGTTGCTTTAGCGTCTCTTTTGTTTACGGGTTGCTATAAAGAAAACAGCCTCGGCTTCTGCCAAGGCTGCATCTTCTCTTCCTATTCTATATTGTACTAGCTCTTCTTTTTAGAAGACGATTTGGTGGAGTTCTCATTGGGTACGCAGTTTGGTACTTCTTTCCCGTCTTTCTCCTTCATTCCTACTGGCTCATAACCTTTCCAACAGGGGTTATTATCTTTTAAGTTGTTTTTATCTTTTGATGCTGCCATAGTTCTAACTTATAAATATTACTTGCTTTTACGGATAGCAAGCTAAAACGGCTACTGCAGCATTTCATGTAATTAGGATTAGTTTGATACAAGCCTCTGCTTCTCCTGTTTTTCAGTTTGTGCATAAAAAATCTAAATATAGCCTCCTGTTTATTTGGAGTATTTATAGTACCCCTTTTCTAACACTACAATACAGTATTTGCCCAACTTGCTTATATAACTTTTAAAAGGAGGATTAGTTAATAATTTTATATATCTAATAAAATGAACATACTCCCAGTCACCCTTGGAGCTATGCGAATAGTAATACCTCCTGAAGGCCTTTTTAATTAGAATAATTTAGGAGAGAGCAAACGTAAATAAATTGGCCGTATCTAACTCACTTTCCATCCTGGAGCTATTTTTCCAATAATTATATACATCAGGTTTAACTTTCTCCTACTTCTGCCCCCACAAAACAAATTTTAGATGCAACATATAGTTTAACATAATAATTAAACTACATGTCATACTATTAGTTTTCTCCACTCCAAATATCAAAATACATTTGCAGGAGTTTCCATAGGATCGGCAGTGGCAGTATCTACGGAGTGCTGCTCCGGGTAGATCATGACAAAGCTGTTTTGCAGGAAGTGCTTCGACAAAAGCTTGGGGATGTTGTGCAGCATGGTGTTAAAAGAAACGCTGCCCGATCGGGCACTGATCACTATAAACAATTCGTCTTTCTCTATTTCCCGGCCTAATATCAGAAACTCTTCCAGGTCTTCGAACAGTATGTATTTAACATTTACATTGGCCTTTACTTCTTTAAAAACAGTGGAGATGCGCTTGTTGGTAAATTCTGTGCCGTAAAAAACAAGGGGCGTTCCCAGCTGGCGAGCGATGGTGAGTAACGTGTTAATCCAGTGCACAAAGCCGGGTTCGAACTCGGCTTTGTCCGGCACCAGCACCTTAATTCTTTTAATAGTATTGATGGGCTGAACGAATTTGGCGACCAGCACCATCTCCCCTGTCTTGCGCAGGAGCTTATCTAGCAGTCCTCCAAAAATACGATCTTTTGTGGATACCTTTTCGGACCAGCCAATCACAACCTCTGTGATCATCAGGTCTTTTATAGCGCGCACAATACCGTTTGTAATGCTGATATCCACACGGGTAAGTACAGCTACTTCGGTGTCGGTGGCGGCGGCGTAATTCTTGGCCTTTTTAAGGAGCTTGTTACTTTCCAGCAAATTCTCCTTGGTTTGCTCATCGTCTTTTATCAGCGCCAATGGGTAAATAGGCTCGATTGATTTCGGGTTTTTCATGAGCACGGCAAAGTCGATGAGGCGCTCCATGGTTTGAGCATTGGCAATGGGCACCAATATACGCTCCGGTATTTCGGAAAGGTCGGGGGCTTGGTTACTTTCTATTACAGCCTGCCTAACGGCTGCTTTTTCAGTGGCAAAGGAGCTGATGATGCAGGTGACCAGAATCATGAGAATAGTACCGTTGAGCACATTTTCGTTGAGCAGCCCCAACCGGAAACCTACCAGCACGGCAGCCAGGGTAGCAGCAGCCTGCGAATTGCTCAGGCCAAACATCAGCATGCCTTCGGTGCTGGAGAAGCGGAAGATTTTCTGACTCAGCCATGCCGCCAGCCATTTTGCCGAAACTGCTACTGCTATCATGGCTCCCGCTACTATCAGTGCCTCCGGACCTCTTACCAACACCCGCAGATCTACGAGCATGCCCACGCCAATCAGAAAGAACGGAATAAAAAGGGCACTGCCTACAAATTCGATGCGGTTCATGAGCGGAGATGAATGCGGGATGAGCCTGTTGAGTGCCAGACCCGCCAGGAAGGCCCCAATGATAGGTTCTACACCCGCTATCTCGGCTAAGAAAGCTGCCAGAAACACCATTGCCAGCACAAAAATATACTGCGACACGCCATCAGTTTCGTAGTTTTTGAAAAACCAGCGGGTAAACCGAGGGAAGAGAAACCACACAATAGCCGAGAAAATGAGGAGCGAAATAGTGAGCCTGACCCAGAATTGGGTGTTGAGTTCTCCGGCCGTTGCCCCTGCTATCACTGCCAGCACTAAAAGGGCCGCTGTATCGGTAATAATGGTTCCACCAACGGTAATGTTAATCGCTCTGTTTTTGGTAATGCCCAGCCGGCTCACAATAGGGTACGTGAGGAGCGTGTGCGAAGCAAACATACTAGCCAGCAACACAGATGAGAGCCAATTAAAGTGCAGCACGTACAAAGAGACCAGCGTGCCCACTATCATTGGGATAAAGAATGTAAGACTCCCAAATATTAGGCTTTTCCCCCTGTTCTTCCTGAAATCATTCATATCGATTTCGAGGCCAGCCAGGAACATGATGTACAGCAGCCCCACTGTGCCGAACAGCACAATGCCTTGGTCGCGCAGTAGTATATTGAAGCCGTTTGGCCCTATAGCCACTCCTGCCAGAATCATTCCGATTAGGCTGGGTACTTGCAGCCGTTTTAGAATGACAGGTGCCAGCAAAATAATAAACAGCACTAACGAAAAGATCAATACAGGATCTTTAATAGGAAAGTAATCAGGAAAGTAATTTTCTAGATTCAAGGTCATCGAATTTCCAAAGAGGCTGTTAGAGTCCAAGCAACAAGTTACGCAATTTTGTAATTGCTGCTACTCGTCTGAGCCTCGCAATATAGCTGATAAACTATTTACCAGATACTGCCTTCATTCTTCTTCCTACATACCATTCTACGAGTTACTTGCCCGGGAGGTCACCCTTGTGGATAATAGGGTCCAATTATGCTTTATAGCCTCTGGAAGGGCATTTTAATTAGAATAATTCACAAGAAACTATGCCTGGACCTGGCGATGCATGACTTTACTAGACTATGGAAGCGAGCTTAGTAAGCTGGTACAGCCGAGGTTCTTGGATCCTGTGCAAGCCGTATACCATGCTGCTCTGGGTAAATGATTACAAAATTATTTTCCTTAAAATACCTGGACAGTTGCTTAGGTATATTTGGCAGGTAAGAGTTGTAGGAAACACTGCCTTCGCGGGCACTCACCACCAGCAACAGGTCGTCTGGCAGAATGTAGCGTCCCAGAATCAGGAAGTCCTGCCAATCCTCAAAGATTTCGTACTTAGCCGATACACTAACTTTAGTATCAACAAAAACCCGCTCTATTCGCTTATTGGTAAAACTGGTAGCAAAAAAGGTAAGCGGAGCACTGGTTTGTTTAGAAATGGTACGGACAGTATTTACCCAGTGCGCAAAACCCGGCTCATACTCTGCTCTTGGTGGTACAATTACTTTTATACTTTTGGTTGTGCTAAGTGGCTGCATAAACTTTGCTACCAGTATCATCTCGCCCGTGCGCTTGAGCAGGTTGTCCAATACGCCACCAAAGATTTTATGTTTAGTAGTTATTTTGGCATTCCACCCTGGGAACAGCTGTTTCACATTACCTGTTAGGCTTTAGCGTTATTTCCTCTATACTATTGGCCAGTATGTTTGCTTCGCACACGCTGTTGGCATACCCCATTGCCAGCCGCCTGGGCATTACAAAAAATAAGGCTGTTAACATAACAGTAGGCTGTACCATTATTACCGATACGGCCGCGCTCTTAGTACTGGCCGTTATTACAGGAGCCAACTCCGGCGAGCTCAATAACCAGTTCTGGATACGGTTAGGAGTATCACTGGCTGTTTTCTCATTCATTGTACTATGGCTATTTCCACGCATTGCCCGCTGGTTCTTTAAAAACTATGAAACCGACGGCATAGCTCACTTTATTTTTGTGCTGGCAATGGTATTTCTTGCCGCTTTTATAGCAGAGTTAGCAGGAGTAGAGCCCATTATCGGTGCCTTTTTGGCGGGGCTGTCGCTTAACCCACTCATTCCGCACACCTCACCACTTATGAACCGGATCGAGTTTGTGGGGAATGCTTTATTTATTCCGTTCTTCCTAATTGGAGTAGGCATGCTGGTAGACCTGCGGGTCCTGTTTATGGGGCCAGAAGCACTGATAGTAGCAGGTTCTATGATAGTGGTAGCCACCGTTGCCAAATGGTCGGCGGCATTTCTGAGTCAGAAAATTTTTAAGTTCACCAAAACCGAGGGGCAGCTAATGTTTGGCCTGAGCAATGCCCAGGCTGCCGCTACCTTGGCTGCGGTTCTGGTTGGCTTCCGGATTGGCCTGCTAAACGAGAACGTTCTAAACGGTACCATCCTCATGATTCTGGTTACCTGTATTATTAGCTCAGTAGTAACAGAAAAGGCCGCGGTAAAGCAGGCTATCATAGATAATGAGCAAACAGCTGACCAGTCGGAGATACCCGAACGAATACTGGTACCTATTGCCAACGCCGATACCATGGAGCAACTAATAGATCTGGCAGTGCTTGTTAAAAATCCGAAATCAGTAGAGCCTATTTACCCGCTTATGGTCATTAAGGATGATGTGCAGAGCAAGGAAAAGCTGCTGGAAAGCGATAAACTGATGCAAAAGGCAAAGCACTATGCTGCTGCCACTGCTACCGATGTAGATGTACTTACCCGCGTAGACCTTAGCGTAACAAACGGTATTGTACGAGCTATAAAAGACCGTATGATAACAGAGGTAGTTCCAGCACCATGGGAATAGAGAAGGTAAGGAAACCAAAGATCATGCTTTTGTTCCTGTTCTTCTTAAAGTCGTTCATATCAATCTCAAGCCCCGCCAGGAACATGATGTAGAGCAGCCCTACTGTGCCGAACAGCACGATGCCCTGGTCGCGCAGCAGTATATTAAACCCATTCGGACCGATAGCTACTCCTGCCAGAATCATTCCTATAATGCTTGGAATCTTAAACTTGTTCAGCACAATGGGAGCTAACAAGATGATGAAAAGTACAAGCGAAAATATTAGGACAGGATCTTGAATAGGAAAGTATTCCGGGAAATATTGTTCAAGGTTTAGATTCATACAGGTTGTTTTATGTCTGAACAAACTGCTTCAATGACTTTAGCAGTAGTTGGTAATTAACTACTCTTGATGGAGAATGTTTCGAGTAAAAAAACAGAGCCCGTGGCGATTTGCCACGGGCTCTGTTTTTTCTAATCTATTACGGCTATGCCTGTATTACTTCTCGAGGGTCTCGAAAATACTTTTGAAGCTAACGGCTTTTTCAATGTAAGCTTTCAGTTCGCTGATCGGTAATCGCACCTGCTCGCGGGAGTCGCGGTCGCGAACGGTGATGGTGTTATCTTCCAGCGTCTGGTGATCTACCGCAATACAGAACGGGGTACCGATCAGGTCCTGGCGTGTATAGCGCTTGCCTATGCTGTCTCGCTCTTCATAAATCAAATTGAAGTCGTATTTCAAGTCATTATAAAGCTCAGTGGCTTTCTCTGGCAGGCCATCTTTTTTAGTAAGCGGAAGAATGGCGGCTTTAACGGGTGCCAGGGCCGGGTGCAGTTTCAGGAAGGTTCGTGTTTTAGTGGCGTCTCCTTCTGTTATCTCTTCTTCCTGGTAAGCGTTGCAGAGCGTCATCAGGAAAAGTCGGTCGGCTCCGGCTGATGTCTCAATCACATAAGGTATGTAGTTGCCGAAAGGTTTGCCGTCTTCGTTCAGGTCGTTGTCGAAGTACTGCATTTTCTTTTTGCTCAGCTCCTGGTGCTGGCTCAGGTCAAAGTCGGTGCGGGAATGTATACCTTCAATCTCTTTGAAGCCGAACGGGAACTGGAACTCGATATCCACAGCGGCGTTGGCGTAATGCGCCAGCTTATCGTGGTCGTGGAAACGTAGCTTATCAGATGGGATTCCGATAGCCTCGTGCCACTTTTTGCGGGTGTTTTTCCACTGCTCGTACCATTCCATTTCGGTGCCAGGGCGCACAAAAAACTGCATTTCCATTTGCTCAAACTCACGCATCCTGAAGATGAATTGGCGTGCCACGATTTCGTTTCGGAAGGCTTTACCGATTTGCGCAATACCAAAAGGTATTTTCATGCGGCCGGTCTTCTGCACATTCAAGAAGTTCACGAAAATGCCCTGAGCTGTTTCGGGGCGCAGGTAGATGGTGCTCGACTCCTCTGCCACAGAACCAACCTGTGTGGAGAACATCAGGTTAAACTGGCGTACTTCAGTCCAGTTAGTAGTGCCGGAAATAGGGCATTTTATGTCTTCTCTGATAATTAATTCGCGTACGCCATCCAGGTTTTCCACTTCCAGTAGCTTGCCCATTTCGGCCGTTAAAGCCCTGGCTCTTTCCACATCGCCGGCATTCTCATACTGGGCAGCTTTCTCTTCTATCAACACATCGGCACGGTAGCGTTTCTTAGAGTCTTTGTTATCGATCATCGGATCGTTAAAGCTGTCTACGTGGCCCGATGCCTTCCAGGTAAGTGGGTGCATGAAGATAGCTGCATCCAGGCCTACCACATTCTGGTTTAGCTGCGTCATGCATTTCCACCACAGAGTCTTGATGTTGTTCTTCAACTCCACTCCCATCTGACCATAATCGTAAACGGCCTGCAGGCCATCGTATACCTCGCTCGATGGGAATACAAACCCATACTCTTTCGCGTGCGAGATAATATCTTTTAATTGTGCGTTTTCTACTGGTGTTTTCTCTTGTGTCGCCATGTCGCAAAGATAGTTTATTCCATTCTGAATATGCCAAGTACGCTATACGTGCTTGATTATAATTTTTTGCCTGCCAAAAAGATTGATTGGTGAACCATTTTTTCCTTTTTACAGAAATTAAAGTTAGGCAAGCTTTTACTGTTTTCGGTGCTAATCTACGTATTTCCTTTATTTTAAATTTCAAATATGTTAATTTCCAGTATTCTTAGCTCCGGCTAAGCTACTATTGTAATTTGTGTTAACAATTTCTTAACAATGCGTGTCTCGTTGGCAGTACATTTTATTCTAACTTGCACGGTTTTATAAATCGACCAATTTAACTTAAGAATGGCCAAGCGTAAAAAAGGAAGAAGAAAACCTGTAGTCCCTACCCAACCTTATAAGTTCAGAAAACGCTTCGGCCTGATCGATGTAGTTTTCAATAAAGAAAAAAAATTCCTTTACTTTATTGCCTTCTCTCTTATTCTGGCAGGAATTGTTTACCCATTTGCCTCTATTGCCATGTGGGTAGGCTTTGCGTTTGCAGGTTACTCAGCTATTGCCAACGACAGCATCCAGACCATCGGTACCTTTATCGTTTCTAACGAAGACAAAAAATGGTATTGGCAGTGGCTTTACATGGGCCTGATTTTTGTAGGTACCGTTGGCTTTAGCTGGTACGCCTTTGATGGTGACGTAACTTACCAGCGCCTTGCCTCTAAAGGCTTCGACCAAAACCCTGATAATTTCGTTTTCCTGCAGCTGGCGGCTCCTATTATTCTGCTTCTGCTGACCCGCTTCCGCATTCCGGTTTCTACCACATTCATGCTCTTAAGTGTGTTTACGGTTAGTTCCGGAGCCATCATCAGCATGATCAATAAAAGTTTGATGGGTTACGTGGCGGCCTTTATTGCAGCACTTATTATTTACCTAGCGCTGTCTGGCGTTATTAAAAAGCTGGTAAAGGGCGAGGCACATAGAGCCTGGACCTGGGCCCAGTGGATTATCAGTGGTTTCTTGTGGCACACTTGGTTGGCGCAAGATTTGGCCAACGTAGCTGTTTACCTGCCGCGTAGTTTAAATGTAATGGAGTTCTCAGCCTTTGCCGGTTTTATTTTCCTTGGCCTGGGTGTGCTATTCTATATGAAGGGCGATAAAATACAGGGGATCATTAATGAAAAAACGGAGGTGCGCGATGTGCGGGCTGCTACTATAATAGACCTTGTCTACGCAATCATCCTCTTCTACTTCAAAGAGCTTAATAATATTCCGATGAGTACGACTTGGGTGTTTGTAGGCCTGCTGGCAGGCCGGGAACTGGGCATGCGCATCAGGGCACAAGATAAATCTGCTAAGTTTGCCAAAACGTTCAGCCTCATTAGCCGCGATATTGTGTCGGTTGCCATTGGCCTTATTATATCTGTAATTCTGGCTGTGGCTATTAACCCAGTTATTCAGGAAGAGATTAAAGCATTCTTGTTTAAGTAAGCGTGTTTTACAACAGCAAAAAGGCCGGTTTATCCGGCCTTTTTTGTTTTTATGGGCGCTATTAACCATGTGTAAAAATTTAAGCAGTTACGTTATAAAAGCTTGAATAAGGAGCCCTAACCTTATTTTTTAGGTATTTTTCAACAACTAGTGCTTATCAGGTTTTCACGTTTTTCAACAACGTTTAGGAAAGAATATTATAGTGAAGCGGGTATAACACTTCAGTCTCTGCCCCTACTCCTTCTGTATCCATCGTCTAAACTTATTAACTAGGGTGGCTGTTGCACATCTGCCCGAATAGAACCGTAAACCTATAAGTTAAACTTTTGGTGTTATGCTGGGCAGAAAAACTTTCAAGGATGAGAAGGAGCTGCACTTCTCGCTCTCGGCACACGTGCCAGAGCATAATTTTTACCGCCGACTCAAACAGCAGCTTGACCTCACGTTTCTCTATGAGCTGACGCGGGGATACTACGGGCGCTGCGGTCAACACAGTATTGATCCGGTAGTGTTTTTCAAGCTCTGCCTGGTGGGCTACCTGGAGAATATTACCAGCGACCGACGCCTTATAGAGCACTGCAGCCTGAGGCTGGACCTCTTGTATTTTCTGGATTACCAGCTCGATGAGCCGCTGCCCTGGCATTCTACCCTCTCCCGCACTCGTCAGCTTTACCCGGAGGCCCTATTTGAGTCGCTGTTTGACAGGGTTTTCAGTTTATGCGTGGAGAAAGGCATGGTAACAGGAGACATGCAAGCTATAGACTCAGCTCCCATCAAAGCCAATGCCTCCATGGAGAGCCTGCTGCTAAAGCAGCCAAAAGAGCTCGTACAGTTGCCGGAGGCAGACAAACAACGGACGCTTCAGAAGAACAGCAAGCCGGCACAACCGATCACTGCTCCCGATCACCAGCTCAGAAAGCTGGAGAAGCATCAGGAGAATCTCAGGGGCACCTTCACCTCATTGGGGTCAACTCATGAGAAGGCACAGCTAGTGAGCAATAAAACGCACTACTCCCCGCACGATCCTGATGCCCGCATCTCCATCAAGCCGGGGAAAGCCCGCAAGCTCAATTACCACTGCAGCCTGGCTGTTGATACGGCTAAAGGCGTGATCAGCCATGTGCAGGCGGACTTCGCCGACGGTCGGGACAGCCAATGCCTGCCCTCCCTTGTGAGGCAGGTGCAAAGCAGGCTCAAAGCCAATGGCCTGCTCCTGCAGGACCTGCTGGCCGATACCGGCTACTCCAATGGCTCCAACTATTACCTGCTCGAGCAGCAGGGCATCACCGGCTGGATACCGGTGTTTGGGATGTACAAGCCCGAGATAGCAGGCTTTCCCTATGACCAGGAGAAGGACCAATATAGTTGCCCCATGGGCAAGCCGCTGCCCTTCAAGGGCTTTGACCATACACCAGACGGCAGGCTGCTGAAAAACTACTGGGCCGCGCCCAGTGGCTGCCGGCAGTGCCCGAACAAAATTACCTGTGCCCCCAGGACCCGGTCCAAAAAGATCGCCCGAACGGCCTATGACGAGCAGTACCTGCGGGCCTACGCCCGCCAGCACAGCAGACAGGGCAAGCAGATGAAGAAGCTTCGCCAGAGCACGGTGGAGCCGGTCTTTGGCAGCTTGGTGCAGCACTATGGCCTGCGAAGAATTAATGTACTGGGTAAGTCGGGGGCGCATAAAGTCATGCTCCTGGCGGCCGTTGCCTTCAACCTCAAAAAGTATATGAAGTTCAAGCCAAAAGTGACTGTAAGCATGGTGATGGTGTTGGAAAAGGAGCAGCACCAGCCTTTTACAGCAGTTTTTTTAGCGTTATTCTACCATCACTTCTTTAGCTGGAAAATCAAGGCGAAGATAGCAGACCAACAGCACGTAAATCGATAGCTGAGTTGTGCAACAGCCACTAGGGCTAATAGAAACCATCTGCTCCACAAGCAAATTCTGCTAATTAAAAAGGCCTTCCAGAGGCTTTTTATAGATTTTAGATGCTAGGCTTTAAATATTGGTTTCCCTAGGATACTCTCCATTCTTTCTGCTTCACTTAAATGCTTGTATTTGCTGTGAATGCAGCAAATATTTAACTGCTTCTTCTCATACTCACTGCCAATCAGCAACTAAATCCTGCTAATGAAAAAGGTCTTCCGGAGCTTTTTTTAGCTTCCTATTCGCTAGGGTGAATTCATAAAAAAAACCGGTTCTGGCTTTTGCCAGAACCGGTTTTGTATAAATGAGTATAGGTGGTAGCTATTTTGCTGGCCACATTACTTCCAGGTTATCGTCTATAAATACACCGAAGTTAACAGCAATCAGCTGCTCATCGTCAAAGTACAGGTCTATCATTTCTTTTTCGTAAGAAACGCGTGTTTCACCTGTTTCCATTTCCTCCTCTTCAATGTCGTGGATATCATTATCAAGAAAGAGCTGTTTGATCTGCTCCGGGCTCATTTCAAAAATACGGTCTCCCCACAGTTGCACCTCGCGGTTGGCTACTTCGATGCAGCTCAGTCTGTAGTCGTCTTCTTTGTCGAAGTACAGCGAGTAGCCCTCTTCCCAGTAATTCCAGGCTTCATGCTCGAACTCATCCTCTTCCTCCGACTCCTCAATTTCTTCAGGTTCGCCTATCAGTTCCTTAACTTCTTCCATTGTCAGGCCGAACTTGATCTTACCAAGTCCTTTACCTAACCTGATGTCTTTATTAATCATTTTATTTTGTTGAATATCTTAATGGTGCAAAGATAAATGAAATACTTAATCTGTAGATTTTCAGTTCATTTGTTTTTCAAAAATCTTAAAAATTTGTTTTACTACCCTCATCAGAACAAATTTTTATTTCTGTTACAGTTCCATCTTCTTTTCAGTCACCGGTCCTTCTGTTAACTTTTTTAATTTTAACTCTCTTACCTGTTTTTTCTATCCATTCTTTTTTCTTCGGAGCGATGAGTACTTTGGATCTGGTTGTCCTGGTACATCACCGGGTGTTGCTCCGGATAAATAATGATGAAGCTATTTTCTTTGTAATTGCGCGACAATACCCGTGGAATATAATCTAGCTTGTTGTCGTAAGAGATGGTGCGGTTTCTGGCCGATACCACTACAATTAAATCGTC
This sequence comes from Pontibacter sp. 13R65, assembly GCF_047525655.1. NCBI lineage: Bacteria > Pseudomonadati > Bacteroidota > Cytophagia > Cytophagales > Hymenobacteraceae > Pontibacter > Pontibacter sp. 13R65. The sequence goes on from NZ_JBLIQL010000010.1 coordinate 78,356, forward strand.
CGGGGCAATATTGGCTTTCATATTTTCAACTTCGCCTAAGTCTGCCATCACCTCAAATTTGGCCTCCACTGCTGGCTTAGAAGTTTGCAACGTCAGTTTCAGTTTGTTGAGCGTACGGCGCCTCCCTCTGAACACTAACTTGGCACCTAGCTGTGCAGATAACAGGCGAAGTGTGCGCAACCACCGCAGGTACCCCACTTCTATATCGGAGTTAAGGGGCACGAACACCACAATGTTTTTAATCGTGTTAAGCGGTTGAATGACTTTGCAAACCAAAATCATTTGTTCTGTATTTTCGAGCAGACTATCTAGCACTGTACCAAACACTCTGTCTCTGGTCGTAATTTTTGCGTTCCAACCCAGAATCACCTCAGTGATCATCATTTCTTTGATGGCCCGCAAAATACCACTGGCCACGTTAATGTCTATTTTAGACACCAGTTGCACATCGCTGTCTGTGGCTGAGGCATGTTTAATGGCCTCCTGTAACATCTTGTTCTTTTTGTAAATTTCTTCTTCTGCATGCTCATTATCTATAACCACGGCCAGCGGATATATGGGCTCCTGGTATTCGGGATTTTTGAGCATAATGGCCAGGTCGATAAGGCGCTCTATGTTAGCTGGGTTTGCTATAGGCACTAAAATCCTGTCTGGCTTTTCGCTAAGGTTAGGTTTTTTACGACTCTCCACAATGGCCAGGCTTCTTCCTGCTTTCTCTGTAATAAAGGAGCTGACGAGGCAGGTAACCAGAATCAGGACGATTGTTCCGTTAAGCGCGTTCTCGTCGAGTATCCCCAGGTTAAAGCCAACCAGCACTACTGCCAGGGTAGCTGCCGCATGGGCACTACTTAAGCCGAAAATTAAATTCCGCTGCATAATGCTGTAGCCGAAAATCTTCTGAGTAACAAATGCAGCCATGTATTTTGTTACAATGGCCACTACCACAATAGATCCTGCTATGATTAACGCCTCTGGTCCGCGGAACAGCACCGTAAGGTCTACCAGCATGCCTACGCTGATCAGGAAGAAAGGGATGAACAAATTGTTGCCTACAAACTCGATCCTGTTCATGAGAGCAGAAGTATGAGGTATGAGCTGGTTTAAAGCTAAACCTGCCAGGAACGCTCCTATAATGGCCTCCACGCCTGCTAGCTCAGCTATAAAGGCAGCTCCAAATACCATAGAGAGTACGAATATGTATTGGGCTCCTTTTTCACTTTCAATTTGTTTAAAGAACCACCTCGCTATCATCGGGAACACGTACATCACAATGGCCACAAAAATGGCCAGTGAGCCTCCAAGCTTTAGCCAATACATCGCGTCTAATTCTCCTTGCGAGGAGCCTGAGATTACCGCCAGCACCAGCAGCACAGCAGTGTCCGTTACTATTGTTCCTCCTATGGTTATTGTAACTGCTTCATTCTTGCTCAGGCCTAGTCTGCTTGCTATTGGGTAAGCGATCAGGGTATGCGAGGAGAACATGCTAGATAGCATTACAGCAGAAAGCCACTCAAAATTTAAGACGTAGTAAAATATGATCGTGCCAATACTTATTGGAATCAGGAAAGTGAGTGCGCCAAATATCAGACTCTTATTTCTGTTCTTTTTAAAATCGATCATATCGATTTCAAGTCCGGCCAGAAACATAATGTATAAAAGTCCTACTGTGCCAAATAATACGATACTGGCGTCGCGCTGTAGCAGGTTCAGTCCGTTTGGCCCCACCAGCACACCTGCCAATATTAAACCGACTATGCCGGGTATTTTTATTTTATTGAGGAAGATGGGCGCAATCAATATGATGAGCAGGACTAACGTAAATATTAGTACCGGATCTTCGAACGGAAGTGTCAATTTGAGCAGATATATCATTCGATCTTTTGTTCTTTTTCCTTAAATATAGGCATTTTCTTGTTTATGAGTTTTTTCTCTGATTTGCTTCGTATTCCGACTTTTCAACCTTTCCACACACATTAACTTTTAATTATTTTAAAAAGATTAAATTTTAAATCTATTCTTCTTTCATTATTTAGGCTGTTAACAAGTTGATAACTCTCCTCCTTTTACTGCCTTGCTCATAACTTGTTTATTTAGTTTTAGTTCTTCACCATTCTTCCCACACCTGTTCTTTACTTATTTTTTTGTTTCTCATTTAGTTAGGTGCTTTGTCCACTTTTTGTGCATATGTGTTGATTTCTTTTTGCACATCACAATTATGAGTGGATAAGTAGAATTACTGCTCATATTTGTGCACCACTATCCACTTTCTGCATATAAACTGGGGTGTTTTGATGTTTCTGTGCTGTGCATCGGATTTAGTTGCTCACTTTTATTAACCCTTATCCACAGTTATACCCACTTATGTGTTGATTTCTTTGGCGTATTTCCACGGTGTAAACCAAAAGGATAGTTTGAGCACAATTCTGGCCGTTGTAGCAGGTTTATTTGCTCATAAAGTGCTGCTAAAAAGCCTCTAATGCACTTTACATCTACAATTCTGCCTGCTCCTGCTGCTGAAGTCGTGAAAATGTAGCTGTGAGGAAATATTCTAAGGAAGAAGCAAGAGGTGAATGCTTCTGTTCTCCTAGTCGGAGCATGTTCCACCTGTACTGTATAGTATCAGAAGCCTAATGCCCTCCTGATCAGAAAGCGCTCCGGAAGACTGATTTCATTAGAAGAATTGGGAAACCTATAATAGGTGAATAAAATAAAAATCGGAAGGTGAGCTTAATCCGGAGTAGCTACTAGCTTATCAGATGCAGCTCTCTTATCAGAATAAAAACTTGCAGAAGGAACTGCATTATAATCAGCCCTACTTTTCGACTAGTCAAATTATTGTAATCAATCTGGCCTTCCAGAGCAAATTTTCTGGTTTTATAGATAAAGACTTATTGCCCTGTTATACCCGGAAAGTTCTTTAGGTAGCTGTAAAAAGTGGGTTGCTTTCTCTGGACCTCCATCTCTTTCTCTTCTGGCGGCCATACCGCGCGCTTACGAACTTGCCTTAGGAGATGGCAAAGATACTTCTCTTCTAACGGCGCCCCCATGATAGGCTGTTATTACGACTGGTGGAACTTTGTATAATGATTTGCTAACAAAGAGGCTGTTGCTTCATCCAGAACACTGGCTTAAAGGGCTCGTAATTTTATGTCGAACTAAACAACTTCTTTTAATTACCAGGGAGAGCTGGGGCTGCTATAGATACGATTTAGTAGCAGATAAATTTGCCAAGCGTTCTATTTGATTCTACAATTTCGCGGAGATAGCGCACCAACAAAATGAACTTAACTGGTGGAGGTATCATAGCTTCTAGAGTCCACAATTTTTATTCGAAATTCTTTTGCCTCTTGTCGAACAGGATACTGCAGGCCCGTAGGCTGTAGTTATAAAGCAAAAAGGATTAAGGCAAAATTAGTGGAACAAGAGCAGGTGGTAAACACTATTATAAAATTTGAATTATTGTTCTCAACTCCTTCTCAACTCTCTTCCAGAAGATGCTTCTCTTTTGTATACCAGAAATTTTAAAAAGATGGAGAGATTCATTAGCAAGTATGATCAAGTATGGGTGGTGCAGGCTTTTTGATTGTGGCCTATGCTCCAGTTTCCTTGGTATGAGTTTGTATTCTCAGGATTGGTGCGCAGTAACTTTTCCTCTTTTTGAGTAGCGCTTAACACCTCTTGCTTTTCTTTCCTCCATCCTCTTTCCTTGTACTTAGCCTCAACTTAAAGGTAACTCCTTTACGTTTCATTTCAATAGTAAAGCATCCTGTATAGCTGTGGAAAGATAATTCTAAATATTGCTTCTAATAACTTAATAAGGTTCTTTATGTTCTTTTTTCCACAGGCCTAACAACTCTTAAGGCATAAAAAAAGAGGCTATAATTAGCCTCTTTTTTTATATTATCTCTGGTTTCAGAATTCAAGTACAATGGCTTCCAGTTCCCAATTTGCTCTGATCTCAATAGGCTTTGGATAGATGTAAACCTTCTCAGGCAGACGTTCGAACTTAGGATCTCCGGTAAACCATTTTGTATCGTTATCCTCGTCTATCAGTACCCGAATTATATATGAGCCTGGTTCCATGTTTTTGAAATCAAAGTTTCTGACATTCTTTACCTCTCGTACAAACTTGAAATCTTTGGTGAGAATTTGTATAAAATAAGATGTGTAGTTGCTCTTAACAGATCCTTTGAAACTGCCTGTTCCTCTATCATCTGCTTTAGGCAGAGGGATTGGTTGGAATTGTAAAGGTCCTCCTTTCAATGGAACAATGGCTGTGCTGTCCAGAGTTACCGTCAGCTGGTTTATTCTTTTATCTGAGGGCGGCATGGTAAAGCTTAGTTCAGTTGCTGTTTTATCTAGCGTTAGCTGCTCCGCCCTTATGGCCTGAAGCTCTACTGTGTCGGCTAATAATCTAACAGGGGTGCCAGTTAGCTTCACCTGCGTTTCCAGTTCAAGTGTAATCTGCTGTCCTGTTCTAAAAGCCTTGTCCGATCCTCCTCCCACTGATCCTGCTTTTAGTTGTGCCCCTTTTATCCGCTGCGATCTTTTACCTTCAAACTTAACTGCAACAGTATCTATCCTTTGGTTTCCTGCAGAGTCTGTCGCCGCAAATATGGCTCTTCCTCCCGTAAACCCGGTTCCTTCAAAGATATCGATCACCTTCCCCTGCGGGCCAATCTTGTAAAGAAGGGTATCGTTTTGACTAGCTTCTGGTCGTGCTGTAAAAGTGCTTATGCCTTCGTTGTAGTTAAGCACAAACCGGTCGAGGTAGTTTTCGCGGCTTGGCGTTTGTGGTTTTTTGGTATCGATGCGGATGGTTTGTAGCCTTACTGAATCAGTAGTTGGAGTTATGTTGAGTGGCTCCGGCAGGTAGGCTATCCGCTCATTTTCGTTGTCGTATATGTTGTTGTTGTTTTTGTCTAAAACAGCAAAAATCCTGTAAGCTCCTTCTTTTATATTTTCAAATGTAAACTCGCCGTTCGCGTTTGTCTGCGTCTGGTAATATGGTCTGTTTTTGCGAATGTTAAGTGAGTCTGTTAAAGGGTACAGCGCCACAATTATTTCTTTCTCGGTTATCTGCGATAGCAGTTCCACTACAGTGCCACTTACCTTGCTCGAGTCTATAAAGGTGCCGGTACTAAAGGTTAGCTTCAGACCTTTGGCCACATTCTTTTCGGTTATATCCTGCACACCGTTTCTAAAGTTCAGGGTATAGGTAGAGTTCGGCTCAAATGGTTCTTCAAAACTAATTTCCATCTGATTCTTCTTCGTTTTTACCGTGTATTTATTTTCGGTATTTGGTGTAATCAGGAGTTCGGTCGTGAGCTTGTTCGGTTGAACTTCTTCATCAAATTCGAGCGTAATAGTGTTTGTTCTTACGTTCAGTTCACCATCCTTAGGATTACTATATGTTAAGGTTGGCGCTACTTCGTCTTTTGGCCCCCCTTCCGGATTTCCTACGGTGGCACATGCTGTGAGAATACTTGCGGCTGACGCCACTAATAGTAAGTTGAATAGCTTCATTAAGGCTTGTATTATTCATTATAAAGCAAAATAGGCAAACTTGCGCCTGCCTTTTACTTTAAACATTATTTAGTATGCTAAATTGTTTTATTTTCTCTTTGCTACAAAAATTAAGCTGGAATAATCGTTTCCATTTTTTTCGGCGTAACTATTCGATTTAAATCCACTTAAGACACTAGTAAGCATTTTGGTTTTGCCGTCCTTCTGTTTTTCGCTTAACATGCTTACATAGTAGGCATCAAACTTCATTGGTAGTACTTCTTCCAACTTCATTTTATGCTTCTTTAAAAAGCGCTTCATGGTTTGCTGGGTAAAGTGGTACAGGTGCCGTGGCACATCGTAGGCAGCCCAGTTCTCTTTATACTGTTGTGCATCGTGGGAATCGGCGTTAGGTACGGCAATAATAAGGGTGCCATCTTCCTGCAGCAACGACAGCATTTGCTCTACTGTCTCGTTAAGGTTATGGATGTGTTCCAGAACGTGCCAGAGCGTTATTACCTCATATTTCTCACCCTCAATTTCAGCGAGTGCAGGTGCTACTATGGAGGCAGTAGTCTGCGATGCAATTTCGCGCGCCTTCTCGTTTGGCTCCACGCCTCTTATTTCCCAGCCATCTTTTTTGCACGCACTCAGAAAAACACCGGTGCCGCAACCGTAGTCTAAAATGCTTCCTTTAGAGGAGGCATATTTATTTATTAGTTCTACTTTTTGCCGGGTAGTAATAGAGCGTACCACATGGTACGCCCTGTTAATAATTCCGGTCTTAATGTTGCTGTGAGATATGTATTCTTCAGATTCGTAATACTTATCAATACTTACTTCTGAAGGTCTGGGGTTGGTAAACTTGAACGTACAGTTCTCGCATTCCACAATCACGAAGCTCTCTTTAGAGACAGCATTATCGGTTACTACCAAAAAATTTTTAAATTCTTGTTTGCCGCAGACAGGGCAATGTTCCAGTCGCTCGTAGCTCATTTATTTATTTTCCCAGGTACACCATAAGTACAGAAATATCGGCTGGCGATACACCACTAATGCGAGAAGCTTGTCCTATTGTTTCAGGGTTAATTTTCAATAGCTTTTCGCGCGCCTCTAACGATAGTGCCGGTATGTTACGGTAATCTATTCTTTCTTTTATAATGTAGTTTTCCAGCTCCCCCATTTTTGAAGCCATTACGTGCTCTTTCTCAATATAGCTTTCATACTTCACAGCAATCTCAGCTTGTTCTACACTATCTGGCTTAAACTTGCTTAAGTATTCAGCTACTGCAGGTATGGCTGTTGCAATATGGCTGATCTCGATATTAGGTCGCTTAATCAACTGGCCGGCTCGTTGCTTTTCAGCTATCGGAGCAGAGCCTAAACTTACCAGCATGTTGTTGATATCTCCAGGTTCAATCGGCTTGTTATTTAAGTAAGCAATAATTTCGGCTGTCTCCTCTATCTTCTTATCCACAGCTTTTAGACGCTCTTCATCGGCGAGCCCTAGTTCATAACCAAGTCTTGTGAGGCGGATATCTGCATTGTCCTGGCGCAGGAGGATGCGGTGCTCTGCACGTGAGGTAAACATGCGGTAAGGCTCTTCAGTACCTTTATTTACCAGGTCGTCTATCAATACACCAATGTAAGCTTCTGAACGCTTCAACACAAATGGTGCTTTTTCGTTGATTTTGTTATGTGCATTTATACCGGCCATCAATCCCTGGCAAGCTGCTTCTTCATAACCAGTGGTACCATTAATTTGGCCAGCAAAATATAGGTTCTCTACCAGCTTTGTTTCCAGCGTCAGGTTTAGTTGAGTTGGCGGGAAGAAGTCGTACTCGATGGCATAGCCAGGACGGAACATCTTCGCCTTTTCAAACCCTACAATTTTACGCAGTGCCTTTTGCTGCACATCTTCTGGTAAGGAACTGGAGAAGCCATTTACATATACTTCTACTGTGCTCCATCCTTCCGGCTCCACAAAAATCTGGTGACGGTCGCGGTCAGCAAATCGGTTTATCTTATCTTCTATAGACGGGCAGTAGCGTGGACCTAAACCTTGAATGCGACCCTGAAACATGGGCGACTTTTCGAAGCCTGTTTTCAGAATCTCATGTACCTCGGAGTTGGTGTAGGTAATGTAGCAGCTTCGTTGCTTGGTTAAAGGCTCAGTGTCTTTGTAAGAAAACTTAGAAGGATTTTCGTCGCCGAACTGTTCTTCCATGCGGCTATAATCAAGGGAGCGCCCATCTACGCGAGGTGGTGTCCCTGTCTTCATGCGGCCTGCTTCAAAGCCTAATTCTTTTAGTTGTTCGGTCAGGCCTTTGGCAGATTTCTCAGCGGCTCTACCACCACCTAATTGTTTTTCACCGATGTGGATAATACCGTTTAAAAAAGTGCCATTTGTTAAGACTACGGCCTTTGCCCGTATAGTTATCCCCAAGCTGGTCCGAACACCAACAGCCTTCCCTCCTTCTACTTCTATACCCACAACCATCTCCTGCCAGAAGTCTACGTTCTCGGTTTGCTCTAAAGACAGGCGCCAAGCTTCTGCAAACCGCATGCGATCACTCTGTGCTCTGGGGCTCCACATAGCCGGCCCTTTCGATTTGTTAAGCATCCTGAACTGGATCATGGTCTGGTCGGTAATAATACCGCTCATTCCACCAAGCGCATCTACTTCGCGCACTATCTGACCTTTTGCCACACCACCCATAGCCGGGTTGCACGACATTTGGGCAATAGTATTCATATTCATGGTAGCCAAGAGCACCTTCGAGCCCATTTTTGCGGCTGCGGCTGCAGCTTCGCATCCTGCGTGCCCGGCCCCTACTACTATTACATCGTATTCTGCAAACATGTATTTCTGATTTAAGAGATGTTTCACGTGAAACATCATCAATAGAAATGATAATTCCCTTTGAGACTAAAATTTACGCAAAGATAAACAAGAATCTTCTTGTTGGCGCATAAGAGCGGCCTGCTTATCGGTTTTATCTTTAAAACCTAGCAGGTGTAGTACCCCATGTATAATTACACGGTGCAACTCATCTTCAAAAGTTGTGCCTAAGGTTGCAGCATTGTCGCGTACCCTATCTATGCTAACAAAAACATCACCTTCAATAGTGCCTTCTTCGTCGGCATTATTAAAGGTGATGATGTCTGTAAGCGTGTCGTGATCGAGGTACTCCAGGTTAATTTGGTGGAGGTAATCGTCGGAGCAAAAAATGTACGTAAGGCTTTCTAGCTCTTGTTCGTTTTGTTCGATTACTGTGGCAATCCAATCTGAAACTTTATCTGGGTTGGCCAGCGAAAAATCAATGTCCTCGCTAACAAACTCAATTGGATGATCCATTCTGAGAATTTACAATGTTAAAGATCAACTGCACTTTTTTGCCATTGTCGAGGAAGTTAACTTCATCACATAGGTTGCGCATCAGAAAAATGCCGCGGCCGCCAGGGCTCTCAAGGTTTTCGGGAGCGGTTGGGTCTGGTAAGCTTTCGTAATCAAATCCAGGACCTTCGTCTTCCACCTCAAATCTTAGTTGGTTATCTTCTATCTCCAACGAGAGGTACACAAGTTTGTCCTTGTCGAATTTATTACCATGGCGAATAGCATTGTTAACTGTTTCCGTAACTGCTACCATTATGTTGCCATAAATATCATCTTCAAACTCGAATTCTTCCTTGGAGTTATCAATAAAGCTTTCTATAACCCGGATATTCTCGATAATGGAAGGAATCTGAATTTTTACCTGATTCATATAAGTTAAATGTGGGTGCGTAAATTAATTAATGCTGTTCTGAAAATACTCGTTCACTTTTTGCTTGTAATATGGCGATAAAGAAGGAGGTACTGTTTTTAATACTTCCGTCTGTTTCTCTTTTGCTTTCAAATATTTCTCAAAGGAAGCAGGCAGCTTTCTTGGTATTTCCTGAGCTGTTTTCGCTTCTCTTTTGTTGTCCAGTTCACGCTCCTTCATGGAGTTCTCCGCCTGCAGCAACCGGGTTAATATTTCGCGTTGCCGCATGATGGTTTGTTCAGTCAGACGTTTATTAACGAGATCAGCTTCGGTTTGTTCCATCATCTTGCTAATATTTCCCATATCGCCGTCTTTCCCACTTTCTCCGGGCTTTTTGCCCATTTGCTCCATTTCTTTTAGCGCATTTCGGAGGGCCTCCTGCTCTGCAGCCAATTTAGCTAATTCTTCAGAAAGAGCCTTGCCTGATTTGCCTCCTTTTTTCAAATCTTCGATTTTTTTATTCAGTTGGTCCTGCATTTGACCTATATCGCCTGGTTTTGGCTTGTTCCCCTTTTGTTTTCCGGCCTGGTTACCGGGCATCTGTTGTTGCATTTGTTGCTGCATCTGTGTCAGGGCGTCGTTGAGCATGAGAGCCAGGTTGTTCATCGAAGTCATGGCTAGCTGTTGCTGGGCAGTAGCTTTACCTACATTGCGGTCGCGCAGTTCTTTCATGGTGTTGTCCATTCCCTGGTTCATTTGCGCTACCTCTCTGGTTACGAACGACTGCAGCTGAAATACCTTCTTGGCCAACGAGTGCAGGCTATCTTCTATTACCTTGGCATTGTCTCGCAGGTTGAGCTGTTGTTGCGACAGAGAGATAAACCGTGGGTCGCGTTGGTTGACACCTCTGAAAGATTTCATTACTTCTTCCTGATCGAATGAAAGCTTGATCAGGTTCTCCAGAATATCGCGCAGGTTATCGAGGTTCTCAGACATGCTCTCCATACTCATGCTCTCCTGCATCTCCTCCATCTTCTGAGCCATTTGCTGCATCTTCTCCCCTGCCTTTTGCTGCGACTCACTAGCTTTTTTGTTTTGCTGTTTCTGAAGCTGCTCCTTGCTTTGTTGCATCTCCTGCTCTATCTGTTGCTCATCCTGCTTCAGGTCTTCCATTTGGTTGGGGTGCTCCAGTTCTTTGTTCAGATCATTCAGTTCTTCGAGTTGCTTTTTTAGGTCCTCAAAATTCTGAGCTATTTCCTGCTGCTCTTTTTGCAGTTGCTCATTGTCGGCTTTTTTATCTTCGGTTTCTTTGGCAAGCTCCTGTTGCTCTTTTCCCAGCTCATCAAGCTGATTGGCTATGTTGTCGAGTTTCTGTTCGAACTGCAGTTGCTTAAAGAGTTCCAGTGCCCGCTCCAGCTCCTTCTCCAGGTTGCGCTCACGATTATCAAGCTTGCTGAGCAGTTTCTGTAGTTCCGGGTCATTTGGCTTTTGCTGCTGAAGAAGCTTCTCCAGCTCTTCATACAGTTTTTTCGTTTCCTCGTCGAGGAGGTCGTTCATCAGCTTCTTTAGTTCCTCGGCTTTTTCGGCTAGGCGCTTGTTTTGCTCCGAGTGCATATTTTGCTTCTGGTTGAGCTGGTCATAAAGATCCTTCATAGAAGATATATCCTGCTCCAGCTGCTTCTTTTTGGATACCAGGTCTTCGAGCAGCTTTTTGTCCTGCCAGCTCATATCGCGCTTGGTCTTTAGCTTTTCTTCGGTCTTGTTAAGCTCCTGGTTTAGCTGCGTAGATTTTTCAAGCGACTTGCTGATCTGGCTCTGTACCGACTGGGCATTATTAGCCAGCTCCTTCTCCAGTTCTTTTTTAGAAGGAACTTTCATTTCGAAGGTGCGGGTACGAGCGCTCTTGCGACCGTGAATGCCATCGTTATCCCATACCTGCACAAAGTACTCTACCCTATCGCCTGGCTGCAGGTTCAGGTTAGCGGTATTCCACTGGTAGTAGTAGGTTTGGCTGAGTTGGTTTTTGTTTAATGGCAGCGCCTGGCTTTTGTATTTGGCGTCTGGAGCAGAGTTTTCTTTATTGATGCGGTAGTTCAGGCTAAGTGCTGTCAGGCCATAGTCGTCTGACACATCGCCACCAACTACTAGAAAGTTATACAGCGCCGTGTCCTGAAATTGCTCAATACTAATCTGGGGATATTTGTCCGGGATGGTGTTGATCTGGTAACTGATGTCTTCTTTGTTGCTGCTATGCACATTCTGCAACTTTACACTATAGGCCTGGCTCCGGTCAAACTTTTTGCTAGCCTTAAAAGCACTTCCTTCTTCTTTGGCGGCTATGGTTTGTTCGGGCTCCTGAAAGTAGAGGTTAATGCTTTCTGTTTCGGTAGCAGTAAAATTCCAGGTGAGAGTACTGCCTTCGGGAATAGTGGCGTTACCAGTGTTTTTGATGATCTCTGGCTTACGGTACAGGTAAGCTGGATAAGCCACCTCCATTTCAAAATCTTTGAGGTTCGGACGTGAGAGCAGCTGCAGGTTGTACTCGTCGGAGTAAAAGCCGGAACCCTCCATACGAAAGTCCAGAGGCTTTTGCAGTTGCTTAAAGGTATAGGTGTAGAGGCCGCTGCTATTTTTAGTCAGTTTCTGGCGGCGACCGTTATAATGTAAGAAAACTTCGTTTGGTACAGTTTTGCCGTTTACAGCCAACTTCAACTCAAAGTCTTCGCCTCTGTAAGTTTGTAGCGCATCGTTTTGAACATCAAAGGTAAAAGGTGCTTCGGGCGCATACAGTTTCTTATAATGTATGATTCGCTCTGTGCCTTGAACAAATATAGTGGGGTAAATAAAGGCAATGAGTAAGGCAATACCTGCCGGCAGCGCCGCATACTTCAGCAGCGATTTGTTCTCCTTAAATTTTACAGCCTCCGTAAATTTAAAGACCAGCAACTGGCCGGATCGTTGGTTTATACTGGCGGCTATCAGGTCGTTGGTTCTGTCGAGGTTCTGCAGCTGTATAGCATTCAGGAGCTTGTCTTTTATTTCGGGATAATAAGAGCCAACACGTAAGGCCGCCTGCTCATCAGTAAGTACTTTTCGGAGATTAGCCAGCGCAGAAACAGGCAGGGCAATCCATCGAAAAAACACGTAGAGCACGAGCCCGATAAACGAGAAGAGCAGAAAAGCCCGCACGTACTGCGGAAAGTAAAACATATACTCCAGTAGGCTATAAACTACGTAAATTGATATAAGCATGCCAATAGCGAAGATGCTACCTCTTAAAAGCATATTAAGGTAAAACTTCTTCTTATACTCCTGGAGCTGATGCATTAACTGATCTAGAGCATCATATTTGTTCATTTGTTTACTCCTTTACTTTTTAAATAGTGCGTATGCTGCTTCTGAGGCTGGTATTAGCAGGTAAGCTACTGATGCGCAACTTATTAAGCATTTAATGGTTAGTTAACCTATAAACTATAAATTAGGCAATTTTAGTATAATTTCAATGCTCCACTTCTAATAAAACAGGGCAATGGTCGGAATGTATAGCATCTTTTAAAATAGCGGCCCTTTTGAGGCGGTGCTGCAGGTTTTCGGTAACCATATTATAATCAATACGCCAGCCCAGGTTTTTGTTGCGTGCCCCTGCCCTGTAGCTCCACCAGGTATAATTGTGTGGCTCCTGGTTAAAATACCGGAAAGAATCTACAAACCCACTTTCAATAAACTTAGTCATCCAGCTTCGCTCCTCGGGCAAAAAACCAGAGCTGTTGGCATTCGATTTTGGGTTATGAATATCAATAGACTGGTGGCAGATGTTGTAATCACCGCTAATGATCAGGCCCGGTAGTGAGTGCTTTAGTTGCGCTATATAGGTGTAAAAATCGTCGAGCCACTTAAACTTAAATCCTTGCCGCTCCTCCCCGCTCGACCCTGAAGGCATATATACGCTCATTACTGAAAAGTTATCGTAATCAGCCCTGATCACGCGGCCTTCCTGATCGTAGCAGTCTATGCCGCAGCCAATCTCTACATGCTTAGGTTCAAGCTTGGAAAGAATAGCCACGCCGCTATAACCTTTTTTTACAGCCGGGTGCAGGTACACGTGGTAACCCATGCTTTCAAAAATGGCTCGATCAAACTTGCTGTCGTCCGCCTTTATTTCCTGTAGGCAAAGTACATCGGGGTTTGCAGCATGCAACCACTCCTGAAACCCTTTTGTAATAGCGGCTCTAATGCCGTTTACGTTATATGTAATTATCCTCATTAATTAATATTTGGTGCTGGAATTTTAGATAGTAATTCTTTTTTGGTTAAATAAAATATAGGTGTTTAGCGCGATGAAAAGAAAGTCGCGGTTACACGCCAGACTTAAACAGTAGGCAAAAGTCTTTGATTAAATTCTGCTAATGATTTTGTCCTTCCGTAGGCTTTTTTAAAGATTTTTGATAAAGGGGAATGAGGGCAATGCTTTTAAGTAAGCAGTATAGCATCCACTCAATAATTTAATCAAAATTTCTCTTCAATAAAAAAACAGTAGCCTATCAATGGATTGGCAGATTATAACTCGTCGTACTGGTCAAAGTACTCCAGAATGTGCCACTTCAGCATCCGCTCCTGCTCCTTCAGGTTGGTGAAGGGAATTGGTTTCAGGGAGCGGTAGTGAGGCCAGCCATCGTCGTCTACGCCCGTAAGTTCGTAGTAACCCGAGAGGCTAAACACTTTGCAGGTGGCAATGTGCATCAGGTCCTGCTTCTGCTCTTTAGTAAAATCGCTGATGCCCTGGCCCAGCTCCTGAATTCCGATGAGAAACAGGATGGCATTCAGGTCTGGTTTCTTGCCAAATTGCTTCATGAGCATAGCGCGCAGGTTAATCCATCGGTGGTCCAGGTTAGAAGATTCTTCCAGCATGTACTTTATAATAACTATTGGTGTAAGTCTTGTTTTCTGTAATTGGTGCTTTTGCTAAACGGGCAACAATTATTTGCTTGCTTTTAATTCCTCCCAGTATTCTACAGCTCTTCTAAAGTGAGGAATCACAATGGAGCCTCCTACTAAATTGGCAATCGAGAAAACTTCCATTATCTCTTCATCGGTCAGGCCCTGCTCATGGCATTTGCCCACGTGGTATTTTATGCAGTCGTCGCACCGAAGCACCATAGACGCTACCAGGCCCAGCATCTCTTTTGTCTTTACATCTAGAGCGCCTTCCATGTAAGTATTGGTGTCGAGGTTAAAAAAGCGTTTTATTACTTTATTATCATAAGACATAATACGCTCATTCATGCGCTCCCTGTAGTCGTTAAATTCCTGAACTAAGCTCATATCTGTTTTTTGTTTAAGTTTTGTAGGTAACAAATTTTATTTCACAAAGTTAATAAGAATAGGGCTTGTTTAAGTTTCGTTTTTGGAGGCTGAAGGGTTTAATGAGGCTTTCTGGTAAAACTGCTTCAAAACTTAACCTGGTCAAGCTCTTTAAATTTTGTTAATAGGGCAGTTGCGGGCTCTCTAGCGCCGCAAGGAGCCTCAACTAGACCCGCGAACTCTTTTACTTTTCTTGCTATACCATATGTGGCACGACCTGCTGTCTTTGCTGTTTCCTAGAATTTGCCATGCTTGCAAAGGCGTGCTAACGCGGGGCGAAAAATTTATCTGCACCGACTGTAACGTACGATTGCCTTATACTGCTTATCATTTGTACGGTGGTACAGCCGAAAATGCCTTGTTGAAACGGTTTTGGGGTAAAGTGCCGGTTAGGTTTGCTTTTGCTTACCTGCATTTTATGGCAAAGGGGCGGGTACAGCGCCTGCTGCATGAGCTCAAGTACCGCGGTGCGCAGGAGTTAGGCGACCACTTGGGCTATCGGTATGGCTCCCTCCTCTCCGACCACCAATACCGCGAGCAGCTCGATCTGGTGCTGCCGGTGCCTTTGCACCACAGCAAACTTTGTAAGCGCGGCTATAACCAATCCGATAGTTTTGCCCAAGGCCTGGCACGAGCCATGCAACTGCCGTGGAGCCAACAAGTGCTGGAGCGGACGGTTCATACGGCAACTCAGACCAAAAAAGGCCGGCTGGAGCGATGGCAGAACGTAGAAAATATATTTATGGTACGAGAACCAGCATTGGTGCAAGGCAAGCGCATTTTACTTGTAGACGATGTCATGACGACTGGTGCTACCTTAGAAGCTTGTGCCCTTGCCTTGCTTGCCGCAGGATGCGAAGAGGTGAGCGTGGCGACTATTGCCGCGGCTTAAACAAGGAAGTTTGATTTCAACTTAAAATTTAAGAAGGATCCCCTAAGCATTAACTAGCTTAAAATCTCTCTGGAAGGGCAAAATCATTAGCAGAATTAGTTATGCGCTTCAGCTTCTGTTAAGCTTAAAAAGAGGTTTGGTCGCGGTGCATTTCCGACAGGCTTGGCTCAGCATATTCTATTATTTCCTGCTCTTCCAGTTCATCGAGCAGGTCTTTTATCGGACTGTAATCGGCTGTGGCCGGAATTTCCATGGCAAAGTAATGCTCATTCAGTTTTTCTGTAACGCAGCCATAGGGAGCAAATTTATTTCGGATATCCTCTATTGGAGTATTATCGTCTGTAACCACCACGTGCAGAGTGGAGTTGCCCGAGGGAGAAACTGTTTCTTTATACACCAGGTGCTTCTCATCTGCATGGTACACTGCTCTTACAATATCATTTGTAGCAATTAGCGGCACATAAAACGGAAGGCTATCTATCTTATATAAGTCTTCGGCATGATCTACTTCTATAGCCCAAAGCACTTCCTCTATTTCCTGGTCAAAGATCTCGCTATGAAACCTGAAAATAATTTCTTTGTGTTGTACTGCCTCTTCCATAGTTCAATAAACGATTTAAAATAGAAAAAGCCCGGATTGCGCCGGGCTTTTTCTGCTATGCATTCTGATTTTTTATTACTTGTTAGATCCAGTGCTGATCATAGCACAACGGAAACCGATGGTTGCGGTAGAGGAATCTTGCTTCATGAATCTTCTGGTGCCAGGTGATAACCAGTAAGCTACATCTTTCCAGGACCCACCTTTGTAAACGCGGACCTCATCATTGATAAGAGAATGGTAACCTTGGTTCGTGTCATAATTCTCAGAAGGGTCTTGGTAGCCATCTCTACGGAATGGATTAAGATCTTCTACATCTTCGAAAGACAATGGACGATACACATCTTGCACCCACTCATTTACGTTGCCGGCCATGTTGTAAAGACCGAAATCGTTTGGAGGGTAGTTGTAGATGTAATCGGTAATCATGGCGCCATCGTTCAGCGATCCGGCAATACCGGCATAGTCACCGCGGCCACGCTTAAAGTTAGCCATAAACTGACCCATTTGCTTACCGTGTGGGTTACGCAGTTGGTGACCATCCCAAGGGTAGAGGCGTCTGTTGTTCTGGTTTTCGTCTTCTGTATATTGCGTTCCGATCATGGCCTGTGCAGCATATTCCCACTCAGCCTCTGTTGGGAGACGGTAGTTTGGTAGCACAAAGCCGGACTCGATAGAAAGAGCACCTGCTTCTTCAGTAGGCTCTTCAGCACTTCTTCTGCCGAACAAACCTCTGCGGCGACCACCGCCGCCATTTATTTCGTTATGCTCTTTTGCCAGGTTCTCGTTTACCTTAGCAGTTCGCCACGCGCAATAATTAGTGGCCTGTAACCAGCTTACACCTACTACCGGGAAGAACCGGAAGCCAGGGTAACGCAGGTAATACGTTACGTAAGGGTCGTTAAAGGAAAGCTGACGAGACCAAACAGTTGTGTCTGGTAAAGCTGCTTCATAAACTTCAGGAAGTGAGTCTCTTTTTAAGTAGTGCAGGTACTCCAGCCAGTGAATGTTCGCTACCTCGGCTTCGTCCATGTAAAAAGAAGCTACTGTTACAGTACGCTCCACGTTGTCGCGGGTCATGGCCACATCTTCTTCCATAGAACCAAGTGTGGTGCGGCCACCTTCAATGAAAACAAGACCAGGGCCTTGTGGTGGCTCATAGTAATCAGCTACGTTGAATCCGCCTTCTTCTCCCTCTTCGCCTTCTTCTCCGTACACGGTACCGGTTGCAGTACTTTCCCAACCCGGATCATTAGCAGTAGGTCGGCGGTCTCTTGAGCAGGAAGCAAGCACAAGTGCTCCCATAACCAACACAGATAAATACTTATTAATATTCATAAAATAGCACCCTATTAATATTAGGTTCTTGTAAGGTAATTTAACACGCAATTATAATTAAATTCAGAACGCTGGCCAAGGATTGTTCTGATTTAATTTATTTTTATTACTACTTTTCAGCATTTTACCAAAGTCTAATTGAGTAAAACGCAACGTAACTTCTGTGGCTCCTCCTACCTGGGTGCTAAACCCTTTTAGGCCAATGGAGTGGCTAAGCCCTATGTTAAACTGCTCCAGTTGCAGCCCTACAAGCATAGCCAGTGTCTGATCCTGGTTTGTACCAGCTATCACTGGCACTCCTTGGTATATTAAACCCAACGTTAGCGGGGTATAAATAGTATATATCCCGAGGTCTGCTCTGCTAAAATTCTGGTCTCTGACAAACGCGGCTGTTGGTATAAAGCTTAGTTCAAAAAGTCTGCCTTGTTGCTGGTAAGAACGGGCAAAAAATTTATAACCTGCTGTAGCTGCAAACCGCAGTGGCAGTGTTGTTTTCTGGCCAAAGCCATAAGAGGGCCGATTCAAGTTTGCTGCTGTAATACCAAGCCAGAATTGATTGGTGTAAAGCATACCTCCAGTTGCAAAGCTCAGGTAGTTACCGGGTTCAAAATTACTCACTTCTGCCGATGTTACAGCTACCATTCCATTGTCTGAAAGCTGGTCGCCAAAAACCAGGTTGTCGTAGTTAAGGCGAAGAGATGCGATACTGGCTTGCAGGCCAGCCGAAAATGCCCATTTTCCTGTTAAGGCTGTATGATAACCATAAGAGGCTGAGACTTGTAATTTTTGTAATCCGCCTACTCCTGCCCTATCTTGCTGCAGGAACATGCCAATACCGCTTTTTGTTCCCGGTAGTCTATAGTCGGCGGAGGCCTGGTTGGTTATGAAAGAACCATTGAGCGCTGGCCACTGCCTGCGGTGCACCACCGAAGCGCTCCAGGCGTGGCCCAGGCCGGTAAAAGCCGGATTTAAGTACTGCCTGCTGGCATAAGGTTGGCTAAATGCAACTTCTTGAGCTTTAGCTGCTAAGCTCCATACAAATACCAGACAGCACAAAAATACTTTTTTTCGGTACATACTTATGCTAAAACTCACTGAAGGAGCGGTTTATTGTCGAAAAGAGTACTTGGGTTTAACAAGGTTTGGGTATAATCTAATGTTAAAACACATATTGGCATGACTTTGGCCTTTAACTAGCAGAACTGTAAGCACTTTTACATCAATTTTAGATACTTTTGAGCCTTAGCTAAAGGTGCTGGTACTGTACCTGGCTTAAACTTGGGCAGCATTTAACAAATTTAGACTAAATTAGCAAACACCTGATCACATACCTAATATGAAAAAAATTGTTATTGGCTTCGCTATCTTCTTTATAGTGCTGGTGGCAGCAGCCATACTAGTCCCCATTCTGTTCAAAGATAAAATTAAACAAGCCGTAGACAAACAAATTGCTCAAAACGTACATGCTACCGTTATTTACGAAACCGACGACATTAGCCTGTCGCTGTTCCGCGATTTTCCGGATGTATCGCTTGGTATAGATAATTTGACGGTTGTAGGGCAAGATTCTTTCCAGACAGATACCCTGGCTATTATCCCGTCCTTCAGGTTAGGCCTTAACCTAATGAGCGTGATCAGTGGCGATGAACTGAAAGTAAATAAGGTAGTGCTGCAAGAACCTAAAATAAGGCTGGTAGTGCTGGAGAGCGGAAAAGCCAACTGGGATATCTTTATTTCCGATACCACAGCCGCCCCTGCCGATACTGCCACCAGCGATTTCAAAATGGCGATCAAAGGCTGGAACATCAACAACGGAACCCTATATTACGACGACCTGAGCATTCCGTTTGGCCTGGCTATGTACGGCATAAACCACTCCGGCAGCGGCGACTTTGAGCAGAGTGTGTTCGACATGGATTCTAAAACCACGGCCGAACGCTTTACCATGACCTACGATGGTGTAAACTATATCCAGAATGCCAAACTCGATGCTGATGTAACGCTGGCAATGGACCTGGAAAAAGCGCTTTATACATTTAAAAATAACAACATCCGTGTTAACGAATTTCCGTTTCAGTTTGCCGGCTCTATCTTAATGCCAGCCGAAGATATTGACCTGGACCTGACTTTTAAAGCCACCGAAACTGATTTTAGAAATGTGCTGTCGGTGGTGCCGGGTATGTACACCGAGGATTTCAAGAACATCAAAACCGAAGGAAAGCTCAGCTTCGACGGGTACCTGAAAGGCCGCCTGAACGACTCGCTGATGCCAGGCTTTGGTACCGACCTTAAAATTGCGGAAGGCTATTTTAAATACCCAGACCTGCCACAGGCTGCCCGCAACATTAACGTAGACATGAGCATCGACAACAAAGATGGTAATGTAGACAACACCAATATTATGGTGCGCCAGTTCCACCTCGATCTGGGCAAAAACCCTGTAGATGCCAAAGTATCGGTACAGGGGCTGGAGACGATGCTCGTAGACGGTAACGTAAAAGCTAGCATCGACCTGGACGAGATAACGAAAGTTTTCCCGATAGATGGTATGACCCTGCGTGGCCTGCTGAAAGTAGATGCTAACGCTAAAGGCACCTACAGCAAAACGAAAATGCCTGTTGTAAATGCCGATATGCGCCTGACAAACGGGTTCGTGAAATCAAAGGATTTCCCGGCGCCGATCCAGAACCTGAATGTAGTTGCCAATATTCTGAACACCACCGGCAACACCGATGATACCCGCATCAACATCCAGAACTTTAACATGAGCCTTGATGGAGAGCCTCTGGAAGGGCGGGTGCTGGTGCAGGGAATCGATAAACCAGCCTTCGATGCCAACATAAAAGGTATACTCGATCTCACCAAACTCACCAAAATCTTTCCGCTGGAAGATATGACTGTGTCAGGGCGTATTAATGCCAATGTAGCCGCTAAAGGAAAAATGAGCGACATAGAGGCTGAGAAATACAACAACGTAACGGCCAATGGCAGCATGGCTATCAACAACCTGGAGTTTGTGAGCAAAGACATGCCTCAGGGAATCAAAATAAACAATGCCAATGCCGTTTTCAACAACGAGCGTATAGACCTGCAGAACATGAGTGGCTACCTGGGCAAGAGCGATATTCAGGCCAGCGGTTCCATTTCGAACTACCTGGGCTATGCCTTGGCCGACGATCAGTCGCTGCGTGGTACGTTTAACCTGGCCAGCAACAAGTTTAATGTAAATGAGTGGATGGTAGATGAAAACACTGGTCAGCCGGTGCCGGAGAGCGAGGCAGGTGTAGTAGAAGTACCAGCTAACCTCGATATTACGCTGAATATAGATGCCAAGCAGGTGGTGTACGATAACCTGAATCTGAGCAATATGAGCGGCAAAGTGCTGGTAAAAGACAAAGTGGCGCGCCTGCAGCAGGTAAGCTTTAACACCCTGGGCGGCAGCTTTGTGACCAGCGGTAGCTACAACACACAAAATCTGCAGAAGCCGCTCTTCGACTTTAACCTTGATATTAAAAACCTGAAATTCAAAGAAGCCTTCAATGCCTTTAACACAATCAAAGCCGTTGCGCCAATAGCCGGTTTGTTGGAAGGTACCTTCTCCACCAAGTTTAACTTTGCCGGTGAGTTGGGGCAAGACATGATGCCGGTTTTGAGTACCCTTGATGGAGCTGGTGTAATAGAAGTAATAAAAGCAGCTGTACGCGATGTGAAGATCGTAGACAAAATCAGCAGCCTAACCAACTTCGAGGAACTGAAGAACTTTGTAGTGGAGAATAAAAGAATAGATGCCCAAATCGTAGACGGCAGCCTGGTGGTGAAACCCTTCGACCTGAAAGTGGGCAATGTAGACATGACAGTGGGTGGCTCTAATAACGTGAATGGCAAAATAGACTATGTTACAGCCCTGAATCTGCCAACCGGTAGAGTGGGCCAGGAACTAAACACACGCCTTAGCAGCCTTATCGGCAGCGATGTAAAAACAGCAGAGCGTGTTACCCTGAACCTAAACATAGGCGGTACGCTCACAGATCCACGCGTATCCTTGGCAGGCGGTAGTGCCAAAGGCCAGGCGAAAGAAGCGGTGCAGAACCTCGTGCAGAACAAGCTCGACGATGCTAAAGCACAGGTAGAGCAGCGCAAGCAACAGGCACAGGACAGCCTTACCAACGAGCTAAACCGCAAAAAACTGGAGGCAGAGCAAAAGGCACGCGAAGAGTTGGAGAAGAAGCGGCTTGAGGCAGAGCAGAAAGCGAAAGATCAGATTTCAAACAAAATCAACAGTCTTTTTAAGCCGAAAACAACCGCTCCAGCCGACACTGCTAAAAAGGAGTAAGCCTTAGAGCAGCGTAGGCTCGATCCTTCGGAAAAAGACCACATGAATTATTATTTAGTAGCGGGTTAAACAGCAAGGTACCTGGCTTTATAAATTCTATAAAAGCCTCTGGAAGGCCATTTTCATTAGAATAATTTGCGCCCCAGCCTTGTTATTATTTACTTGCTTAAGAGAACCTGAACAGCAGGTATTTACCTAGAAACCCCATAAAAGCAAAGCCTTTATGGGGTTTTGCTTTTAACGCTGAAATAATTTTGTACAACTTATTTTCGTTTAATCGTATATTAATTGCCCTATATAGAGGTATTTGAATTAAATAATGCAATTTTATGAAAACAAAATTCTTTTTCCCCTTCCTGCTATGCAGTCTTGTTTGGTTTAGCTCCTGCAACAACGAAAAAGATGGAACAGGCACAGCCAGAATGGAAGTACGCATGACAGACTCTCCGGGAGATTATGCCCAGGTAAATGTTGACATCCGGTCGGTGCAGATACACAAAGAATCTGCCGACGATGGCTCCGGCTGGATAACGTTGGATGAGGTACACCCCGGCATTTATAACTTGCTCGACTTTGCCAATGGACGCGACACCCTTCTCGCAAGCGCCAACCTTCCGGCCGGCAGAATTTCACAGATACGCTTGCTTTTAGGCGATGATAATTCCCTGATATTGAAAGATGGCCGTAAAATGCCTTTAAAAACGCCAAGCGGGCAATCATCTGGCATTAAGCTGAAAATAGATGCTGACCTGGTAGAAGATGTAACTTATATGGTACTACTTGATTTTGATGCTGCTAAATCGGTAGTGGCCAGAGGCAATGGGCAGTACAACCTAAAGCCAGTGGTGCGCACTCTTACACAAGCCATAGCAGGCGGCATAAAAGGAAAAGTTACACCAGCTGAATACCAGCCAGGTATTTATATTATTTCACCTGCAAACGACACCATTGGAGGCTTTGCCACCAGCACCGGCGACTTTCTGATTAAAGGAGTACCCGCCGGTACCTACAGAGTTAACTTCTACACCCAAAACCACGAGCACGACAAAACCCTGGAAAACATAACAGTTACTCAAAATCAAATCAAAGACCTGGGCACAGTAGAGCTTTCGCATTAAGCACAGGCTGCATAGGCTTGTAACCTGCTGCCATACAAAAAAGAGGAGCTTACCATTATAGTAAGCTCCTCTTTTTTTATGATGTATAAATTATACTAGATATTATCAGTCTAGAAAACCTGGCCCATTAATTCACGCACATAGGTTACATAATCTGTGTTAGGTGGAGTATGGCCGTTTTTGCGAAGATCCGTAGCTGTTTGGGCACGGTGATAGGTGGCATGGTTAAAGGCATGCGTTAAAATATCAAGCACACGGGTGCTGTATTTCTGGCCAAGGCTGTTGGTATAGTCG
Organism: Pontibacter sp. 13R65; assembly: GCF_047525655.1. NCBI lineage: Bacteria > Pseudomonadati > Bacteroidota > Cytophagia > Cytophagales > Hymenobacteraceae > Pontibacter > Pontibacter sp. 13R65. Next base: position 101,541 of record NZ_JBLIQL010000010.1, read on the forward strand.
ATGAGGCGGTTAAACTCGGCTTCATCGGCGTTGGCTACCAGCTCGGCAATTTTGTAAGAGGCGGACTCATGCAGTTTTTTCAGTTCGTCGAGGTTGTGCTCCTGCCATACTTTTACAGGGCTTTCGGTGCCGGTGATGCGGGCAATCCAGATAGCCTGTGCGTTAAGCGCGTGGCTGAACAGGCGGGCAGCGTTTGCTGGTACTTCTGGCAGGCTGCTAAATACATCGAGCATGGTTTTGTTTGCCCAGATGTTGTATTCCGACAGGTTTTTCAGTACGTCGTTTCCAGTCATATTAAATTACGTTTATCTTCTGTTGCTTTTTCTGTTTTACCTGCATCTGCCTCCGCTAGCGAATATAAACAGGCAGCTGAGGTTTATAAAGCCTAAGGCCAAAAACTTGTATTCGTCCTCCGGAAGGCCATTTTCATTAGCATAATTTCCGGGAAGCGTCAATATTGAGGGCAAATGTAAGAAGTATAACACAAACCTCCTCCTAAACATCAGAAAAACACCTGCTAACCGGTCTAATACAGGAGGTGAGCAAGGTGAAGTTTTACCAGCATCTGCTATTCTTTATTGAAGTAATCGTCAGTAAAATATTCTGTCCTTTTTGGCTTCGAAAACTTTTCTTGATTAAATTTTCTAGACCCTCCACGAGGGATTGATAAGGAGCTCCACTGCTCGTTTCGCGCCATTTTACTAATAAACACAATCTGCCCAACATAGTACGGATAATGAGCAAGCTGCCTGTTTATAGCTTCCATAACCGTATGGCCTTGATTGCGGATGTAAATTGTTGAATTAAAGTTGCTTTCGTTTAAAGAGTCTAGCACTTTAAATAAACAGGTCCAGCCTTCGTTCCATTTAAGTACTAATGCTGTTCTGTCTTTAATATCATTTTCAAATTCTGCTTCTCTATTGCGCCATTCTTTCTCTCCATCTGTAGCTAAAAAATCAGTCCACCGCGACAGCATATTTCCCCACAGATGCTTTACTATTATTCCTATACTGTTACTCTCTTCATTAAACTGCCAGAATAATTGCTCATCAGTGAGTTGGTCAAATGTTTTTTCACCAAGCAATTTATAGTACTCAAACTGCTTTCTAGCACTGTATAAATAATCTGCTGTCATGGTAGCTATGCCTGGTTAAAATAAGTTGCTTATGAGAGAAAATACATACGGCAGAAAAATAATAAGCCCAATAACTGCCGACATGATGGCAACAGCCAGTACAGCGCCTGCCGCCAGATCTTTGGCTTTGCCTGCTAGCGGGTGGAAGTCAGGAGAGACGAGATTTACCACCGTTTCGATGGCGGTATTAAAAATTTCAGCCATAAACACTACTCCGATGCAGCCAACCAGCAGGCACCATTCGGTAGCCGTAACACCAAAGAAATAGCCCGCTAGCACTACACCTGCCGCCGATAGTATATGCAGGCGCATGTGCGGCTCCGAACGTAAGGCGGAGTTAAGCCCGTTAAAGGCAAATTTAAAACTGTTGTAGCGCTTTTTGAAGTAGGTTTCCAAGGTGGTGGAGCAGCTTAGATTTGTGAAGGTGAGGGTGCTGGCAAGGTTATGGTTGCAGCTGTAGTAGCCAACTCAGAGGCCCGCACGAGCTGCACCCGCTGTGAGCCTCTGAGAAGGGTTTTACTCTTTGTTGCTGTAGGCTGGTTTTAGCTTGTGCCCGAACACCTTCCGGAACTTCTCTACCTTGGGCCGCACCACAAAGCTGCAGTAAGGCTGAAATCCGTTTTGCAGAAAGTAGTTCTGGTGGTAATCTTCGGCCGGGTAATAGTTAGAAAGTGGCTCTATGGCTGTAACAATTGGATCGTTAAAGGCACCTGATGCCTCCAGTTCCTGCTTGTATTTTTCAGCCAGCTGCCTTTGCTCCTCATTGTGATAAAAAATAACGGAGCGGTACTGTGGCCCCACATCATTGCCCTGGCGGTTGAGGGTGGTGGGGTCATGGGTTTCCCAGAAAACTTCCAGCAGTTCCTCAAAGCTAATTTTTTGTGGGTCGTAGGTTATCTGCAGTACTTCGGCGTGGCCGGTAGTGGCAGTGCAAACCTGCTTGTAAGTTGGGTTTTCTACGTGCCCGCCTGCGTACCCCGATTCTACTTTCTCTACGCCTTCTAACTGCTGAAAAACAGCTTCTGTGCACCAGAAGCAGCCATTTCCAAATGTTGCTATTTCCATGTGTTGTGTCAAAATAAAAGATACGAACCTGCTGTATGAGGTACTTATGCACCTGATTACGTGCAGGAGGCATCGTGTTTAAAGGTAATTTACAAATTTTTAGGTGCCAGCGCAGCTGCGTTTATGCAGTAGCGTACCTGAGTAGGTGTACGGTTGTCGGCGAACAGGTGGCCCAGGTGTTGTCCGCAGTGCCTGCACAGAAGCTGAATGCGGTTTCTGCCATAGGTACTCAATAGCTGTTGCTGCACACTTTCTCCTAAATGCGCCCAAAAGCTGGGAAAACCAGAGCCAACACTAAATTTTGTGCCGCCATTGAATAAGCTGGTGCTACAGCGGGAGCAAGAGTAAATGCCCTGCTCCTGCCCCGCCTTGTCTGCTTCTACCCTACCCCTGTGTTTGAACATGTGCAAAGTGTAAATGCTCGTAGTTATTTGCTTTCCAGCTCCTCTACCGGCACAAATGTCATAGAGAGGGAGTTTACGCAATGGCGAAGGTTTTTAGGAGTTAAATACTCGCCTTCGAACACATGGCCCAGGTGACCTTCGCAATTGGCACAAACAATTTCTATGCGACGACCATCGGCATCCGGCACGCGCTTTACAGCGCCTGATATTTCATCGTCGAAGCTAGGCCAACCGCAATGCGACTCAAACTTTTGCTCTGAGGTGTAGAGTGGATTGTTGCAGCGTTTGCACAGGTATACGCCATCGGCCTTATTGTGCTCATATTCGCCTGTTCCGGGGTATTCGGTGCCTTTGTTTACAATGATATAGGCTTCTTCTGGTGTAAGCTTGTTATATTCTGATGGATCTTTGGCTACTTTCATAGGTTAAGTTATCTGGTAATGGTGATTTATACGTGTTGTTTGTATAAACAAATAACGCTCCTAATTAGTTTGCTGTGACAGAGTGGCGGGTTCTGTAGGAATGAGGAATTTTAAATAAGTGATGGAGAGGAGGAGAGATACAACAATTTAGGTTGTGCGGAAGCAAATAAGGTTTACTTCTCTATTATCATTCTACTTAATCTATCTTCAACTTTAGTTTTTCTTCTACTTTCTCTCCTTCTAACTTGATTCCCTTTTGTCATTCAGAAGGGATCTTGTGGGCAAGAGTCATTACCAACGGCTACTGGTTTGGGAGTCTAAGTTCGCATAGCTGCTTTCCTTGCTGCTTCAAACTGAAGCTATTGCATAGCTGGAGTCTTTGTTCTTTTTGTCTTGATACAAAAAGAACTAAAAAAATCAAGACCCGCCAAATCGAGGGCCCCTACCCCCACTCGCTGACCGCTCTTTATCGAGGGCCCCTACCTCCAACAGTGCCGGCTCAATAGGTGCACCTAGCAATGGTGTTCGCTTCGTTGTTACCTGCCGCAATAAATTGGAATGGACAGCTACCTCACAACCTGAGTTAGGATATTCATAATTTTGTCTAAAAGGCCTTGTATCAAAACTATTAAAAATGCTTAGGAAGTGCTTTTTGATTAGAATAATCTGCTACTAGACAAAAGCAGCCGTGACCTCGCAGCGTGCGCAGCTCCTGCGAGTGTCTGGAGGAAGATAGGAAAGTGTCTCTTGATATCAGGTAGGTAAATGCTAATGCTTTGTATCTGCAAGCACACAGCTTTTTGAGTACAGCAGCCTGTCTATCGTCTGCACAATGCGCGCTACTTTCATGTCATCTGATTTTGCGGCATAAATCCAGTCTACACAGGTTTGCTGCTCCACATCGGAGAGGGCAAGAAAGGCCTGGTAGGCAGTAGGCTCGTCCTGGAGGCAGAGCAGTAGTTCTTCGCGTACTTTGTTCATCGAGTTTTCAGCAAACAGCCGCACCTGTACCCAGTCGCCCTCCTGCTTCCCTATCTTCTTTCTTATCTCTGCCTTAACCGGGAAAAACATGCTGCCACTGCTCAGCGACCACAGGTTCACATCTCTTAGCTCAAAGTCATCAATGCTGCCGCTCACCTTTACCATCCCGAACCAGGCGTGCTTGTTTTTAGAAATTTCCGGAATGGCCACATAGGTCCAGCCCCCTTTGCCCGGAAACTTTTCGAGTCGATAGGCTTTGTCTACTAACAGCTCCTCCATGGGCTTCTGCTTTTTTGGTTAAAGTTTACATTCTACAAAAGGTACTAATATAGCAATTTTTGCACAGGTTAAATGCAGGAGGAAAGGATTTGTTCAGGATTAATTAGTTCATTGGCAAAGCATTAGGACCGGAAGGTGCAGCAGTTGATCACAACTTCCGGTACATGATATGGGCATCTACCAGCCCTAGCTCCTGGTGCTGAAAAGCTTCTGGCACGGTGCCTATAATTGAGAAGCCCATCTTTTGCCAGAGCTTCACCGCCTGGGTGTTGGTGCTAACCACAATATTAAACTGCATTGCTCTGAAGCCAAGCTGGCGGGCTTCCTGCAGCGAGTGCAGGCACAAAGCTTCTCCCACACCTCTTCCCCGAAAACCTGCATGCACCATATAAGATCCGTTGGCTATATGAGCGCCTAGGTCAATCTGGTTTGGCTTCAGAATATAGGTTCCAATAATGTGCCCTCCCTCCTCCGCCACATAGGTGTACATATAAGGAGCAAACCAATGTTTCTGCAGGTCTTCTTGGGGTGTAGCAGGATCAAATACATAAGTATCGCCCGCTTGTATTACTTCTCTGAAAATTTCCCAAACTCCGGCTGTGTCGGCTGCTGTAGCTTTTCTGATGATCATAACTGAACTGATTGAAAAGGAAAAAGCAGCCCTTGTCAGAGGAGCTGCTTTTTCTTATGAAAATAAAATATCTAAAATTTAATATCTTACATCTACTTTAAGCTGCCGATCATTTCCTCCGGCTTCACCCACTCGTCGTACTGTTCGCTGGTGAGCAGGCCGAGCTCTATGGCTGCCTGGCGAAGCGTAGTACCTTCTTTATGTGCTTTCTTTGCAATTTTGGCTGCATTGTCGTAGCCGATATGCGGGTTCAGAGCGGTTACCAGCATCAGCGAGTTCTCCAGGTTCTGCTTAATACGCTCTGTGTTTGGCTCTATACCCACTGCGCAATGCTTGTCGAAGGAGTCGCAGGCGTCGCCGATGAGCTGGGCACTCATGAGCAGGTTAAAAATCATAACCGGCTTGAACACGTTCAGCTCAAAATGGCCGTTCATGCCACCTACCGATATAGCCACATCGTTGCCGATTACCTGGGCGCACACCATCGTCATGGCCTCAGCCTGCGTTGGGTTTACCTTGCCTGGCATAATAGAAGAGCCCGGCTCATTTTCAGGAATCGTAATTTCGCCGATACCGCAACGTGGGCCAGAAGCAAGTAAACGGATGTCGTTGGCAATCTTCATCAGGCTTACCGCCAGCTGCTTCAGGGCACCAGAGGTTTCTACAATGGCATCGTGTGCAGCCAGCGATTCAAATTTGTTTGGAGCCGTTATAAAGTCGTGGCCCGCAAACTCCGATATTTTTTTAGCTACCAGCACATCGTATCCTTTCGGAGTGTTCAGGCCGGTACCTACAGCAGATCCGCCAAGGGCCAGCGTACTTAGGTGCTCCAGCGTGTTGCGCAGCGCCTTCATGCCATAATCCAGCTGGGCGGCGTAGCCCGACAGCTCCTGACCCAGCGTGAGCGGGGTAGCATCCATCAGGTGCGTACGACCAATTTTTACCACGCTCATGTAAGCATCTGCTTTGCTTTGCAGTGTGTCGCGCAGCTTTTGCACCATAGGCAGCGTGTGCTCTACCACTTTTTTGTAAGCGGCAATGTGCATGGCTGTCGGGAAGGTATCGTTAGAAGACTGTGATTTGTTTACGTCGTCGTTCGGATGGATTTTCTTTTTCTCATCCATCAGGTCGCCGCCCAGCAACACGTGCGCACGGTTAGCTACCACCTCATTCACGTTCATGTTCGACTGTGTGCCAGAGCCGGTCTGCCACACCACCAGCGGAAACTCATCGGCTAATTGGCCTGCCAGAATTTCATCACAAACTTTTCCGATTATTTCGGCTTTGTCCTGTGCCAGCACGCCCAGCTCTGCGTTAGCAAAAGCTGCCGACTTTTTCAGGATGGCAAATGCCTCTATCACTTCTTTGGGCATCAGCTGACCGCCAATGGTGAAATTCTCTTTTGACCGCTGCGTTTGGGCGCCCCAGTATTTGTCTGCAGGCACCTCGATCGGGCCCATGGTATCTTTCTCTACACGAACTTGCATATAGGTTTATGTTTAGTTTTTGAGGAAAATCTTCAAAAGCAAAACTAATAAAATTTTTGTAATGGGTTCTGCCTCATTGGGGAGCTGCAGGCAAAACAAGGTAAAATAAGAAGAGTGAACCAATTTTTTGAAGGGTTCTGTGGCTTTTGCGATAGCCAACTGGTCGCTGCCGGCGAACAAATGTTTTTTGGCAAAAGCAGCCTGAGGTAAATTATGCTAATGAAAATGTCCTTCCGGAGCCTTTTTATGGCCTGACAGGCATAGGCTTTTGTCCCTTGGCTGCAGCATTAGCGTAAAACGGTGCGCCCCGACTTTTGCGAGAGCAGGGCAATTATGTCAAGGTTTACAGGCTTCAGGTAGGCGGTGTTAATGTTGGTCTGGTCGTTGAGCACAATCAGGTACTCGCCTTCTTTGCCAAGGTGCCTGATAGAAACTATATCGGTCATGTTGTAAGTGCGCTCCTCGTGGAGCAGGTTGGTTAGCACCAGTTTGTCGGAGGCTATGGCTAGGTTCCAGCGCAGCGAAAAAAACGTAACCACACCTGCAATACCAAGCAACAATGCCAGCAGCAGCACATATGTTTTAAAGGAGTTCTGCCCTTCTTGTTGCTGCAAATAGGTTTGATACATATCGTACTCTTGGCCAAGGAGTGTTTTCTGCACCAGGCGCAGCGGCACAAAAGCAAGTATCAGGCCTAGCAGCAGACCAGGTGCAAACATAGCCTGGAAGTTAGGTGTGAGCAGATACAAAGAATCGCCTGAGGGCATGTTTACAATACTGGAAGCAAGCGAGAGCCCTCCTGCACAGAAAACGGCTAGCACACAAGAAAAGAAGTAGTAAAAGAACATCAGCTTTCGCTCCTGCTTTTGTATATACTTGTACTCATCGGCAGGCATGGCAGCAGCGCGGCGGCCCGGCGATATTCGCCTGAGTGCGTACCGAACCACCGGCAGTAAAACTGTAACCGTTAAAAGGCTAATTAAAAGGCTTCGTAAAATATCCAGCATGCGTCCAGTTGCTTAATTAAACTGCAAGTTACTATCCTATCCCCAATTTTCAGAACATTAACTTTTTACACAAACACTGTGCTTCTCTTTCCCTGCCCACCAAGTTCTACAGCATAGCAACAGAGGAGATTAGGAATACAGGCATTTTGAATTATTTCAATAAAAATATGCTTCCGGAGGTGATATTCCAATTTTGTGCGCCAGCCTTCGCTAATTTGTTGGTCAGGTTATGTCCCATTAACTTCGAAATATCTCTGGCTGCCCAACCGCGTATAAAAATAAGCTATCTGCCTATTTTTTAAAATAACGCCTGTTATTGGCAAAAATCTTCATCACATTTTGTTAGCAGGAATAAATTTTCAACATGGTCAAAGGCAAAAGGCTTGGGGTAAGGCCTGTTTTTGTTTATTTTTGGAATATTACAAAATAGCATGCCGATCTGCCGTTTTACTTCTATGCAGAAAATGGTTTCAGGGAAATGATCAGCATTTACAGAAAACGCATGAAAATTGCCAGATTGGCCGCCTTTGTTAAGGATTACATCATAGCAATTGCTTCGTTCCTCTTTATTTTTCTGCTAACGCTCATCATTTACAGCGAATCTAAGAGCAAAATAGAAGAAAGGAACAGAAAGCTGTTTGAGCTTAAGGCTGCGCAGGCAACTGCAGCTATTGAACTTCGCATGCGCGATTATTTACAGATTCTGGTAGGTTCAAAAGCCTTCTACATGGCCTCCGATACAGTAACCCGGGCATCGTGGAAACAATATTACAAATCGCTGAACCTGGAGAAGAATTACCCGGGCATACAGGGCCTGGGCTTTGCGGCAGTTGTTAAAGCCGCTGACCTAAAGCGGCATACCAGGAACATCAGGGCCGAAGGATTCCCCGATTACCGCATCTGGCCGGAAACTCCCCGCAACATTTACACCTCCATTATTTACCTGGAGCCTTTCGCCGACCGGAACCTCCGCGCCTTTGGATTCGATATGTACAGCGAGCCTAAGCGGATGTCGGCGATGCAAATGGCCCGCGATACCAAGCTCCCCAGCATGACGGGAAAGGTGCGCCTGGTGCAGGAAACCGGCGAGGACGAGCAGGCCGGGTTTCTTATCTACCTGCCTGTATATCAGGATAATGCAGATCCGGAATCTATTCAGAAGCGGCAGCAGCTGATCGAAGGCTATATCTACAGTCCTTTCAGAATAAACGACCTGATGCGTCCAATTCTGGCCGAAGGATACAGGGAGCTTGATGTGGAAATTTACGATGGCTCCACCCCAAGCCAGGAGAATGTGCTGTTTAGCTCAGATACCACACTCTACATCCAGCAGAAAGAAGAAAGACCTTTTTACAGGCTAAGTACCATCAGTATCGGGAACCACACCTGGCGCATCTACTGCACGGCAAACCCTAACTTCTCACAATCTACAGACAACAACCTGCCTTACTTTGTATTGTTTGGCGGGCTTATTATCGGGTTGCTGATGTTCTTTATTATTTGGTCGCTTACCATTAGCCGCCGCTCCAACCGCCTGAAACAGACTATTACCGACAACGCTACGGCTGCCCTTTTTATAATGGACGCCAATGGGTACTGCACCTTTCTGAATCCAGCTGCCGAAGAGATGCTAGGTTACACCATAGAAGATTTCAGGAGGAAGCCCATGCACGACCTCATCCATTACAAGTACCCCAACGGCAGCCCGTACCATCGCGAAAATTGCCCCCTGAACATGGTGATTCATAACAACAAGAGCATCAGGGCGCATGAAGATGTGTTTATAAGAAAAGACGGCGTTTTTGTAAACGTGATGTGCGCCTCGCGGCCTTTAACAGAAAATGGCAAACCATCATTCTCTATTGTAGAAGTCCGCGACATAACCGAAGAGAAGCGGGCACAGCAGGCTATTATAGAGAGTGAGGCCCGATTCAGAACCATGGCCGACAATGCCCCTGTTATGATCTGTGTAACCGATACCTCTGGCGACTGCAAGTATGTTAACCAACAGTGGCTCGACTTTACGGGCCAGACCTTTGAAGAGAGCATTAACTCAGGCTGGCACAAAGCCATTAACCCTCGCGATTTGCCTGCCTTTGAGCACCTGCACAAGCAGGCTGCGGCAGAGGCCACAGCCTACAGAACCGAGTTCAGAATAAGACGCTACGACGGAGAAGACCGCTGGGTCGTGAGCACAGGTACGCCGCGTTTGGGAGCCGACGGAGAGTTTCTGGGGCACATCGGCTCTATTCTGGACATTACAGAAATTAAAGAGGCACAGAAAAAGGTGAAGCAAAATGCTGAACTTATTCAGAAGCTGTTCCTGGAGGTACCGGCGCTGGTTGGCCTTGTGCGTGCCCCCGATAAGCAGTATGTGCTGGCAAACCCCTTGTACAAAAAGCTATATGGCGACCGGCTGCTGGTAGGCAAAACAGTAGAAGAAGCACACCCTGAGTCGGAAGGTGCCGAGATCGTGAGGCGCCTGAACAAAGTGTTTAAGACAGGCCAGCCTTTTATCGGCAATGAGTTAGCAGCTCTTATAGACCGCGAAAACAATGGGGAGCTCACCGAAGGATATTTTAACCTGGTGTATCAGCCGCTGGTAAATGGCAAAGGCAAGGTAGAGGCCGTACTTATATTTGCCGTTGAAGTGACAGAACTGGTGGCTGCCCGTAAAAAAATGCTGCTCACCAACGAGGAGCTAAGCGAGAAGAATACCGAACTCCTGCGCATAAACGACGACCTCGACAGCTTTGTATACACCGCCTCACATGACTTAAAATCGCCCATTGCCAACATAGAGGGGTTGGTAACGCTGCTACGCGACATTCTGCAAGGCAAAGTAAGCGAAGAAGATGAACAGATTATCGATATGGTGACATCTTCTATTTACAAACTGAAGCAAACCATAGCCGACCTGGCCGAAATCACCAAAGTGCAGAAAGACCTGCAGGCCGCTGTAGAGCCTCTCTCCTTTGAGGAAATACTGCAGGACGTAACCAGCGATATCAGCAACCTGGTGGAAGAGTCGGGGGTGCAGATCAGAACCGATTTTAAAGAGAAAGGTCTGCTGTATGCGCGCAAAAATCTGCGAAGCATTATATACAACCTCTTGTCTAATGGCATCAAGTACAGGGCACAAGAACGTACACCCGAAGTAAGCATCAGCACCTACCGCGAGGGCGATCATGTAGTGCTGCAAGTAACAGACAATGGGCTGGGCATACGTAAGGAGCAACAGCACAAGCTGTTTGCCATGTTCCGGCGCTTCCACTCGCATGTGGAGGGCACGGGCATAGGGCTTTACATTGTAAAAAGAATTATAGAGAACAACGGCGGCCGCATAGAAGTGGCCAGCGAGGTAGGGCAAGGCACCACCTTTACCATCTACTTTAAACAGGAGCCTGTTGCCGTTGCCTCCAGCGTATAAAAACTGCGCCGCCTGCAAATTCTACTAATAAAAAAGCCCTTCCAGGGGTAGCTGCTCTTGCTCCACGTAAAGGTTTTTTACTAAAGCGTAATGCCAGTAGTTAGCTGTATATCCGAAAAATAAACTGTCCGGCGCTCTTTGCCGATTGGTGAATATTCTGTTAGAGCGCTTTCCTGGCTATAACGCAGCTCTAGCAGGAGCCGGTTACGATTAGTTAGTTTATAGAATACACCGCCGCCTGCTACAAAACCTATGGTTCCGCGTTCAGTTTTTTCTACATCCTGCCTCGAACTTCTCCTGACAAACTCTTCGTAGCTAATGTCATGGTTTATGGTTGGCTTAAACAAGTAACCGAGGCTAAGACCTGCGCCAAGGTAAGGCTGTACCTTTTGTGAGGCAGGTAATTTAAATTGCAGGAGCAGGGGCACTTGTATGGCATTAGTTTTAAATTCAAAGGTGCGGGTGTAGCGTGGTTGCCGGGTAATTTGCCTGATGTTATAATTTCGGAAGAGCAGCTCTGCCTGAAGCATCAGGTTGCTTCTTTCGTCCGAAACATTCAGAAAAATGCCTCCCATCATGCTAGGAGCCTCCGCAACTTTCTCATGGAGATTTTTCTCTCCGAAGATGTCGTTTCCTTTGTACCCAATGTTCCCGAAATGGCTGCCAAGACGCACCCCAACCAGATAGCTGGTTTTTGAGGGTTTCAGTAAAACTTCTGAGATACCATCTGGATGGCGGCAGGAATTATAAGCATGTATGGTGCTGGTGAGGTACTTAGCAGAATACCTGCTTTTTGTAGTGCTTTGCTGCACTTCAGGACAATCGGAGAGCAGGTAGTTCAACTCTGTCAGGTTATGGCGTTTTTGCAGCTGAACAACCTTTTCGCCCTGACGTTGTACGTAATAGTCGCCCGCACTGCTCAGGTCTTCGGCATGGTAAAGGTTAGTATGGCCCTTCACCAATAGTTTTAGAAAAACTGTCTGTTGCTGCCCGTCTGCCATCACCTCCCGTGCCACAAACTGAATGCTGTCGCCTACGCCATATACTTTAATCTGAGAAGGTGAGTAGCTGGTAAAGTTACTTTCGCTTACTGGCTTAAACCTGATGCTGCGGAGCCTTTCCTTTTCGAGTTGCTTTTTAAGAGTACCTTTTATTGTATCGTTAGCTGTTGTTATAAGGTATGCTTCCGGACCTCTTTTTTGCGCAAAGGTGGCAGAAATAGTAAGTAGCGCCAGCAAAAGGCAGCAATACGTAAACTTGTTTTGCATTTAATAGTTAAGGGAAGAGCTGATTTTAGTATTTTTGCAGTAAGGAAATGACAAATAAAGTTGTGTTAAAGTCGCTTCGGCACAGGAAATAAAGATAATGGCATCTTCAGCTCCGGGAGTACCCTGCAAGATGTGCAGAATGGTTCAAGACTTAGGAGGTTATAGCTAAGGAATCGGGTTATGAAGACATGTTAATGTAAAATTAGTGCAATATAGTACTATAGCACAGTAAATAAAAAAGAACCACTAAAATATCATCTGGAGCAGTACTGCGGCTCTGGGTTAGTTTATCTTAGTACATGTTACAAATGCAATGGCCAAAATAAAAACTACCTATTTCTGTCAGAACTGCGGTGCCCAATCGGCTAAGTGGATTGGCAAATGCCCCGCCTGCGGCGAGTGGAACACCTATGTAGAAGAGGTAGTGAAGCGCGAAGAGCTGACACCAACCAGCGTGTGGAAAGTGGGCAGCACCTCTACGCAAGTAGCCAGCAAACCCAAACCCATTGCCGAGATCAGTTTTCAGGAGCAGCAGCGCATTCAGAGTAAAGACCAGGAGCTGAACCGGGTGCTGGGCGGAGGCATTGTACCCGGCTCTATGGTGCTGATCGGGGGAGAGCCAGGCATTGGTAAATCTACCCTGATGCTGCAGATTGCGCTGGGGCTGCAGGGGTTCCGCGTGCTCTATGTAAGCGGCGAAGAAAGCGAGCAACAAATAAAAATGCGCGCCGAAAGGCTGGAGGCCCAGCAGTCGGATTGTTATATTTTAACCGAAACCGGCACTCAGAACATATTCAAACAAATAGAGCTGCTGCGCCCGCAGGTGCTGGTGATAGACTCTATCCAGACATTGCACTCCTCTTTTATAGAGGCAGGCGCCGGTAGCGTGAGCCAGGTGCGGGAGTGCACGGCAGAGCTACTTAAATTTGCCAAAGAAAGCGGTACCCCCGTGTTCCTGATCGGGCATATAACAAAAGACGGAAACTTGGCTGGGCCAAAAATACTCGAGCATATGGTAGACACGGTGCTGCAGTTCGAAGGCGACCGCCACATGACTTACCGAATCCTCCGCACCACCAAAAACCGCTTCGGCTCCACCTCTGAACTCGGCATATACGAGATGCTGGGCTCCGGCTTGCGCGAGGTAAGCAACCCTTCCGAAATACTTATTTCGCAGCGCGAAGATGCCTTTAGCGGCATTGCCATTGGTGCTACTCTGGAGGGTAACCGGCCTTTGCTCATAGAGGTGCAGAGCCTGGTGAGTGTGGCTACGTACGGTACCCCTCAGCGTGCCAGCACCGGCTTCGATGGCAAACGGCTGAACATGCTGCTGGCGGTGCTGGAGAAGCGAGGCGGTTACAGGCTTGGTGCGCAAGACGTTTTCCTGAACATTGCCGGCGGCCTGAAGGTCGAAGACCCTGCCCTTGATCTGGCTGTTTGTGCCTCCATCCTCTCCTCTTTCGAAGACATGTCTATACCGTCTACCACCTGTTTTGCGGCAGAAGTGGGACTTGGCGGAGAGGTAAGAGCTGTAAACCGTGTAGAGAATCGCATAACCGAAGCCGAAAAACTGGGCTTTCAGGATATTTTCATCTCTAAATACAACAAAAAAGGAGTAGACCTGAGCAAGTTCAGCATCAGAATACACGCTGTAGGCCGGCTCGAAGAGGTTTTTCAGGGATTGTTTGGCTAAACAGCTCAACCTCACTATGCTAGCAGCACAGGCACTGGGCGGAGGTGGTAGCAAGGAGCAGTGGAATTAATTGACTGCCAAATGAGTTGCAAGAAAAGTATTTCCTGATATTTGCTAATTTGCATGTGCTCCCCTTCCTTAAGTTGGCTTTTGCCTGTTTCTCTAAGGAAAGTTTGAAGCTGTAAAGGTGCAGTTGGCAAATCAGGTAAAATGTAATTCTTTTAATGAAAAAGGCCTTCCGGAGGTATTTTTCTACTCTTTTAGTTTAGGCATACCTTATTCTTTATATGAATCGAATTCCTGCATTTCTGCCACTGCTTTTTTTGCTGCTGGCAGGCTCTCCGCTGTTTGCACAACCTAAAGCCATTATTACAGGCAAAATTAGTAAGCCACTTTCAGAAGAAATTGCTGCTGTTACTTACCCGTCGGTTTGGGTGCCCTCCGAAGAAGAAACAACTACTGACGTCGAAAAGGGACAGTTCCGGCTGGAGGTGCCTGTCGCAAAAGCTGGCATGGCCGAACTGGTGCATGGCTCCGAAGTAATAACGCTTTACCTGGAGCCTAGCTTTGCACTTAACCTAACTGCCAATGGCGACAAACTACTTAAAACAGTGAAGTTTGAAGGCAACGGAGCTAACGAAAACAATTACCTGGCGCAGTTCAGCTATAATTTCGAGGAGTTAGAGCAGTACCAGGTGCTGCCAGACAACATCAAGCTGCGCGAAAAAGAATTTCTGGCATTTCTGGAGTCGCGGAGAAAGGAGCAGCTAAATTTCCTGGAGAAGTTTGATGCCAAAAATCCACTATCGACTACATTTAAAAAACTGGCAACAGCAGAAATTGAATTCGGTTACGCCAACGACAGAATTACCTACTTCGACCTGCGGGAGCATATTGTCATAAGCGAGAACCGCCTTACGCCATCAGCAACCTATTTCGATTTTCTGCAGCGCCTTGACCTGCAGCAGGAGTCGAGCCTAATCAGCCCTAACTTTGTCGGCTTTCTGAGCAACTACACCAGCCACATAGCGAAGGCCACAGGCAAAACAGAAGTCGACCCTGATTTTTACAGTACCAGCTATGCCCTTACCAAACAAAAACTAACGGGGCCGGTGCAGCAGTTGGCCTTGAGCCAGATTCTGAAACAGGCACTGCAGCAAGGGCAGTCGAAACAGTCGGAGGAGCTTCTGGCCGATTTCCAGAGCCAAAGCCAGGAGCAGGAACTGTTAGCTTATCTTCAGAAGCTGCACGCCGAGAACCGGCAACTTGCCGCTGGTAGTCCCGCCCCCGACTTTAAGCTCAACAATGCTCAGGGAGAAGAAGTGGCACTTAGCGATTTTAAAGGAAAGCTGGTTTACCTGAGTTTCTGGAGCAGCAGCTGTGGCATGTGCCTAAACGATATGCCTTACTTACAGGATCTTAATGCCAGGCTTACCGGGAGCAATATAGTGTTTGTGAGCATTGGCATGGACGATGATGAGGCAGCCTGGCAAAGCATGGTTGCCAAACGGAAACTGCAGGGAGTGCAACTCTACAAGGGGCTTAGCCCCGAGGTCATAGCCGAATTTGGCATAAAAGAATTGCCAGCCTATTTTCTGATAGACGAAAATGGCCAGGTGCTTACAGCCAAGCCCAAGCGCCCCACCGACAGAGACCTGGAAACCGAGCTGCTCCGGATCCTGAATAAAGAGCAGGCCTCTGTTCGCTAAGGAACCTTAATTTTAGGTTCTTCTACAGAGCTCCTGCCTTAGCTGAAATTATGCTAATAAAAAAGGCCTTCCGGAGGCCAATTTAAGGCGCTGGCTGCTACCCGGATTTAAGATTGCCAGCTTAGTAAAATTCAAAACAGAAAAGCCTCCTGGTGCAAGTGCACCAGGAGGCTTTTCTGTTTTGAGCCACAGCACAGGTTATGGCTCAACCGCAATAATAGCAGTTAAGCGTCAGGTTAATAGTTGGTTACTTGCTCGAAGCAGGGTGCAGCCACTCTATCAGACATATTTCATCTGAGATAGAATAATAACCGTTAAATAAACAGATGCGTACTTAAACCTTACCATCTCTGCAAAAGCGGAAGATGTTACTAGTCCAATAGAACATGAACACAAATTTAATTAATCTATACACATATGGCATTAATCAATAAACAAGACATCGAAAAGCTAATTAATGTACAGGGCAACACCCAAAACGCCTTGTGCCTTTCTTTTTATCTACCCACGCATCGTGCCGGACAAGAAACCCTGAACGGGGTAGATAGCTTAGTTTTTAAAAATCAGATTCGCAAAGCCAAAGAGCTTTTAGGAAAACATGATGTATCGGAGTCAGAAATTACGCAATACTTAAAACCCGCAGAAGAACTGCTCAACGACAATAACTTTTGGCGGCACCAGGGCGAAGGACTGGCCGTGTTTATTACCAAGGGCTTTTCGGCACACTATACCCTTCCTATCAGCATGCCAGACGAAGTGTATGTGCTCGACCAGTTTCACTTCACTCCTATTTTGCCTATACTGAGCCAGAATGGCCGATTCTTTATTTTGAGCCTGTACCGCGAGAAGACTGCCTTCTACGAAGCTACTATTGACAAAATCAGACAGATAGACGTGAGCGCGTTTATGCCAAAATCCATGTCTACAACAGACTCTCTTAAATTTGATGTAAGAGGCAACGATCAGGATTTTAACCACGCCACCACCACCACCAACGGCTCCAACATTGTACATGGCCCGGGTTCAACTAAAGGCGATGAGGAGCATGAGCGTGTAAGAGAGTTTATGCAGGATATTGACAATAACCTCTGGCAAATACTCCATAACGCACACGAGCCACTCATTCTGGCAGGTGTAGACCATTACTGTGGTATATACCGCAACATCAGCAAGTACAAAAATATAGTGCCGCAAAACATCCACATGAATGAGAATGCCGATATCGAGAGCATTAACACCATTCACGACAAGGCATTGGCTATTATGAAGCCGATGATGCAGCAAAGCCACTCTGAGTCGCTGGACCGCTACTTAACGGTGGCTGGCACAGGCGTTACCTCCGAAGATATTGCCACTGTGGCGGCAGAGGCTATACATGGCCGAATAGACACGCTGTTTATTGCACCAAGCGATCCTGTTTGGGGTACTTATAACGAAAAAAGCGCTACTGCCGAAGTGCATGCGGAGTACCAGCGTGGCGACTACGACCTGATAAACCTGGCGGCCGTTAAAACTTTGTCGCAGGGCGGGAAGGTGTTTGTGAGCAACTACAACGGCATGTCTGAACTCAGCGATGGCTCCAGCGTAAAGGCTCTTTTCAGATACTAAACCTGCATTAGAGATTTAACCTAAAATAAAGTACATTGGAGGGGTAGCTACTGTAGCTGCCCCTTTTTTGATTTATAAGTACGATATTGCACTGGCGGCAGGTGTTGTCGCAAAAATTTTTGCAGATGAAGCTCCAGCTTACCGACGGCCTTAATTTTCTTTCGAAACTCACTCCTACCCGTACTCTGAACGCAGCACAGGTAGTGGGCAGCTACATTTGGTCACGTATATCGGGCAAGGCGAGGCACTGGGGGCAGCCACTGAGCATCTCTTTTGAGCCTACCACCTCCTGCAACCTGCGCTGCCCGGAGTGCCCCAGTGGCCTACGCTCCTTTACCCGCCCCACCGGTATGCTCGACGATGCCCTGTTTAAACACACTATAGACCAGCTGCACAAGCGCCTGCTGTACCTTATTTTTTATTTTCAGGGGGAGCCATATCTGCACAAGAACTTTCTGAACCTGGTAAAGTACGCTGCCGATAAGGGTATTTACACCGCTACCTCCACCAATGCACATTACCTATCCGATGAGAACGCGCGCCAAACGGTGGAGTCGGGGCTCGACCGCCTGATAATTTCTATAGATGGCACCACCCAGGAGACCTATGCCGCTTACCGAGTAGGTGGCAAGCTCGATAAAGTGCTGGAAGGCACGCGCAATGTGGTAAAATGGAAAAAGCAGCTGAAAACAAAAACACCGCACATCATGTTTCAGTTTTTGGTGGTGCAGCCAAACGAGCATCAGATAGAGGAGGTAAAGGAACTGGCAAAAGACCTGGGAGTAGACGAGGTGGTGTTTAAAACGGCCCAAATCTATGATTACAAGAACGGGTCGCCGCTCATTCCGACCATAGACTACTACTCCAGGTACAAAAACAACGGCAATGGCACCTATTCCGTTAAAAATAAACTACTGAACCACTGCTGGAAAATGTGGCACTCTTGTGTTATTACCTGGGATGGCCTGGTGGTTCCCTGCTGCTTCGACAAAGACGCCGAATACCGCATGGGCGACCTAAAGGAGGAGCCGTTCAACAGCGTGTGGCGTGGCAAAGGCTACCGACAATTCCGGCAATCGCTGTTAAGGTCCAGGTCGGAGGTGGAGATGTGCCGCAACTGCACCGAAGGCACTAAAGTCTGGGCCTAAAATTTTAGTATCGTTAACAGTATACAATACCGTACATGAAGAACATTGATCAGGCATTCGATTTAATTCTGAGTAAGCTTAATGCTTGGGGCACCTACTTAATTGCCATGCTCCCTAACTTTTTTGTGGCAGCTCTTATTCTGATTCTGACGTTTTTTATTGCCCGGTTTATCCGGAAAGGCATCGATAAGCTGTTTGGCAAAATCTCGCACAGCCCCACCATCAACAACCTGATTACAACCATGCTATACATTGCTTTGCTCTGTGTCGGGTTCTTTTTTGCGCTGAGCATTTTACAGCTCGACAAGGTAGTGGTATCGTTGCTGGCTGGTGTAGGTATTATAGGCTTGGCTCTGGGCTTTGCCTTTCAGGATATTGCGGCTAACTTTATATCAGGCGTCATAATAGCCGTAAACCGACCTTTTAAGGTGGGCGATATGATCGAAACGCAGGATTACATGGGTATGATTGAACATATTACCCTGCGAACAGTAGATGTGCGGCAGCCCACAGGCGAACTGGTTCGGATACCAAACAAAATGGTGTTCGAGAACCCGGTTACAAACTTTTCTTACCACAACATGCGCCGCGTAGATGTGCCGGTAGGTGTATCGTATGCCGAAGACCTGGAGCGAGTGCAGCAGGTGGTTATAGAGGCTTTGCAGGAGGTAAAGGGAAGAGTAAAATCAAGAGAAATAGAAGTGATGTACGATGAGTTCGGCGACAGCTCCATCAATTTTAAAGCCCGCATCTGGATTACGTATAAACGGCAGGTAGATTATGTGCTGGCAAAGAGCGATGCTATTATCCGTATCAAAAAAGCTTTCGATGCGAACGACATCCTGATCCCGTTCCCGATCCGAACCCTCGATTTTGGAATAAAAGGAGGCGAAAACCTGACCGAGCAGCTCGAAACACTGCAGATATTAGCCAAAAACGGCAAGCAGTCGTCAGCTAATTAAAGGCAGGCAAAGGCCTAGGATCAACTTAAGTCATTTGACCTCCGAAAGGCCAAATTCATTAGCAGAATTTGGTTGTTAAATGGTTTGTTCGTGTAAGAGCAGTAAGATCTCACAGCTCCTGCGAGTGTCTGGGCAAAGCAGATAGAAAGTAGAGCAGCCTAAGAAAGAATTTAGCATCTAGAGTCTATAATCTACTAAATACCTCCGGAAGGGCATTTTCATTAGTATAATTTGGAGGGGAGGGAAATGTAAAGAATGGCCCGCCTGACTGAGCAGCCGAAGCGAATATACGAAAAGTGCTTACAACGACAAAGGGCCGAATCAGCTTCGGCCCTTTGTTATTTACTTGTCTTTTTTGTCGAGGTTTTTCCCCATGTCCTCTACCTGCTTCATGAAATTTTCAATTTTTTCATCGGCATAGGGGCCATAAGAGTTAGTGATGGTACCTTTTACACCAGCTGTGGTTTCAAGCACATATAGAATAGACATATCGTCTGGGTTACTTTCGCCTTCGAAGCGGTAAAAGTCCACAATGCGAACCTGGTCTGGTGTGAAGGCTTTTTTACCGTCCATAGTGGCCAGTTGTCCTTCTTCCGTAACCTTAAAATCGAGTGTGCAGCCGTCTTTCTTCAGGCGGTTAAGCACATTCACCAAAGATCTTTCTTCAACTTTATCTTGCATAGTCTTATGATTTATATTGATGTCGGTTGTTAAGTATAAACCTATACGCAAAAAAATCTGAAGGATACAGCTTTCAGTAAGAAAATATAAGGATGACGCTATACATTAGCCAAATAGGGGGCACTTGCTATTTCGCCAGCTGCTTCTGTTCCAGCTCCTTTTGTATTTTCTTGAAATCGATGGTAGAGCAGGCGCTGCCACAGCCTTTGGCACAGCTCCCGCCTTTGGTGCTGAAACTACGGTAAAGCAAACGCACTACATAAGCTGCTGCAACCAGAAACAGTAAGAAAATTAAGATTTCCTGCATTTTTTTATTGTTGATAGTTTTTTGCTGGTTGTTTAGTGTTGAATTGTTAAATGATTAATCTCTAAAGGATCCTAGATGTCAGACCTTTTGAGCGAAACAATTTAACCATGCAGCCATCAAGTAATTAGCAACCAACAACCAGCAATCATAACTAATAAGGCAGCAAAAAAGTTTACAGCCCTAACTACTTCCAAAATTCGTTGATTGTGTCTTTTACCTGCTGGTGTATGTGCCCGTTGCTGCCGATAATCTGCTTTCCGAAGATAAAGTCATCGCCATCGCCGAACATCGACACATGTCCGCCTGCCTCCTGCACCAGTATAATGCCGGCTGCCACATCGTAGGGCTGCAGGTTATATTCAAAAAATGTTTCGGCGCGGCCTGCTGCCACATAAGCCAGGTCGAGGGCGGCAGAGCCAAGCCTGCGGAAACCATGCGAGCGCGCCATAAAAGCATGCAGAATTTCGAGGTACTGCTTCGCCTTTGTTTCCTCATAGTAGGGGAAGCCGGTAATAATCAGCGACTGCTCGAGAGTAGAAATGTCTGAGACATGTATTTTTTTGTCGTTGCAGTAGGCACCACCTCCTTTGTAGGCCCAGAAGCACTCGTCCTGCATTACGCCATATACCACACCGGCCACAATTTCATTGTACTCCATCAGGCCCACACTCACCGAGAACAGCGGAAGCCCATGTGTAAAGTTGGTGGTGCCGTCGAGCGGGTCTATTACCCAGTTGTAGCGTTCCTGGCGGGTAGTGTCTGTTCCTTCTTCGGTTATAAAGCCAGCCTCTGGCAGCAGCTTGCGCAGGTCTTCTACCAGCATTTCTTCGGCCTGCTTGTCTACGTAGCTCACCATGTTGGCAAAGCCTTTCATTTCGATGGTGGAACGGTCGAAGTTTTGAGCTTCCTGTTTTATAAAAGCGCCTGCTCTTTTTGCTATGGCATTTAATTCCTGAGATAGTTGCTGAAGGTTCATGCTATTACTTTTTGTTTAGTTTGAGAAAACCATACCATGTACGCAGACCGCAGCCCAATGGTAAGTGTAAGTGGCAGAAACGAGGCATGGAACTGCTGTGGCCACCAGGCCCAGCCTATTACCAGCACGGCTGCGATTACAGCTGTTATGGCCAGGTAAGCTACCACCCATTTCGGAAAGCGATTGCGGAGCAGGTAAACCAGTATAATAAGGTGTGTCGGAACAGCCCAGAGCAGGTTGTAGTTATCGGCAGTGCCCTGGTGGTCGGTGGCTACCCAGAGTAGCAGCAGCGCCAGCCCCAGCAGCCCGTAGAGTAGGTAAAGCATCACGTCGAAAGTTTTGCTCCAGTTCTTTTTCCGGAAGTTGATAACTGTGAGTGCCACAGCCGTGGCAAAAAGCAGCCACCAAAAAACCATAGGGGTAAATAAACTAAACTGCTCCTCTACAGGCGTGTTCTGGTACACAGGTTGCATTTTGCCAGCTAATGGCACCGCTTTGCCGTCTTGCTGAATGGTGGCATTGGCTAAGCCTTCGGCCAGATAATCGGGCAGAAACATGTACTCGTAAGGCGTGGCGGTGCGGTCTATTCGCGAGCCAAGGCCTAGGTCTATGCCAAAATCGCCCCAGGGCTGCGGCCCCAGGTACAAGTCAGTCAGGTTCCGGAACGACATGTTTTTATCGAGGTGGTCGATGTTGAACGTAATCTGGTTCGGGAAAGTAGCTTCTATGCCGTCGCGGATGCGGGTGGCGCAGTTGTCGAAAAAGAAATCGTATAGGTAAAAACGGTTTTCAGGCAGGTAGTTATTGGTAAGGAAATCCCAATACTGCTGACGTTGCTCTAGGTTGAGGTTCAGCACCTGCTCGTATACACCTCGGTTATCGGCAGTATAGGCGTACACAAAATCCTGAAAATAAGCAGCCGAAAGCTTGTAGTTAAGCTTACCCTGCGCAAACTTCAGGTAAAAATTAGGCTCATTAAAGTCGAAGGTGCCATAATTAAAAATAACGTCCATGCCGGTGCTGGGATCGTTTACCCGCACGGCGCTGTGGCCAAAGGTAGAGTAAAGCTCTTCGCCGCTGGAGCAGGTAATCAGGCTGATTCTGGCTTGCGGAGATAATTGAATGCCATCGAACTGTGCCTGTGCCTGCAGCTGTACCAGCAGGAGGAGCAGCACCAACAAGAGTGCCTTTATGTGTTTAGTCATGGTCGTGTTTACTGTTTTTTTGCTTGCCCTCTGCTCCTGCCACCACAAGCACAAACTCTCCTTTTATAGCTTTGGTTGTGAATAGTTGCACTAGCTCATCCAGCGTACCGTTTACTGTTTCCTCAAACATTTTAGATATTTCACGTGAAACAGATGCCAGGCGCTCGCCTCCAAAGTACTCCTGAAACTGTGTAAGTGTTTTGAGCAGGCGGTGCGGCGACTCGTAAAAAATCATGGTACGTTCTTCGGTGGCCAGGCTGAGCAGGCGGGTCTGGCGTCCTTTTTTCAGTGGTAAAAATCCTTCAAACGTGAACCTGTCGGTGCTGAAGCCGGATTTAACCAGTGCGGGCACAAAAGCAGTGGGGCCGGGCAGGCACTCCACCTTCAGGTCGTGCTTGAGGCACTCGCGCACCAGAAAAAAGCCCGGGTCCGAAATGCCGGGCGTACCTGCATCCGAAACCAGCGCCATTACTTCTCCTGCCTTTAGGCGATCCACTAAATGGGCCGTGGCCTTATGCTCGTTGTGCAGGTGGTGGCTGTGCATGCGTTTGTCTATGCCCAGGTGCTGGAGCAGCTTGCCGCTGGTGCGGGTGTCTTCGGCCAATATTACGTCTACCTCCTTCAGCACCCGGATGGCGCGTAGCGTTATATCCTCCAGGTTGCCAATAGGTGTAGGCACTAAATACAGATTGGTTTTGTCAGGTTCCTGCATGCGGCAAAGATACTTTAGATAAGTTAGAAAGGTAAAAAGTTTAGAGGTTAAAAAGTTAAGGAATGATGAAGGTGCTTTGGGAACTGGTGTTACGCACCTTCTAGTAAGGAGAGTTCTATAAGCTGGTTCTAACAGGCTTGGCAACAGTTTTTTCCAATGCCCTTATTCTTTACCGTTGCATTGCATCATACAGGCGCTCACGGCCGCGGGGCCTCTTCCTTGGGCATCGCGCTGCTGCATCTTTCCTGCCCGCAAGCGGGCCGCCGCTCCCGCGGCACCGGAAACCTGCAAAGGCGCTCAACCCAAGAACTGGGATTTGCACTACGAGTAATAGCTATATTGTCAGCAAAGTACTCGCTAAGGGAATATCTAACTTTGCTGGTGGTATCAATGTGTAAATTCATTTAATAATTCATTTAATAATAAGAGAAAGCAGTTGCGACAAAGCAAATTATTCTAATGGTTTTGCCCTTCAGGAGGCTTTTATGCAATAAAACTACCAAGGGTTAATACTGCTAACGACCCGCAATAAGCTGTTCATAGATTTCATCTATCCGCTTGGCCAGTTTGTGGTCGCGGCGGGTTACGGTGTTGCCGGCGCTGTGGGTGGTGAGCTCTATCTCTACTTTGTTGTACACGTTGCTCCACCATGGGTGGTGGTCCATCTCTTCGGCCGCCTCGGCTACAGCATTTACAAAGGCAATGGCCTCTTTAAAATCTTTGAACTTGAGGCTTCTCTTGAGTTTGTTATCTTCTTCTTTCCACATCATTTTAATTATTAATGGTCGTGCATGTTTACGCGTGGGCGCGTAATTATTATAGCAAAATGACCTTCCGGTGTTTTCTGCTGCTACTGCGGCCTTTATAACAACTTTCCAACTCTCTGCCTTTCTAACTTTCTAACTTAAAAATATAGGCTGGCGTATAGTTAAAGGCTGCAACAGTGGCATATGTAACTCTAACTATGAAAACGATGGATAAAAAACCTAAATCTGTGCCAGCACAGGAACAAGACGTGCAACCAGGCAAAGAACACGAAATGACACCAAAGCCGGAGTATATCCGGAAAACGTATAAAGGCAGCGATAAGTTAAAAGATAAAGTAGCCCTGATTACAGGCGGCGACAGCGGCATAGGCCGAGCTGTGGCTGTGCATTTTGCCCGCGAAGGCGCTGATGTAGCCATTGTATACCTCAACGAGGACAAAGATGCCAAGGATACGCAAAAGCTGGTAGAGAAAGAAGGCAGGAAGTGCTTGCTAATGGCAGGCGACATAGGCGAAGAGGCTTTTTGCAAGAAAACAGTGGAGCAGGTCGTGCAGGAGTTTGGCAAGCTCGATGTGCTGGTAAACAACGCCGCGGAGCAGCACGAGCAGACCGACCTGCGCGATATTTCAGATGAACAGCTGAGGCGCACATTCCAGACCAATATTTTTTCGATGTTTTACATGACTAAAGCCGCTCTGGAGCACATGAAAGCAGGAGCAGCCATTGTGAACTCCACCTCCATTACCTCCTACCGCGGCAGCAGTCACCTCATGGACTATGCCTCCACCAAAGGTGCCATCACTGCCTTTACCCGTTCCCTCTCCGCTAACCTGGCCGAAAAAAATATTCGGGTAAACGCCGTAGCGCCAGGCCCGATCTGGACTCCGCTAATACCGGCTTCTTTCGATGCCGAAAAAGTAAAGGAATTTGGCAAAGATCAGCCAATGGGGCGCGTAGGGCAACCATCGGAAGTGGCACCAGCCTATGTTTTTCTGGCTTCTGAGGATGGCTCTTATGTAACCGGGCAAGTAATACATGTAAATGGCGGCGAACAGATCGGCTCCTAAAAAGATTAAACCATCGGCCCGGAAAAGGAGTAAAACCTAGTATGGCTGTTACCTATTATAGGTGCCGGTCTTAAAACCTAATTACTATGGAACAAGATAAAGAACAGAATGCACAGCAGGGCCAGCAGCAAGGTGGTAAAGCACCGCACGACCGGCCAGTACGTGTAATAGAAGACGACACATCCTATCAGGAAATGGCTGCCGGACATATTATTCCGAATGCCGATGCGCCTAAAAACGAAAATCAGCGTGGTGGCTTTGGCAACCGTGATGGCAAAGAGGGTTACGGCTCCGATACAGCTGGCAATGGTCCGTCAGCTATCGGTGTAAATGATTTTTCTGATGACGGTATTCCGCCAAAAGACAACATGCGGACTGAAGATGAAGGTAGAGGATCTTAAAGATCTGGCACCAGATAATAATTTTTGTATGGGTGCTGTCGCAGATTTTTCTGAAGATGTGACAGGCCTTTGTTTAACTAAAAAAGAAGGAGGACGTTATGCCATCTTACAAGCATACACAGCCCGGAGGGGCTGACATGGGTAAACCAAGCGGATCAGGACAAACAAAAGCAGGTGTAAAGCCAGTAGATCCAAATCAGACTAGATCTGAACACGATGAGTTAGAAGATAAATACACTAATGGTCCTGATGAACCAGGGCAGAATGTGATGACAAACAACCCTAACCGGAATCTGAACAAGCCGGATATTGATAAAGGGAAGTATAATTAGAAAAATTCAGTATATTTCAACAGGAATAGCACTCGCTCCGGCGGGTGCTATTTTTGTATTAACTTAGCCGGCAGCACAGCCAATGGCTGCCATCAACTAACGTAAGAGCTAACACACCCTATGGCCCGTTACGCCCTGACAGATATCCATGGTTGCTCCAGCACCCTTAGAGCTATGGTTACGCAGCAGCTTCGTCTCCGCAAAGACGACGAACTCTATATTCTAGGAGACCTTGTAAATAAAGGTCCTGATAGTAAAGGCGTAATAGATTACATCATACACCTGCAGAAACAACACTTTCAGGTAAAATGCCTCCGTGGCAACCACGACCAAATGTTACTCCACGCTGCCAGAATAGGAGAGAGTGCCCTTAAGCTGACGCAGGAAGAAAAAGAAATGCTGTTCAGCAACTTTGGTATAAAAGACATCACGCACCTCCCCGACAGATACTTTAACTTCCTGGGCAGTTTGCCTTTTTACTTAGAGCTGCCAGACTATTTTATGGTGCATGCGGGCTTCGACTTTAAGCAAGAAAGCATTTTTAAAGACACAGATGCCATGATGAATATTCGGAACTACAAAGTAGATTGGCCGAAGCTCTCCTTTAAGCCCCTTTTGCACGGCCACACCCCTACTGCACTGCATGCCATTAAAAAAGCCGTGGCACACAAAGAGCCGCAGGTAAACCTCGATGCAGGCTGCGTATATTATAAAAATGCAGCCTTTGGCAATTTGGTCGCCCTAGACCTGGATTCTTTTCAACTATACATTCAAACCAACGTGGACCGCCCCTACCCCAACGGCCGCAAGTAATAATTGCGCTACAATGCCTCTGCCTTCCCTTTAATGTTAGCTTTTGTTTAAGATTTACTTCTAAAAAACGTTTTGCATTGGAGGTGGATGTAAGGATAAGTACAATTAGGAAAAGCTGAATCGTCTATAGCAAGACACCTTTACCACTTAATCAGATGATGTAGCTATTGCTGAAAATGGCCGATTAATAATATTTAATTATTAATTATTTATAGAAATTGCTCATGTGTTCTCCGAATATGTAAAATTTTGTTATAATATTTAAACATACAGCTTTAGAGGTATTTTTAAATCTGAATTTTTGATTTACCTTTAAGGCAAATCTGTAAGCATGAAAATTGTCTGTTGTAACATTAAACAAAAGACCTTTGTCTGCTACAAGTTTTCAGGAACTGTTTGCCATTGATTTAATGATGTGCACTATAATTACTGACCTGACATAACTTGTTATGCGTAAGCATAACATAGTAAAATTGCCCTGCTCCATTACCCAGAAAACAGTAGCTTAATAATAGTATTTTCTCGGAAACCCTGCTTTTGTTTCCTGCCTTACCCAGGCAGAAATCAAACATCAGGGTGTTTTGTATGAGTAACTCCTAAGCTAACTAAATAGATTATTAACATTTTATTTTATGAGACAAACCTTTACTCTCTCTTTTAAAAACCTTCTTCTCCCGCTGTTCCTACAGCTGGGGCTGCTGCTCTGTGTGGTGGTGCAGGGGTATGGGCAGGACCGCGTTACTGTTTTTGCTGAATCTATGGGAACTGTGCCATCAACAAGTGTTGCACTACATGAGTCAGAAAATCGTTTTGATAATGATGGTGCCACCATGACTGGTTCTGGGGCCGTGAATGAGACTACTCCATCTTCAGGCTATACTGGTGCCTCTGGTTTTAACAGTGTTCTTGTAGGTGGTACAAATGGATATTTCCGGATTGATGGTATTAATACAAGTAAATTTGAAGATTTAGAATTAAGCTTTGGCATAAGAAAGAGTGCCTCAACGGCTACAGCCTCAGACTTAATACTTGAGTACAGTACAGATGGGATAAACTGGACTAGTCTTGAGTTTGAATTATTACCTAGTGCTACAGGTTGGCATTTTAGGCAGGCGCAGGGGGAAATTCCTTCAGTTTCAAGTTTATCTATCAGGTTTCAAAAAACTCCTACTAATTTTCCATATAGGATCGACGACATCGTAATTACTGGAACTTATGCTCCACCTATTATTTTATCTATTGATCCCACAAGTGGGATGGTTGGAGAGACTGTAACAATAACTGGTTCTGGGTTAAATTTTGGAGGAGCGCCAACTGTTACTTTCCATGGCGGTGTGGTTGCTACTTCTGTCGTAAGTAATGAAGATGGTACAGAATTAGAAGTTGTTGTACCCACAGGGGCACAAACTGGTGCTATTACAGTTTCTACAGCCGGAGGAATATTCTCTTCAGAAACTTTTACTATTATTGAAGTTATTGAAGGCCCTTCAATAACGGGCTTTACTCCTACTAGAGGTGGTATTGGAACTCATATAACAATTACTGGTACCCAGTTACAAAATGTGGTAGAGGCATTTTTTTGGGATGACTTTTCCGCATTAGAAATAATTTCTGTAGATACATTAGAAGTAGTTGTTGAAGTTGTAGAAGGGTATTTTGAAGAGTCACAAATAGTGCTATATACAAATGATGGCGAAGAAATCTTAAGTAATGGCTTCTTTGAATTCGTAACTCCAACCATAACTTCTTTTACGCCTATAGCCGGCCCTGTAGGAACACAGGTAACAATTTTAGGTGAAAACTTAGAAACTACATATGAAGTAAGGTTCGAAGGAAACATAATAGTTGCCCCTGATGAGGTTGAAGAAAATGGAATAGGAGTAGTTGTTAGAGTACCGGCAGGCGCACAAACCGGAGCCATAGTTCTTCATACAGAAATTGGTAATGTTTCCACACCAACTAATTTTACAGTTGAGCACCCCACAATTACTGATTTTACTCCTACTGAAGGTCCTGTAGGTACAGCAATTACTATTAGAGGTGATAATTTGTTATCTACAACTACGGTAAGATTTACTGGAGGCGTTAATGCAGAACCAACCTCAACCTCTAATACTGAGGTAGTAGTTAATGTTCCGGCAGGAGCACAGTCAGGGGTACTTGCAGTTATTACTGCGGCAGGCGATACTGCCACTAGTAGCCAAGTGTTTAATGTTTTACGACCTACTATATCAGGTATTTTCCCTACTAGTCAAAGAGTAGGCCAAAACATTACTATAACTGGTACCAGATTGAACATTGAACGTATTCAAGCTGTAACATTTACAGGAGGTGCTGTTGCTACTGCTGTCACAGGCAATGCAGATGGAACTCAGTTACAGGTTGTTGTCCCGGCAGGTGCTCAGTCCGGTGTAATTACAGTTACTACGTCAGAAGGTACAGCCACATCGCCTGCTTTTACTTTGGTTGCGCCTACCATTACTATTACGGGCACATTAGCACCATTCTCAACAGTGGCAGGCACTGCTTCAGAATCGCAAACTTATACAGTGTCAGCAGCTAATCTAGATAATAGTCTAACAATCACGGTGCCGGCTAATTTTCAAATCTGGAGGCCTACTGCTCAGATATGGGATGTAAGAAGAACAATAACTCTCGGTACTAATGGGAATATTGCGAATACCACTATAACCATCAGATACAACCCCGCAGCAGCCGGTGATCACAACGGAAATATTACACATGTGGCAGGAAGCACAAGTGCTAATCTAGCAGTAACTGGTTCAGCCACACCTGCTGTACCTTCTATTACTGAAGTCACACCTAGCACTAGCAGAATAGGTCAAACAATTGTAATAACGGGAACAAGATTAAATGCAGGTACTTCAGGTACAGAGGTTACATTCAACAACATACTTGCAGGTGGGCCTCGCGTGTCTGGAGAAAATATAGTAATCGTATCTGCAACAGAACTTCATGTTACTATCCCGGCTAGCGCTGCATCAGGATCTATAATTGTGACAACATCAGAAGGTCCCGCAACTTATAATAATTTTGAGGTGCTGAGACCAGATATTACACTATCAACCTCACAGCTTACCTTCAAGGCAATGGTTGGTGAGGCATCAGCTGCCCAGCCATATACGATATCTGCTGTTAATCTGGCAGAAGGAAGTAATGTAACAATTACTGCACCAACTAACTTCGAGGTATCACTAACTGGTGTAGATAGTTTTGGCCCTTCAGTACAGTTAGATCAAACCAACACAGCCGAAGGCAGCCTTTCTCCAACTACCATTTATGTTCGCTACTTCCCTACTGAAGAAGGATCAGAAGAGGGCAACATTACAAACGCTTCCACAGCTGAAAGCGAATTATTGATGGTGCAAGGAGTCGCGACTTCCCTACCAGTAGAACTGGTTTCCTTCACTGCGCAACAACAAGGCGGAGCTACTACATTAAAGTGGGTAACTGCTTCTGAAACAGATAACTCGCACTTTGAAGTAGAAATGTCTACTTCGCCGGAGACAGGGTTTGAGACTTTAGGTACTGTGAAGAGTAAAGTAGTAAACAGCAGCATTACCACCCGATATGAGTATACACACCAAGTGAGAACCGCGGGTACTTTCTATTACAGACTGAAACAGGTAGACTTAGACGGAACATACGCTTATAGCAATGTGGTAGTTGTAGAAGCAAAAGGTGTAGCTACAAATTCTGTGATGGTGGCTCCTAACCCACTTATCCCAGACTCTAAGATTATTGTAGAAGCAGCGAGCAGCGGAAAAGCTGTTATGCGATTAACCAGCATGACAGGCCAACAAGTCTACTTCAGAGAGGTAGAAGTAGTAGCAGGACAAAATGAATTTGCACTCCCTTACTACGACAAACTGCAGAACGCGGCCTACATCTTAACAGTAGAGCTAAACGGTAAACTCATTACAACCAAGGTAGTGAAACAATAAAGCACCTCTTTTCTGAAAGAAAGCCCGGCTCCTAAAGTGCCGGGCTTTCTTTTTATAACAACAGCAAGTACCATAACCCTAATTAAGAAAATGGCTATTTAACTTCCGGAAGGCCATTTTTATTAGAAGAATTTGTGTGTGGCAGTTTCCTTAATGAGAGAAATAGCCTAAAGCAGATTTAGAAGACCAATGAACAACTACTGTGCAAACAGCATAGCAGAGGAGCAGCAACTGGTACCAGCATAAATTACGACCCTGTAACTTCAGTAGGAGCTTGTTGCTCCTATACCACCCTATTCGTCCATTTTCCTTCTAAACCAGTGCATGTCCCCGGCAACGCAGAACCTTTGCAGCCGCCTGGAGCAGGTGTAGCCCGGAAATTTTGAGGATTACCTACTTAAAATTCTCAAACATTGGTTTATTCAAGCGCAAACCTTAATTTTGAACCGATTACATCAACCAAAGTAGCAATGCAAAAGGACACAGCCATTTTTGATTTAATTGCCAAAGAAAAAGCACGCCAGACACATGGCATCGAATTAATCGCCTCCGAAAACTTTGTATCGGAGCAGGTCATGCAGGCCATGGGCAGCGAGATGACAAACAAGTATGCGGAAGGCCTGCCAGGCAAACGCTATTATGGTGGATGTGAAATTGTAGATCAGGCCGAGCAATTGGCTATAGATCGTGCTAAAGAGCTTTTTGGTGCCGCCTGGGTAAACGTGCAGCCACACTCTGGCGCACAGGCAAACGCAGCTGTTATGTTAGCTGTGTTGAACCCTGGCGATAAAATTTTAGGTTTCGACCTGTCGCACGGTGGTCACCTGACACACGGTTCGCCTGTTAACTTTTCAGGAAAAATATACAAGCCGTCTTTTTATGGCGTAGAGCAGGAAACCGGTTTAATCGATTTCAACAAGGTAGTAGAGATTGCCCGCCGGGAACAGCCGAAACTGATTATTTGCGGTGCCTCTGCTTACTCGCGTGAGTGGGACTACAAAAAGCTACGCGAAGCTGCCGACGAAGTAGGCGCTCTCTTACTGGCCGATATCTCTCACCCATCTGGCTTGATTGCACGTGGCTTACTCAACAACCCGTTTGAGCATTGCCACATTGTTACTACTACTACCCACAAGACATTGCGCGGCCCAAGAGGCGGCATGATCATGATGGGTAAAGACTTCGAAAATCCGTTCGGTCTGAAAACTCCTAAAGGCGAAACACGCATGATGTCGTCGTTGCTGGATGGCGCTGTTTTCCCGGGCACACAAGGCGGACCACTGGAGCATGTAATCGCTGCTAAGGCCGTTTCTTTCTTCGAAGCCCTCTCCGATGATTACCTGAACTATGTGAAGCAGGTGCAGCAGAATGCTCAGGCCATGGCCAAAGCCTTCCTGTCGCGCGGATACGATATTATTTCCGGCGGCACAGACAACCACATGATGCTGATAGACCTGCGCTCTAAAGGCCTCACCGGTAAGCTTGCTGAGAACGCCCTGGTAAAAGCAGATATTACCATCAACAAGAACATGGTTCCTTTCGATGATAAATCACCTTTTGTAACCTCTGGTATGCGTGTAGGTACGGCAGCCATTACAACAAGAGGCCTGAAAGAGAACGACATGGAGCGTATTGTGGACCTGATCGACACAGTGCTGTTAAATAATGAGAACGAAAGCAAAATCCAGTCTGTGCGCAAAGACGTAAATGCGTGGATGGAAAAATATCCGCTTTTCGCGCACTAAAAAAAGAGCGGAAGAGCCTTACTAAATGAACAAAGCTTATATGGGAGAAGAGACGCAGGAGATGTCCTTTGTGGACCACCTGGAGGAGTTAAGATGGCATGTTATCAGGTCGCTCGCCTCTATTCTGGTATTTGCAGTCATTGCTTTTTTAGCAAAAAGCTTTGTGTTTCATGATATTATACTGGCTCCTTCCCGCACCGATTTTTTCAGCTATCAGCTGATGTGCGATATCGGGGAACGCATTGGGTCCGAAGCCCTTTGCATTACCGATCTGGGCTTTACGATTCAGAGCCGGCAGATGAGCGGGCAGTTTGCCATGCACTTAATGGTGTCGCTTGTGCTGGGACTTGCCTGTGCTTTTCCGTATGCTTTTTGGGAGATATGGCGCTTTGTGAGTCCCGGTCTTTACCCACAGGAGCAGAAGAACTCCAGAGGCGCTGTTTTCTTTGTGTCGCTGCTGTTTATACTGGGGCTGTTGTTCGGATACTATGTGGTTTCGCCTATTTCGATCAACTTCCTGGCCAGTTACCAGGTAGATCCTTCTATTAAGAACGAGTTTGACCTTTCGTCGTACATCTCCACACTCACCATGCTCTGCCTGTCGTGTGCGGTAATGTTCCAGATGCCGGTAGTAGTGTATTTCTTCACTAAGGCTGGTTTGCTTACCCCGGAGATTATGAAGTTGTACCGGCGCCACTCAATCATTATTATTTTGGTTGTTTCGGCTATCATAACACCGCCCGATGTAATCAGCCAGCTGTTGATAGGCTTGCCGCTGCTAGTGCTGTACGAAATCAGTATCAGTGTTTCTAGTTCTATCCGTAAAAGAGACTTAAAGCGATTAAACGAAAACGATACCATCTAAGACTATGGCTTACAAAATAGCAATCGGCGGAGACCATGCCGGGTTTGTATACAAAAACATGCTGATAAAAGTGTTGGAGCAAGATGGGCATGAGCTGAAAGATTTCGGTCCTTATACCGGCGAATCTTCTGATTACCCAGACTTTGTGCACCCGCTTTCTAAAGCTGTAGCCAATAAGGAGTTTGAGTATGGCATTTTGGTGTGTGGCAGTGGCAACGGAGTAGCCATTACGGCAAACAAGTACCCGCAGGTAAGAGCAGCGCTTTGCTGGAAGCCGGAGCTGGCACAACTGGCACGTGGCCACAACAACGCCAATGTATTGTGCATTCCTTCGCGTTTTGTGTCGGAGGAGGAAGCAGTAGAGATGATGCGCGTTTTCCTTTCAACTGAATTTGAAGGCGGACGCCACCAGACACGTGTAGACAAGATTACCAATTGCTAAGACTTACTCTTCTAAAACAACAGGTACAAACGTAAAACGACAGCGCGGCCCATTGGGTCGCGCTGTCGTTTTATAAACTAAACCCTAGCATTAAGCCAGGATCTCATCAGGCGATTTTAGCCTCCGGAAGGCCTTTTTCATTGGAATAATTTGATTGCTGATTGTTTGAGAGAAATTTTGATTAAGTAAACAAGAGAACAAAATTAATTACCCTCCTTTCCTGCAGATCCTTAATCCTTCAAGAGCATGTCAAATAATATCTAAAACCCTATCAAAGGATCTAGATCATCACGACTGCTTTACCTGTAGCGCCGCTTATAAACAGCAGGGGTTGCAGTAGGTTCGTATGCTTCGAATATAGTGGGGAGCTTGTATTTTAAAGTTGCCATTAGCCCTTGCTTGTCTACAATATAGGCCGGAGGTTCTTTCTTGAAGTTCTGATATAGTGCAAACACAGCATCGTACTCGTTTAGTTGCCCGAAATGCCGCTGTGCCAGGCGCCAATTGAGATAAGGCGTAGCCAGTTTGTTCTGAATGTAATACGTAATGTCGTTGCCGAGCACCAATACTGAGGTTCCCTGAACAGGTTGTGCAGGCGCGGTGGGCAAAAGAATTCTGGATTCGTCGATTTTAACGATAGCGCTAATACCAAGCTGCTGCCGGTAACGCAACAAAACAACGCCAGACAAAACTGTTAAATAAATTAGAGAAAGTATCCAGGCCTTGAGCCGACTAGTAAATAAATATTCGCTGAAATAGGCAATAGGCGGAAGCAGCACCAGAAAGGAGGCTGCCGAAACCTCGTCGCGTGAAAGAATAACCATCAGGCTTACGATGAGCCAGACCACCATCAGCTGCTGAAATTTCACCTGAAACACGAGCCGCTGCGACAACGACAGCATACTAAACAACGACAGCGCCAACACCAGGGCAGGTAATACAAGCAGCTTGGCCAGGTCGGTAGCAGGTATCAGAAAAGAGACCTCAAAACGCCAGGGCCGGAGCAGGTGCAGCTCCAGAAAACTTCCTACGGTGCCCGTAAACAGGTAGTAGCACAGGAGCATCGCATACGGAAAGGCAAACCCACACAGCATCAAAAGAGAGCTTCGGAAAGCGGCAGAGGCAAAAAAGATAACAGCAAAAAGCCCCATCAGCAGGAACAAGGCCAGGGGCAGAAAACTGAGCGCCGCCAGCCCCAGCATAAATCCGCCAATAAACAAACGACTATTGTCAAGGCCTTCCCTCGAAAGTGTAATAAAGTAAGGCAGCGAGAGAATAACGAAGGTGTTGCCAATGAGCATAGGCGTAAGCATTTCAAACTCCAGCGTAAGGCAGCCAAGGGTAAGGTAAAGGAGGGCCGGCAGGTAGTTACTGGTTGGGTACACCTTGTTCCGCGTAAAGGTAGCATTCAGAAGCAAGGCCTGAGCCAGCAATAGCGCCGCTGCCACTAGCCTGTAAGTCAGGTACGACCTGCCAGCCAGCACATCTATAATCCAATATACCAGAGCCGAAAGCGGTGCGGTGCTGTCGTAAATTTCGCGGTACATGGCAAACCCATCGGCCATGCGCTCCCCTACCAGCATAAAGTTCAACTCCGGCACG
Organism: Pontibacter sp. 13R65; assembly: GCF_047525655.1. Taxonomy (NCBI): domain Bacteria; kingdom Pseudomonadati; phylum Bacteroidota; class Cytophagia; order Cytophagales; family Hymenobacteraceae; genus Pontibacter; species Pontibacter sp. 13R65. The sequence continues at coordinate 136,650 of NZ_JBLIQL010000010.1, forward strand.
GTGGCAGGAATTCCCAGTAAAATAAGCGGAACACGTATGGCCAGGTAGAGTAAAACCAGCAGGATCAGTCGGGAAGGCAGTATGCTTCTGAAGTAACTAATCAAGAGATTAAGAGTTAGAAAGCGATATAAACGTACCTCCTCCGAAATGAGTAGGTTACTTTTGGGGTAAAAATGCGAAATTAATATGATATTTGCATCTTCGTATGGAAAGTAAAAGACAACAGAAATTCTCTCGCCTCATTCAAAAAGAGCTGGCCGACATCTTCCAGAGGGAAGTGCCGCACCTATTCGGAGGAGCTTATATATCGGTAAGTGTGGTGCGTGTATCACCTGATTTGGGGCTGGCACGCGTGTACCTGAGCCTGCTGATGGCCACCGACAACAAAGCGGTGCTGCAGGAAATAAAGGAAAACACTAAAACCATTCGTCACCATCTGGCGCAGCGCATCAAAAACCAGGTAAGGGTAATTCCCGCGCTGGCTTTTTACCTCGACGACAGTGCCGAGTATGCCGCCCAGATGGATAAATTGTTCTCTGGTCTGGAAATACCACCTGCCAGCGAGGACGATGCGGCGGAGGATGATGCCGCTGGAGACGAAGAAGACGAAAACACGACCCGCTAGCCTTGCCTCAACCTTATGCAGTATGATCCGATAAAGCGGATTCTGGGCGACGTGTTCAACCAGACCCCTTTTCTTAGACGCATATTTTACCACCTGCTCGACCTGCTCCTGCTGCGTGCCTGGCACGTGCACAAAGAGCTAAAGGCTTGGGCTTTAGCCCGAAAAGGTAAGGAGCAACACATTCTGGATGCCGGTTCCGGTTTTGGGCAGTATACCTATTTCCTGACCAGCATGAGCGATAAGTGGAGCGTGCTGGCCGTGGACGTAAAGGAGGAGCAGGTATCAGACAGCAATCGTTTCTTCCGAGCGATCGATCGGCAGAACGTCGTGTTTCGCATTGCAGACCTGGTGCAGTTCCGGCAGCCCAATAGTTTCGACCTGGTGCTTTCTGTGGATGTAATGGAGCATATTGAGGAAGACGTGCAGGTGTTCAAAAACATTCATGCTTCGCTTCGATCTGGCGGTATGCTCGTAATCTCCACTCCTTCTGATCAGGGCGGCTCCGACGTACACAGCGGCGATGAAAGCTCTTTTATAGAAGAACATGTGCGCGATGGCTATGGTATTCAGGAGATACATGGAAAACTGCAACGGGCTGGCTTCCGTAGAGTGGAGGCGCGGTACTCGTATGGCAAGCCCGGACAGATATCGTGGCGGCTCTCTATGAAGTACCCGCTGCAACTGCTGGGCGTGTCTAAAATTTTCTTCCTGCTTTTGCCGTTCTATTACCTCATCACGTTTCCGTTTTGCCTGCTGCTTAACTGGATGGACGTAAACGGTAAACACGAATCAGGCACTGGCCTCATCGTAAAAGCCTGGAAGTAATTAATTGTTAAATGGTTAATTCAATTTGTCTAATACACGATCATTATAGAAATTAACCATTTAACAATTAGCTAACAGCAACCAGCCACAAACAATTAACCAATGAATGTACCTTTTCTGATAGCGAAACGATATTTTTTCTCCAGAAAGAAGAGGAACATCATTAGCATTATCTCCAATATTGCCATGATCGGTGTGGCTGTCGGCACTATGGCACTCATTATAGTGCTTTCAGTGTTCAATGGCCTCGAAGACCTGATCCGCGCCATTTACAGCAGTTTCGATCCGGACCTGAAGATTTCGGTGGTGGAGGGTAAATCCTTTGAGACCGACACAGAGTTTATGAACCGCATACGCCGGACCCCAGGCGTGGCCGTGGTCTCAGAAGTGATTGAAGACAATGCCCTGCTACGCTACAACGACCGCCAGATGGTGGTAAAGGTAAAAGGCGTAAGCGAGAATTTTTTTGAGCAGAACCAGATTGATTCTTCTATTGTAGAGGGGCACTTCGACCTTTATCGCAACGACGAGTATTTTGCAGTGGTGGGGCGTGGGGTGCAGTATCAACTCTCCATTAGGCCCTCGAACCAATTTGTGTCGCTGCAGTTTCTTTACCCGCGCAATACCAAATTTAACCCGCTAAACCCTGAAGGCTCCTTCAACAGCCTGCCCATAAGGCCAGGTGGCGTGTTTGCCATCGAGCGGCAATACGACGATGCTTACGTATTTGTACCGCTCAATTTTGCCGAAGAATTACTTGAGTACGGCAGGCGGCGCACATCCCTCGAAATCAAGGTAGAAGACGGACATAGTATCGAAACCGTAAAAAAAGCCTTGCAAAGCACCCTCGGCACCGCCTTTAAGGTGCAGGATAGCGATGAGCAGCATACCAGCCTGCTTCGCGCTGTAAAGGTAGAAAAGCTGTTCGTGTTCATTACATTTGCGTTTATTCTGCTTATAGCTTCCCTCAACATCTTTTTCTCCCTGTCTATGCTGGTTATAGATAAGAAGAAAGACATTGCCATATTGGCTTCTATGGGAGCAACCGCTACTACTATTCGGAACATTTTTTTGTTTGAGGGAGCGCTGGTTGCTTTTATCGGGGCAACCTATGGCCTATCGCTGGGCATGCTGGTGTGTAACCTGCAGGAGAGCTTTGGGCTTGTATCTATGGGTATGGCTACTTCTATTGTAGATTCTTACCCTGTAAAAATGCAGGTTAGCGATTTTGTATTTACCGGGTTAGCTATTGTTATTATTACTTTGTTAGTTTCTATCAGACCTGCCTATAAAGCGGCTTCCATGTCGGTTACGGAAAATATATAGTTCTGAAAATCAGTTATTTATATAAATAATAATAAAACAAGCTATAGTTAGTGAAAAGCTTGATTTTTCTAGGATAATTACCGATTTAGAGGTATTTTTGATGTCCTAAATTGGTTTTGGCATGAACGTTTATACAACCCAGCCTTTTCAGATAATTTATTCTCTCTTCGAACATGAGTACCTGGGTTACTTGTTCGAATCGTTTGTAGTGCAGGTAAATAGCAAAGGGCAGCTAACGCTTCAGCACCAGAACATTTCTTCAAAAAACGCCGACGAATTTTCTTCGCGCCTCGATGCCTGCGATTTTAAGCTCATTCCCCTGATCGATCAGATTCAGCAGGATGCGGTGCTCAAAAAATTCTCTACTAAAAAACTTTCACCCGTAGACTTTTTTCTGAAAGTATATGATCAGGAAAAAGGTGACAAGGCGCTGCAGGAAGAAATTCATCATTATATTCAGGTCCGGATGGCCAAAATACTGGACTTGCTGGACGGAAAGTTGACCTTTATCATGGGGAAAGACGGGGAGCCAACCTGGAAACAAATTAGCATGGCTCCGGAAAAAGCTACTGTGCTTTTCCATTTTATGCGAAACGAAAACAATACGCATTATTTTCCTACTCTTAAATATGGCGGACAAAAGCTGGAGTTCCAGTACAAGCACGCCACATTAGTTTGCTACGAACCTGCCTGGCTGCTCCTGAACAATACCATTTATGGGTTCGACAAACCCATAGACGGTAAAAAGCTACAGCCTTTCCTGAACAAGAAATTTATTGTAATACCCAGATCGGTGGAGGACAACTACTACAGCAAATTTGTTGCTCCCCTGGTAGAGTCTTTCGATGTGTATGCAAAAGGCTTTGACATCCGGTCTCAGAAATACAAACCCAATCCCTACCTCACCTTTTCGGAGCTAAGCACTACCGATGCGGTAGCGCTGCCGGTAAATGGCAACGGAGGCGAGGCAAGAGCAGATCGCTCCGTTTCTGCTGATAAGATACTATTCAACCTGTCGTTTTTGTATGGCGACCACATGGTGGAGACGCAGGAGCTGAAACGTGTGAGCGTGAGCATGGAAAAAACAGAAGATTCCTATGTGTTTCATAGGCTGATCAGAGATGTTAACCATGAAAAAGAATACATAAAGGAGCTATCGAAGAGGGCGCTGGAGGTTAAGAATGGCAAGGCTGTGCTGGAGAAAAGCACCGCGTTTTCGTGGCTCAACAACCACCTGCAGGAGCTGGAGCAGCTTGGATTTATCGTAAAGCAATCGGAGAAGGGCGGTAAGAACTACTTTATAGGGGAGATCTCTGTGAGCGTAGGCATTACTGAAAACAACGACTGGTTTGATATTTACGGTACGGTGCAGTTTGGCGAGTTTTCCATTCCTTTTATAAAGCTTAAGTCGCATATTCTTACCAAGAACAATGAATTTATGCTGCCTAATGGGCAGATAGCCATTATTCCGGAGGAATGGTTTACGCAGTATATCGAACTTTTTGCTTTTTCGGATGGCGACCAGATCCTCACGCTCAAAAAGCACCACATGGCGCTGGTAAACGACCTGCAGAACGGTAACCTGGCTACTGTAAACATGAGCCGCAAGCTGGAGAAGCTCCGCGAGTTCGAAGAAATAGAAGACAAACCATTGCCTGCCGGCTTCAAAGGAGAGCTGCGCCCCTACCAGAAAGCCGGTTATAACTGGCTGCACTTTGTAAAGGATTATAAGTTTGGCGGCTGCCTTGCCGACGACATGGGTTTAGGTAAGACCGTGCAGGCGCTGGCGATGCTGCAGCACCGCAAAGAAAACGGGGCCGATTCGGCAACGTTGCTGGTTATGCCAACCTCGCTCATCTATAACTGGCAGAGCGAAGCAGAGAAGTTTACGCCCAACCTGCGTGTGCTCACCTACACCGGCACCTACCGCGACAAAGACGTGGAGCAGTTCAAGAACTACGATGTGGTGCTTACCTCCTATGGCATTGTGCGGCTAGATGCAGAACTGCTGAAAAATTATTACTTCGATTATATTATTCTGGACGAGTCGCAGGCTATCAAGAACCCAGATTCTAACACGTCGCGCTCTGTGCGATCGCTCAAGTCGCGCTACCGCCTGATCCTGACAGGTACGCCTGTGGAGAACAGCACCATGGACCTGTGGTCGCAGATGTCGTTTATAAACCCTGGCTTACTGGGCAACCAGCACTTTTTCCGAAAGGAGTTTCTGAAACCCATTGAGAAAGAGAAAGATGAGCAGAAAATAAGAAAACTGCATGCGCTCATCAAGCCTTTTATCCTGCGCAGGCACAAATCGCAGGTGGCAAAAGAGCTTCCTGAAAAAGTAGAGAACATTACGTTCTGTAAAATGACCGAGGAGCAGGAGCACGCCTACGAAGAAACTAAATCCTATTACCGCAATAAAATACTGACCAACCTGGAGGAGCATGGCCCCGGTAATACGCAGTTTATGCTCTTGCAGGGCCTTACGAAACTGCGCCAGATCGCCAACCACCCTCTCATGACCGATGAAGGCTACGAAGGAGAGTCTGGTAAGCTGAAAGAGGTGCTCCGAATGACTAAAAATGTAGTGGTAAAAGGCCATAAGGTGCTAATATTTAGTCAGTTTGTAAAGCACCTCGAAATTCTAAAGCGGGCGCTGGATGAGCGGGAAATTGTGTATGCTTACCTGGATGGTAATACCAAGAACAGGCAGCAGCAGGTAGAGCGTTTCCAGACAGACAAATCGATACAGGTGTTTCTTATTTCGCTGAAAGCGGGTGGTGTGGGCCTTAACCTCACTGCCGCGGATTATGTATTTATTCTGGACCCTTGGTGGAACCCGGCTGTGGAGGCACAAGCGGTAGACAGGGCTCACCGCATTGGTCAGCAAAACCAGGTATTTACGTACAAATTCATTTCAAAGGAAACCGTAGAAGAAAAAATACTGGCGCTGCAAGGCCGCAAAATTCAGCTTGTCACCGATCTCATCAGCACCGACGAAACGGTAATGAAGAGCCTCACAAAAGAAGATATTGATAACCTGTTGAGCTAATAAGCTGCCGCACTACCATACCAAACGCCTCTGCGAACACTTGTGCTGCAGAGGCGTTTGGCTTTAGTGTAAAATGTAATTCTAAACTGGGGTAAGGGCGTTCGGTTGTTGAGGAAACTATTTCTTGCAGCCTTATATTTGATAGCTTCTTCGGCAAGCTCAGGATGGCAGGAGGAATTTGAGAGGTTAGGCGTGTTTGTGTTGTAGCTTTCTGTCGTAAAATAAATAGTTTTCACAGCTATTACAGACGCAATTCTTCTAATGAAAATACCCTTCCAGAGCTCTTTTTGAGAAAATTGGCTTAGGGGTATTCTGCTACAGAGAGGTGCTTTGGAAACATCCATAAAATTTAATTTTTAACTTTGAATTAGGTGTAGCCTGTAGTTAACCGATTATTCTAATGAAAATGTCCTTCCGGAGGCAAAAGAAGGCCTAAATTGCTTGGCTTAGGTTTGGGTTTGAAAGCATCTAGGAAATATAATGCGAGGTAGAGCAGGCTAAACAGTTGCAGCCTGGTAGCTTGAGGAAAAGAGAAATTAAAACTAGAGGGTTGATAGCGATGAAGTTAGCAAACCTTTATGACCATCGTGTTGTTACCCCAAAGCAGACAACCACTATTCGGTGTAACCAGAACCCTACAACATGCAATTGCACATTCGCACCCTTGTAAAACAAGATTATTTGTCGGTTTTCGATGCCTTCGACGAGAGGCTTTTTCGGAAACTCTCGCCGCCATACCCGCGACTGAAGCTGTTGCGCTTTGATGGCAGTTACCCTGGCGATGTGGTGGAAGTGGAGCTACAGGCCGGGTTTAAATCGTATCGCTGGACGAGCCTGATTACAGAGCGCGTTGTTACCGATACTGAAGCCTACTTTGTAGACGAGGGGCTGGAGGTGCCTTCTCCCCTGCGCAGGTGGCGGCACAAGCATCTGGTTGCTAAAGAAGGAGCCGGAGCCGTCATTCACGACATCATTGAGTATAGCACCGGCAGTAAGACACTCGACCTGCTCCTATACCCACTTATGCTCGTTCAGTTTGGGAGCCGCAAACCTGTTTACAAGAAGATGTTTAATTAACAGGAGCCCCCTGTATTGCAAAAATCCCTTTTCGGCAGCAAATTGCCTGCTAGCTCATAGAACGCTGACTCCTGATTTTGACAGCAGTCTCCTGTTTTCCTCATCCTGTTAAAGTCGCTTTCACAGGCTTTATTACGTCCTTGGGTGCAGCATCGTATGGTAAGTATAAGAGATCAGGTTTAGAAGCCGCACAAACTAGTCTTTTTTACATTCATGGAAATTCCTGGATACTTTTTTTTAAACCTTTCCGGCTGTTTCCAGTTTCTGAGTTGAGGGAAAATCTTGTACATTCGGTTAAATGAAGATAGCAGCCATAGTAGGTTCCGGGATTGGGGGCATTGCCGCAGCCATACGCCTTGCCGTGAAAGGATATGAGGTAACGGTGCTCGAGGCGAATGCTACGTTTGGAGGCAAAATGCAACAGTTTGTGTTAGATGGTTATCGCTTCGATGCCGGTCCTTCGCTCTTCACGTTGCCGCACCTCGTAGATGAGCTTTTTACTTTGGCAGGCCGCACTCCCTCCCGCTATTTTACCTACACCCGCCTCGACCCAGTTACACACTACTTCTGGCCAGATGGCACCAGCCTGAAAGCCTATGCCGATCCGCAGCGTTTTGCACAGGAGGCCGAGCAGCAGTTGGGTGTACCGGCAAAGGCTGTGCAGCAGGTGCTGGCCAGGAGCGCCCGCCTGTACAACGGTACCGCCGATACTTTTTTGCACAAGTCGTTGCACAAAGCTGGCACCTACCTCAGCCCCGATGTGCTAAAGGCGTTGGGTTGCCTCTCCGACCTTGGTCTTACCACTACCATGCACCAGGCCAATGCCAAAAACTTTCAGGACCCGCGCTTTGTGCAGCTGCTCGATCGTTTTGCCACCTACAACGGCTCCGATCCTTACCAGGCACCCGGCACGCTTAACCTGATTCCGCACCTGGAGCACAACATAGGTGCCTTCTACCCTACCGGCGGAATTTATGCCATAGCCGCCAGCCTGGTACAGCTGGCAGAGGAGCTGGGTGTAACTTTCAGATACAATGAGCAGGTGCAGCAAATTACCACAGCAGGTAAGGCTGTAACGGGTGTAAAGACCAGCCAGGGCAGCTATAAAGCCGATGTGGTAGTAAGCAACATGGATGTAGTGCCAACTTACCGCAAGCTGCTGCCAAACCTGCTTGCTCCCGAAAAAACACTACAGCAGCCGCGCTCCAGCTCCGCCCTTATCTTTTACTGGGGCATACAACGAGCTTTTCCGAAGCTGCACCTGCACAACATATTTTTCAGCCAGGATTACCGCCAGGAGTTCGAACACATATTCTGGCATAAAACAGTGGGGCCAGACCCTACCGTGTATGTAAACATTACTTCCAAGTTAGAAGCTGCCGATGCGCCTGCCGGTTGCGAAAACTGGTTTGTAATGGTTAACGTTCCGCACAACCAGGGCCAGGACTGGCAGGAACTGATAGCCTCTACCCGTACTACCGTACTAAACAAGCTAAGCCGCATGACAGGGGTGGCAGTCGAGCCGCTCATAGCTTGTGAGCAAGTGCTGGACCCGCTCCTGATAGAACAGCAGACTTCTTCGTTTGCAGGTGCGCTGTATGGCAGCAGTTCCAACAACCGCATGGCTGCCTTCCTCCGGCACCCCAATTTTAGCGGCGCTCTGGGTGGCTTGTATTTTTGTGGCGGAAGTGTGCACCCCGGAGGCGGGATACCGCTTTGCCTGCTCTCCGCAAAAATTGTAGGAGACTTAGTACCCGAAACAACAAAAGCTTAAATTAAAATGCCTGATACGGTTCTACCAGAATTACAAAATAATAAAGTTGTAGGTCGCCTGCAGCAATACGCCTTGCCACTCGCGGTAGCTGTGCTGGTTATTTTTCATGTAGTAGGCTTCTGGGGCCTTGGCCTTAGCGGCAGGCCAGCCTATTTCCAGTCGCTGACGCCCCTCAACCTGCTGCTGACCAATGCGTTGCTTTTTGGTTTCCATAGAGGCTGGACGGGCAGGTTCCTGTTGTTTGCGGCAGTAGTGTTTGCTGCTGGCTTTTTGGCCGAAGTGCTGGGAGTGCACACAGGGCTGCTCTTTGGCAACTACATTTATGGAGAAACGCTTGGCACCAAGCTCTGGGAAGTGCCGCTGCTGATTGGGCTTAACTGGCTTATGTTGGTGTATGCTACCGGTAATATGGTACAGAAACTGCCGGTGCACTGGCTGCTTAAAGCAATAGCAGGTGCCATTCTGCTCGTGGTTATCGATTACTTCTTAGAACCTGTGGCCGTAACATATGATTTCTGGAGCTGGCATGCTGATATTATTCCCCTTAGTAACTTTATAGGGTGGTTTGGCTTGTCGCTTCTCCTGCACATATGGTTTCAGAAGATGAATTTTTGGAAACAGAACAAGATGGCTCCTTATGTATATTTTGTGCAGCTTCTTTTCTTTATTGCCCTGAACCTGCTGCTGAAATAAAAGATTTCAAAAAGTGGAATATTTATTGTAGACACATTAAAATATTCTTAAATTCCCGATTAAGCAGTAGATACAAAAAGACCTTGCTAATACAACGGTGCAAAGCAGTGTTGCCTTTACACGGGGACAAATAGCCTTACGGAAATTATGACTTTTTTAGAAACTATCTTAGAGGAGATCCTTCGAATTTTTAAGAGGGACGGCATAGAGGCGAATACACAGGAAGATATAATAAAAAGACTGGACATCAGGCATTCTACCTTCCAGGAACTCTTTTCCAGTAAGGCCGATATGGTACGAAAAGTTGTGCTTTTCGACCTGAAGGAGCAGGACAAGATAAAGGAGAAGATGCTAGCTGGTGCACAAAACTCTGTAGAGGAAATTATGCTGCTGTTGGTGGATGGCATCAATACCATTAAACAGCTAAATCCTGCTTATATTACTGATTTGCAGCAGCACTACCCGGAGGTATGGCAACTGTGCTTGGATCACCTCGACTCCTATTCTTATTACCAAATCTCAGAGATTATAAACAAGGGAGTGCTGCAGGGCCTGTTCCGGAAAGATGTGAACATTGAGCTCGTTACGCGCATCATTCTTGCCCAACTGAACATGATGCTGAACCCACAGATATTTCTGCCTGCTAAATACAACCTGTCGGAGGTGTTCCGCAGCATTTACCTGTATTACCTGCGGGGCATCTGCACCGAACAGGGAGGTAAGCTGGCCGAAGCATTTTTTACAAAACATAACCTTTAGAACCACCAAAAAGATGAGCCCGCAGAACTTTTTCTGCGGGCTCATCTTTTTGGTGGTTCTAAAGTGTAAGTAAATAGTGTGTAGCTGGGACCCTTGAGGTAAAATCTTATTAAACACCTCCGGAAGGGCAATTTAATTAGAATAATTGCTTCTGAACCCGGCCAAACTACGGGAGCTTACATTAGCTAGCTGATAGAAGTTCTTACCTTTTGGGTGTACTCACGCAGCGCTGTCTTAAAGTCGACTTGCTGGTGGTGCATTTGGTTCAAAATCCAGACAGCAGCCAGAACATGAGTAAGCTGCTCTCCTTCATCTTCGCCCTCTACCTCAATTTGAAGCTCCTGCTCCTCCAGAATAGCCGCTTCGGCTGCCATTAAGGCTTCTATGCTTTGGGTCTCAACTAGTTTTTTTATTACCGGTATTTTCATTGGTCGTGTCTATACAAGTTTATGGATAAGGGTACGAACTGCTTCTTCCTTACTGGCAGCTACAGTGTCTACCAAGTTGCCATTTTTAAAGACTGCGAAGAAGGGAAGGTTGGTTACTCCTGCCATTTTGCGTGCCTCAGGGCTTGTTTCAGCGTTCACATCTACAAAGGTAACGTTAGCAAAATGATCATCTTCCGACAATCGTTTGAACTTAGGTGAAAATAAACGGCAGTTGCCACACCAGTCTGCAAAATATTTAACCACCACATGCTGGTTCGATTTTAAGATGTTTGCAAAATCAGTGTCTGTTGCTTTTATAACGGCCATAGAAAATCGTATTTTAAAGGTTAAAAAAAATAGGTACATACGGGTTATGCATACTGGGCCCGCAGGTAAATGTTTCAACTGCAAATATACAACAAATAACATGTCCCGGGTCAGGCAGCTTTAAGTCGCCATTCGGTTTTAGCTGCTCCGGCACCTGCCAAAGGTTGGTTCAGAAAGTTGTTTAAGGTTAAGCGAAAGCAAAAAGGAGTGACAAAAAAGACTACAAACCCATTCTTCGCTTCTTTTTGGGTTGAGTGGTCATGTCGGTTACCAACCCTTGCTTCGAAAAATTAATAAACCATATGCCGCGCAGGTCGCCCGGCGCATACCCGGTAGCACTGTCTTCCGGATATTTCTGTTTAATAATTTCCAGGTCGGCCTCGGAGAGCTCCTGGCCTGGTGTGCCATGGCAGCGCAGGCAGGTTTCGTTGCGGATGTAGATAGGCGAAGTGTACAGGAGCTCCTCGCGGTTGAGTTCCTGAACGGCCGGTTCCTGCTGCCTGCCCTGTGCGTATTGTGCCAGTGCTGCCTTGGCGGCTCCGGCTGCCTGGTTGGCCGGGTTGCGTAGCTTTGAGCTGGTGCGGTGGGCGCTGCCGCCGTACTTCTGCTCCAGGGCCTGCACCAGGTCATAGTCTTCGGGGCGGCAATAAGCCATAGCAACGGCTACGCCACCGCTGTCGAGGCTTTGTTGCAGGCGCAGGTCCATTGCCTGCTGGGCAGCAGCCACAATAGAGTCGCCGGCTTTGCGGCCTGCCTCCAGAATCTGCGCACCGGTTACACGTTTTACCTTACGCCGCTCCAGCTCTTTGGCAATTTCTTTGCCGCCTTCCACAGGCTTTACTTTAACTTCGCAACCTGAAACTATAAGGGCAGTTATCAGGGTTATAACAGGTAAGATAGGATGCAGGCGGAACATCTTTTTAGTCAGTAATGTATAAAAGAAACTACACGCCAATTTAGTATCTTTGTAGTTTAAAACCATAGCAGAGCAATGTTAGATAAATTAGAAGCCATTAATCATCGGTTTGAGGAAGTAAGCCAACTGCTTATCCAGCCCGACGTGGCCAGCGACATGAAGAAATTCAAGTCGCTGAACAAAGAGTACAAAGATCTGGATAAGATAGTTACCGAATACAAAAAGTATCTGAACATACTGAGCAATATCGACAATGCCAAACAGGTTATCGCTACCGAGAAGGACGAAGACTTCCGGGAGATGGCCAAGGAGGAGCTTGACGAGCTGCTGCCGCAACGGGATAAGCTGGAGGAGCTTCTGAAAGAGCTGCTCATACCAAAAGACCCTAACGACAGCAAAGATATTATAATGGAAATAAGAGCCGGTGCCGGTGGCGACGAGGCTTCTATCTTTGCTGGTGACCTGTACCGCATGTACACCCGCTTTGCCGAAAAAATGGGTTGGCGCGTAGAACTGATGGATGCTATGGAAGGTACATCGGGTGGTTACAAAGAAATTATTGTAGGCATGTCAGGCGAGGATGTGTACGGTAAACTCAAGTTTGAGTCGGGTGTGCACCGCGTGCAGCGGGTGCCGGCCACCGAAACACAGGGTCGTATTCATACCTCTGTTGCCTCGGTAATCGTGCTGCCAGAGGTGGAGGAGTTCGATATAGACCTCGACATGAACGATATCCGCAAGGACCTGTTTATGTCATCAGGCCCGGGCGGCCAGTCGGTGAACACCACCTATTCTGCCGTTCGCCTTACGCACATTCCAACTGGTATTGTGGCGCAGTGCCAGGACCAGAAGTCGCAGCTTAAGAACTACGACAAGGCCCTGAAAGTGCTTCGCTCCCGTATCTACGAAATAGAGCTGGCCAAAAAGCTGGAGGCCGAAGGTGCCCAGCGCAAGAGCATGGTAGGCGGTGGCGATCGATCTGATAAGATCCGTACTTACAACTACCCGCAGGGCCGCGTAACCGATCACCGTATTGGCTACACAGTATACAACCTGCCTGCTGTTATGGAAGGTAACATAGAGGACTTTGTAGAACAACTTAGAATCGCCGAAAACGCCGAAAAACTGAAAGAAGGCGCCGCCGCAGAGTAATACCTTAATTTTAAATGAATTAAGTAATCAGGAGTCAGGAGTATGGTAAAGGGAGAGAGACTTTGCTGTATTCCTGATTTGTTTTATATGGTTTCGGTTCACAGAAGCTTGTTGGAATGTTCCCGGAAAGTGGCGGGCCGGCCTAAAGCCCTTGGTCTGCAAAGTCTGTTTTTGTCCCCGGAAGGTTATTTTCATTACAATAATTCTAAAATTACCCGTTGAAGCGATACAGCTAAAAGCACCCTAAATTTACACTGCCTTGAAATACCTGATCTACCTGTTGCCGCTGTTTATTCTGTTGTCGGTGTTTTCCTGTACTCCCGATGATGAGGTGATTACGGCAGACCCTGAGGCTATCCTGAGTTTTTCGGCCGATACAGTGCTTTTCGATACGGTTTTTGTTACGCGTGGCAGCGTAACAAAACGGCTCAGGGTATACAACCCGAATAAAAAAGCCGTACGCATAAGCAACATTACACTGGGTGGCTCCGGCGCATCGCCCTACGAACTAACCATTAACGGAGTAGAAAGCCCTATTGCCAATAACCTGGAACTGCGCGGCCGCGACAGTCTTTTTATACTGGTGAAAGTGAACATAGACCCAACAGGCGTAAACCAGCCGCTTCTGGTGAGCGACTCCATTATGTTCCGTACCAACGGTAACCTGCAAAAGGTAAAACTGGTGGCTTATGGTCAGGATGCCCACTTCCATAGTAAAGCTGCTATTGGCACTACCACCTGGGCCAGCGACAAGCCGCATGTTCTGCTCGATACAATTTTGGTACGTGCCGGAGCTACCCTTACTATAGAAAAAGGCGCGAGGATTTTTGCCACGCCAGGAGCTGTTCTATTGGTAAACGGCACTTTGCTTGTAGAGGGCACCGCCGAAGAACGTGTGGTGTTCAGTGGCTACAGGCGCGAGCAAAGTTACCTGCAGGCACCGGGACAATGGGACGGAATCCAGATACTGACACAGAGCGAGAACAACAGGATCCGGTTCGCTGATATTCGGAATACAGTCTGGGGCCTGCGCATTGGGAACCCGGGTAAAGGAGGTACCGTGGTAGAGGGCTGCGCCATACAGTTTGCCTTTCAGGATGGAATTATCGGTTTTACCTCCGACATCAGGGTAGTGAACACGCTCATACACAATTGCGGCCGCTACGGCTTTAGCGGCCTGGGCGGAGGCAACTACGAGGTGCTTTACTCAACCATTGTTAACTACAACAACCCGATGCAGCGCGAGTCGCCTGCCTTTGTCGTTGCGGATCATATACCAGGCACCGATATCAAGAACATGACCGTTAACCTGCGCCTGGTCAACTCCATTGTATATTCCGATGGGTTTAACTTTAAAGATGAAGTGCTGCTGGAGAGCGACGGTGGTACTGTTACAGCCGAAGTAGCACATAATATTCTGCGCACCGATAGGTTTAAAGAACTCCTGAACCAGGATGGCAACATACTGAACCAGGACCCAAAGTTTACATCTACTTCTAAGCAGGATTTCAGTCTCGATACTTTGTCGGTGGCCAGTGGCGCAGCCAAACCGTTGCTAGACGTTCGCCGCGATATAAAAGGCCAAGCCCGCAGCACCACCAAACCAGATATCGGCGCTTTTGAACGTATGATAGACTGATGCCTGTGGTTTTTGCCAATACCCTTGGGTTCCGGAGGCTCAAAAAGTCTTCGGAAGGGTAAATTCATTAGAATAATTTCAGAACGCGGCCAATTAGGTAAAGTGCCGTATACACATTCTCTTATTCACTCACTCATTCAAAAATAAATTATGAAATGGTATCAAAAGGAAATCAGATTGCCAGCGGTAAAACGGGGTTTTCATCTCATAACAGACTTGATAGAGTCGCAGCTGCATGAGCTGGAAGATATAAAGGTGGGCCTGGCGCACATCTTTATCAAGCATACCTCTGCCAGCCTGACAATAAACGAAGATGCCGACCCTACCGTACGGCAGGATTTTGAAAGCCATTTCAACAAAATGGTGCCTGAAAATGCGCCTTACTACCGCCATACCCTCGAAGGCTCCGACGACATGCCGGCTCACCTGAAAGCAGCCATTCTCGGCTCGTCGGTAACAGTGCCCATAACCAATGGTAAATTTAACATGGGAACCTGGCAGGGAATTTACCTCTGCGAGCATCGCGACCACGCCTCTAAACGCTGGCTGGTGGTAACGCTGCAAGGGAATTAGATTAATTGTTGGATGCTAATTATTGCTTGCTAATCGAGTTGAGCATAAAATTTTATTCCCTCATTCTCCCAATCACTCATTCAAAATCAAAAACCAGCAAATTACCCTTACCTGACCACGCTCACCTTTTTGATGACCAGACCATTGGAGCTTTGCAGGCGCAGGTAGTAAATGCCTGCGGGCAGGTGCTGTACCTGTAGCAGTACTACCCTGTCTTTTACCTCCTGCTGCAACACCGTCTGGCCCACGCTGTTCATTAGTTGTATGTGCCTTACCTCTATGCGCGCAGGCTGCTCTATGGTAATATAATCGGTAGCCGGGTTCGGGTAAACGACCAGATTAGGCACAGTGACCTGAATGTAGTCGGTTCGCTCTTTTGTGTCGCTTACCGTGCCATTGGCTACCGTTAAGCGAACCCGGTATACACCCGGCGTGTTGTAAGTTACTGTTGGGTTTTCTTGTGTAGAGGTAGCAGGAGTGCCGCCTTCAAACTCCCATAGCCAGGAAACAGCCCGAGACCCAGACGATTTCTCTAAGAACATAATGCTGGAGCCTGCTAAAATCAGAGTGTCGGATGGGTTGCTCACCTCAAAATCAGAGCGGATTGCGCCGGTGCAGGCCAGGGAGGTTAAGATAGAGGCACGCGAAGTGGCTAAGGTCGACTGCATTAACTCAGCCTGCCCTTTCGTAAACAGGTTCATGCAGCCATCGTCGGTATAATCCATATAGTTTTGCCACATGTTGCCATAGGGGCCGTTATCGCAGGAAACTATAATTTCGTTTGGGCAGCCTCCGGTATCGCGCTGCTGGTTGGGAGTATCGGCTATGCCATCGGCATTGTTGCAGTTGCCGCCCCAGATATGGCGTAGGCCAAGCCAGTGGCCCACTTCATGCGTAGCAGTTCGACCCTGGTTATAAGGGCCGGCAGATCTGTTATAGGGAGGAGCCCCAATAGAAGAGTAGAGCAGCACCACACCATCTATGGCAGGGCTAAAGCCCGGGAAAGACGAATAGCCCAACGTGTTGCCTGTAATGTTGCAAATCCAGATATTAAGGTACTGGCTACTGTCCCAGATGTCGGTGCCTCCCCTGCTCGTGAATTTTACATCGTCGCGGTAGGTGTCAAAAGACTTTTTGTCGGTTCTGGTGCGCGTAATGCCAGTGGTCAAGTCACCATTTGGGTCGATAGAGGCAAGGCAGAACTCAATGTCTGTGTCGGCTGCAAAAGGTTTAAAATAAGATGGCGTATCTACTGTATCGGGATTCTGGCGCCTGAAGTCTGCATTTAAAATAGCGAGTTGCGATAGAATTTGCTCATCCGGAATATTTTCAGCCTCAGTATTGTACACTACATGAAAAACCACTGGTATGGTGATGGTGCTTTTGCGCGAATCTTTGCGTTGGCTTAGCGATCCCGTCAGGCGCTCTGCCTGCTGCCTAACCTGGTTTTGCCGCAACAACAGGCTTGGGTCTTGTGCCTGAAGCGCTTCCTGGTAGGCAGTAGTGGCGCAGGAGCGGGTTTGTGAGCTAAGCGTACTGGTGCCAGTTTGGCCCCAACAGTTTGAGCTAAAGCTCCAGATGCTTAAAAATATGATAAGGAATGCGCGCATGCCATTATAACAGGTTATATCTGAGCGTGTTCGGCTGTGGCTGGCTAAATGTTGCAGAAGCGGCAAATAACAGAATCAGCTGACCTAAGAGTCTGACAAGCTGCTTAAGCCATGCTTGTGGCTGGCTCAGGAAGTTAAGGTACCCTGCCTGCTGATTTCCTGAGCAAAATTCAATGTTAAAAATCTGCCTTTAGCCTTTATTATTTACTACTAAACTAGATAAATAACAATATAGTGCAAAGAGATTATCTTTTTTCAGAAACAGCCTGGCACGTGCAAACAATCAGGCATTAAAGAGCCTTGGCAAGCAGTACTAACCTGTTATTCATCTTATAATACCTCAACTTATTGCTGTTGCCCAGTTGCACTGTTTTATAGGTTGGCCATTACACTGTAATGTAGAGAGTCGTTGAAGATCAGTTTTTGGGTACCCTCTATGTGGTATGATGAAATGTTGCCGTTTTCTTCTGGATTAGTGGTAAGAACAATTTTCCGTTTAGAAAAGAACAAAACGTTTTTATCGAGCATGTAAGCCTCCAGGCGCTCTAATTCCTGCTTAGGCGAAAGCTGGAGCTGCAGGTATTGCACAGGCGCTGCCGATGTCTCTGATTTGGTGTAAAGCACCTGAGTGCTGCCACTTGGCAAGGGGGTAATGGTTTCGGTATAGAAATCGCGCAACGCAGGGCGGCTTAAATCTACCTCCTGAAAAATTGCCAGTTCATCGGCCCAATCCAGGTTGGTAGTTTCGATGGTTTCTGTTGGTTGCTGTTGGGTTGTAACAGACTTCAGGACCATAGGTTGCTCTTTTTGCAGGCGTGTTTTTTGCTGCTCCAGATAGCCCGTTAAGTCGTAAGAGGCTGCAGCACTGGCAGATGGTGGTGCTGCAGGCCTCTCACAAGCTACCATGGCTCCAAAAGAGCCAAGTATCAGTATGGTTTTTAACTTAATCAAGTATCTTTTATTTCTGAAGCAAAGAAGTTCCGGTCATTTCGGCTGGTTGTTGCAGCCCTAACAGGTCCAGAATGGTAGGAGCCAGATCTCCCAGCTTACCTTCTGACAGCTTACCTGTGTAGCTGCTGCTTACCAGAACGCATGGCACGAGGCTGGTGGTATGTGCTGTGTTTGGTGTACCATCCGGGTTAATCATGCAATCGGCATTGCCATGGTCTGCAATTACCAGGGTGTCGTAGCCATTTTCGAGAGCGGTAGTAATTACTGCTTGTGCGCATTGGTCTACTACTTCGCATGCTCTTACAGCTGCCTCAAACACACCTGTGTGGCCTACCATGTCGGGGTTGGCAAAGTTAAGGCAAATAAAGTCAGCGGTTTTGTTCTGTATCTCCGGTATAATGGCATCACGAATGTCGAAGGCACTCATTTCTGGCTGCAGGTCGTAGGTTGCCACCTTGGGCGACGGACACATCAGGCGTCTCTCCCCTTCGAACTGCGTTTCGCGGCCTCCTGAAAAGAAGAACGTAACGTGCGGGTACTTTTCAGTCTCGGCAATCCGAATCTGTGTTTTGCCTGCCGTTGCCAGTACCTCTCCTAAAGTATTGTTTAAGTTGTCTTTATCAAAAATAGGTTCTACTCCTACAAATGAATCGTCGTAGTTGGTGAGCGTGATATAGCGCAGGTTAAGCTTCTGCATGGCCTGTTCCGGAAAATCACGTTGGGTCAGGGCCTGGGTAATTTCGCGCCCACGGTCGGTACGATAGTTAAAGCAGATCACCACATCGCCTTCTTTAATAGTAGCGATTGGCTGCTGCAGATCGTTTACTTTTACAATTGGCTTAATAAATTCATCGGTTACGCCCTCGTTATAAGAGGTCAGCATCGATTTAATCAGGTTCTGAGAAGGAGCTCCTTTGCCGTGCACGAGCAGGTCGTAAGCTAGTTTTACGCGTTCCCAGCGGTTGTCACGGTCCATAGCATAGTAGCGGCCCACAATAGAGGCAATGGTGCCGGTGGTGTTTTCGAGGTGCTGCTCCAGCTCATTAATATATTTAACGCCGCCTTTAGGGTCGGTGTCGCGGCCATCGGTAAAGGCATGGATAAAAACGCGGTGTAGCTCAAAGTCGTTGGCAACAGAGCAAAGTGCCTTCAGGTGCTCAATGTGTGAGTGCACACCCCCATCAGAGAGAAGCCCAATCAGGTGCACGTCTTTTTTCTGCTCTTTGGCAAACAAAAAAGCATCAGCCAGTGCAGGCATGGAAGCCAGCTTGTGCTCTGCAATAGATTTGTTGATGCGCACAAGATCCTGATACACCACGCGTCCGGCACCAATATTCATGTGGCCAACTTCTGAGTTGCCCATCTGGCCTTCCGGCAAACCTACTGCTTCGCCAGAGGCTTGTAAGGTTGTACGCGGATATTGCTGGAGAATAGAGTCAACAAAGGGCGTATGTGCTTTCTGAATAGCCGAAACTTCCGGATTCGTGGCGATTCCCCACCCATCTAAAATAACTAAGAGTACCTTTTTATCCATGGTGCAAATATAGGTATAATCTTTCAATAGCCTGTTTGTGTATAGGCTATTGAACTAAAGTTTGATCTGTCAAGTATAAAACTTTTTTCTGGAAGTGTCACGCAAGTTTACCAACAATCTGTTACTATGCGGGCAGCACTTTGTATTGCCCCCGCTACTCAAGTTGTAAGTACAAAAGCCACATCAGATGTTTCCTATATTCAGTAATTGCTATTATATTGAAACAAAATAGTGTCTGTAGCCGTGCCATAGGGATAGGAACAAGCTTTATTTTTCGAACTATCAGAAAAAACGTTGTGGAGGGGCATGTCCGGGTTGCTAAAACATTGGCTGTTTGAATAAGTATTAAATTATTTAAATGAAAAAGGCCTTCCGGAGCCTTTGGCAACCAATTTAGATCAGGGAGAACGTGCTGAAACTCTGCAGTGGAAATAACCCCATCAAGTAGAGTTACAGGAGCCTGGTTCCATGTTGGCAACAAAGGGTATAGGAGAAGTTGTTTATGAGAAATCAGGAATGTAATGTTCAACCAAAAAGAATTACTGGGGTACATCAGCAAGTGCTTCAAAAGCAGGGCAAACGCCCTTTTGCCGCCATAAATGCTGGCGGTGAGGTGCCATTTTATTTAATTTACAGTATAATAACCAAAGTCTAACCCAACACTATGCTCTTGGCATAGTTTTAGCTACTGTCAGAAGCGAGATATTATTAAATCTTTATGAGAAACTTTAAACATATTGCAGTAGTACTTACTTTTCTGATGGCTGTGGCGTTTTTACCTGTAGGACATACTATTGCACAGGGCGACTTTATTGGCCGGATAAGCGCTGCGTTTAAAGTTGGGTCTGCCAAAGATCTGGCAAGAAACTTTAACAGTGTAGTAGAAATTACCATGGATGGCGGCAATGCCACTAGCTACAGCAATACCCAGGCAGAGTTTGTGATGAAAAACTTTTTCAGTAAATACCCTCCTGTAGAGTGCTCTGTAGGTCATAAAGGTAGCTCCGATGGTGGCCAGCGCTATGTAATTTTAGCTTATACCTCCAAAGCCGCATCTAATACAGTACTTGTTCGTTTTAAGGAAGAAGACGGGCGAGCGCAGATATATTCGATCAACTTTATCAAAGATTAGTGATAGCGAACGATATTTTGAAAAGCCCGGAAGATAATCCCGGGCTTTTTTTATTTTTGCACTGTGAAAGCAATATACCTAACAGAAAATAATATAAAGGAATTTATTTCCAAGGCTTTAACCGAAGATATAGGCGACGGAGATCATTCCTCTTTGGCCTCCATTCCTGATGGTGCGCAGAATCAGGCGCGCCTACTTGTAAAAGGAGATGGCATTCTGGCTGGTGTGGAATTGGCTGGGTACATCTTCGGGCAGGTAGACCCAGAGCTGCAGCTTGAGGTGCTGTTGCCAGATGGCACACCTGTTAAACACGGCGAAATTGCCTTTACTGTAAAGGGGAAAGCGCAATCTATTCTTACAGCAGAGCGCCTCGTGCTCAATTGCATGCAACGGATGAGCGGTATTGCTACCTATACGCACAACCTCAACAAGCTGATAGAAGGCACGAAAGCCCGACTGCTGGACACCCGCAAAACTACACCCAACTTTCGGATGATGGAAAAATGGGCCGTGCTGATAGGCGGCGGTCTGAACCACCGCTTTGGCCTGTTTGACATGGTAATGCTCAAAGACAACCACGTAGATTATGCAGGCGGTATACGAGCAGCCATTACGGCTACGCAGCGCTACCTGCAGGAGAAAGGCAAAGACCTGAAAATTGTAATTGAAACCCGTAACCTGCAAGAGGTAAGCGAGGTGCTGGAGACAGGCGGAGTACACCGCATTATGCTCGATAATATGTCGCCAAGCCTGATGCAGGAGGCCGTGCAGCTCATTGCTGGGCGCTACGAAACCGAGGCTTCTGGAGGTATTACAGAAGAGACCATAGCAGATGTGGCACGCAGTGGCGTAGATTTTATTTCGGTTGGTGCCCTCACGCATTCTACTAAAAGTTTAGATCTGAGTCTGAAAGCATATTAATTTAGCGTAAATTGCACCGAGATTTTAAAAAGTAGATGTTCCTGGTCGCTTTTGCCCTTTAAGGGCATTGCTGGAAGGCAAAAATTACAGTTTCGATAGTTCGTTTTTTATGCAACAACCAAATCAAAGAGGTTTTCGAACAGCTCAAGGGTCTTCCCCACTGGCTATTCGTACAAAAAAGTATCAGTTCGACAAAAACACCTACACTACCATGGCGCTCAAGCAAATCTGGCGCAAAGACTGGTGGTATGCGTTAATTCCGCTGGTGCTGTTTCTGTTGCCGACACTCTACAGCTTTTCGTGGTGGTGGGTAGCAGGTGCCATTATTATTACCATTCTGTTTGTGCTGCTCCGGTCGGCACAGGTAATGGGGGTTACACAGATGGAGCAAAGCAAAGTTTTGTTCGAGAAACTATATTATGAAATAGATCAGCGGCAGGTGCTCATGAAGCGCAACGACCGCGAAGGCATGGCCCTTACCTGGGACATGATCGACAGAGCCAGCCTACAAGACGATGCCTATATGCTGTGGCTGAAAGAACCTGGTAAAGAAATGCTGCCTAAAGGCTTTAGAGGCTGGTTGGCAAAAACATTTCAGGTTCCCGTATTTTTTCACTTGCCTTTCCGTATCTTCAATAGCTCCAACGATATTAAGCTGATGGAGTCGATGCTGCGCCGCAAGAACCTGTTGAGCTAAAAACCAAAATAACCATAAAGAATAATATTTTCGTAAATAGAGGCTTTGGGCTGCCAAATGGTAGCTTTTATAAAACGAAGCATAACAAGAGCAAAAATGAATAAGAACGTAGTAGCAGTATTGGCCGCAGCATGCGGTGTAGTAATGATCGCTTCGTGCGATACTCCTAAAGACCTGAGACCAGAAACAAAAGTATCTGTAGACTATGTGCAGCCGGGTACTCGCAATACCCACAACGTAGGTGCTGTAAACGAAGTACACGGCCACGGAGAGCAGCACGAGGAGGTATTGCCTAACCACGATCCAGGTGCAAACACTATACAGCCAGGCGATAGTATTCAGGAAACAGAAGAAACTAATACAGAAGCAGGCGCTATACGTCGCTAATTTTTTTCTTGCCATCTACGTAGCACTGCCGCTGCTGTGACTCACAGCAGCGGCAGTGCTTTTTTTGCTCATCGCTTATGCAGCCTTTACCCCTGTTTTGGTATTTACAAGGGGATGAGCAAAATTAGTCTTATATTTGCAACATAATTGCTTTTATCGAAAGAATGACACAGCCGGAGGAATGGTTCAGTACTTGGTTTGACTCACCTTATTATCATATTCTGTACAGTAACCGCGATGAGCAGGACGCCCGTTCCTTTATCGATAATCTACTAAGGTACCTTCACCCAAAGCCTGACCACAAAATACTGGATTTGGCATGCGGCAAAGGGCGCCATGCGCTGTACCTGAATCAAAAAGGATATGATGTAACCGGTATAGACCTTTCGGGGCAGAGCATCGCTTATGCCAAACAGTTCGAAAACGATAAGCTCCATTTCAGCAGGCACGATATGCGGGTTGTATATAAGCCGGCCTTCTTCGAATTTGTGCTAAACCTTTTTACAAGCTTTGGCTACTTCGACAACGAAACCGAAAACGTAGTAGCTTTGCTGGCTGCTGCCGACTCTCTGAAGCAAGGCGGTAAGCTGGTTATTGATTTTATGAACACGGAAAAAACGATAGAGCACCTGGTAGCGCACGAGGAGAAGAACCTGCATGGGGTTCATTTTGATATTACCCGGAAAGTTGAAAACGGCTTTATCGTGAAAACAATATCGTTTACCGACCAGAACCAGAATTATAAATTTGTGGAGCGGGTGCGGGCGCTGCGCCAGGAAGACTTTATGGAGTATTTTCAGATGGCAAAACTGCGTCTGGTCGATGTATTCGGTAGCTACGACCTTACTCCCTACTGCCGCCTAAAAAGCGAGCGAATGATTTATGTGCTTAAAAAATAGCAGGTGCCCATGATAATAGCTATTCTTGTTCTTTTCCTGACGGTGGTGTTTTCCAGCTTTCTGGTAAAGATTTTTCCGCCTACCAATAGCCGTTGGTTAAAAATGGCGCTTGCCTTTAGCGGTGCCTACCTCTTTACCATTACTATTATTCACTTGCTGCCCGATGTGCTGCTGGCAAACGAAAACCCACATGCCGTAGGATATTGGATACTGGCGGGGTTCTTTTTGCAGTTGGTGCTGGAGCTGTTCTCGCATGGGGTAGAGCACGGGCATATGCATGTACACGAACATGGTCGGGTGGGCGCATTGCCTTTTTTGCTGCTGGGCTCGCTGTTTGTGCATTCTTTTTTAGAAGGAAGTATTCTGGTAGATGCCGGACAAGGGCAGGTGCATGTGGGGCATGTGCATGAACGCAATAATTTTTATGTTATTCTGCTGGGAGTGGCCATTCATCACATTCCGGCTGCTTTTGCGCTGATGTCGGTGCTGCTCTCGCGGCTGGAGAGTTTTAAAAAGGCATTTCTGTGGTTGCTGATATTTGCTGTTGGCGCACCTATGGGAGTTGTGTTCAGCAATACCTTCTTAAGCGGGCTCACCAGCGAGAGCCTTATTTATACCGCCCTTACAGGTATAGTGGCCGGTAACTTTCTGCACATTTCTACCACCATTCTTTTTGAAACAAGCCCAGATCACCACTTTAACCGCAACAAGTTAATTGCTACCTTGCTCGGGCTGAGCCTGGCTATTTTGAGCGACTTTATTCATTTTTAGTGGAATGGTGGCAGTTGCTGCTACAACCGGTTTGTCTCTTTTGATATGCATTTGATCTAGCAGGGGGGCTGTATCCATCTTTTAATAGAGGGAGACAGCCCCCCTGCTTTACTACACTGGAGGAGGAAAAGAATTACTATTTCAGTTATTGCCTGCTCTTTCGGAGCGTTTAAGATTGCTTTTCTTATTGAGGTTTTTTAGCAACCCTTTTAATTTACGGCACCAGTAGCTTTCTATATCTTACTTCATCTGTGGAGGAGTGCGCCCTGATAATATAAAGCCCCGGGCTCAGACGCCTCTCAAACACAATCTCTGTTCGGGCAGATCCCTGCTCATCGGTGTTTACTGTTTGTGACTGAAGTAAGCGTCCGGTTGCATCTACAATGGAAATGGTTGCTGCCGATAAGCCACTTAAGTTGCGCAACTCTAGAGTGGTTTTACCCCCTGCCGCGGGATTTGGATAAACCTCCATATCTTCACTTTCTGGAGATATAGTGCTGGCCTGGGTGGTGACTATGGCAGATATAGTGGCAGGTTGATCAGCCTTTAATAAGGTAAGATAGGGTTTGCCCTTCCCGTTACCGTCATAATATTCAGTAATATATAAGTTGCCTGTGCGCACATCTTCCACAATATCCAATGGGTTGGCGAATGGTTTACGGAGGCCAGGTATCTGGCTACCTGTAACAGCACCGATAATGTCTTGGGAAGTACCTCCTGGTTGTAAAATAATAATATCATCGCCTCCGCTAAAGCGGCATACCAGCAGCCTTCCCTTCAGCTTGCCGTTAAAGGCGTTGCTCTTATACTCTATTATGCCATTTGGCGAAATATTTAGTCCGAAGTCGTAAGACCAGCCACGGTAATTAGGCTCCTTTGGTGTGCCAACAGGATAACCGAAAGTTTTGCCATTTGCTGTCCAGACGACTTCCCCAGGGTCCACTGCCGAAGTAGGATTACCACCGTTTAGGATATACTCTTTCCGGAACTGATTTGGGTGGCCATAGTAGCCGCCTTTTCTCACCCTGAACAAGTAATCGTTCTGGGTATCACGTACATCCGTCATGGCTGGTATGGTGGGGCCAGTATAGGTTTGACCATTAGACCAAATTGTGCCTGTTTTAAGCTCGGGTGTATTGCCGCCAGCTGCAGAGCCGTTTGTAGGCACATACAAATTTCCATTTGAGTGCCATACCAGATCATACGCATTTCTTATTCCACTAGCATAAACCGTTAAGGGCGCACCTGATGCTGTAGGAATATATGTTCCGCCACCGTCTCTCGTTTTTGCATCTATTGGCAGCGTGAGTTGGCGCGCTCTGGCAATGTCCAGCCGAAGAACTGCAGCTGTCAGAACACGTTCGGGCCTGTTTCCCCAAGCGGCATCAGGAGCTCCCATAGCGGTATTGCTTCCTTGCGTAAAGTACAGAGCACCGTCTGGGCCAAAGTCGATGGAGTTGGTGGAGTGGTCTTTATAAGAGCGTGGCAGGTTAACTACATAGTCAGTAAGTTGGGGACTAGCTGGCGTATTCAGGTTTATTCTGGTAATCTTGCCAGACCAGTCAGGCGCGGCACTAAACGCTCCTGAAGAATGACTCATCCAGGCGATGAGGTTAGTGGCTGTTGCTGATGGATCGAAGCGGAAACCAATAAGCAAGCGCATGGTGGAGCCAAAAGGAGAAATAGTTACCCGGTTTCGAAGAGTGCCATCAGCATTAATATCCCAGCGTTCTATCTTTCCGCCAGATGTAACCGCATAGAGCCTGTTATCCGGGCCAATGGCCAAGGTTGTAAAGCCATAAGTCCCGAAGCTATTGTCAATTAATGTTTTCATACTAAATGACACACCCTTCAAGTCCGATGGTGTATCCGGTGTTGAAGTGGTCGTTTGGAATCGGGACTGAAAGGGAACCAAAGTATACCCATTCAAGTCTTTTACCTGATCAGAAATTCTGAATTCATAGGTGGTGCTGGCTGTGAGTGTGGCCGAGAGCGTAATGGCATCACCTGCGGCTGTTGAATTGACGGCCGCACCTGTAATTTTGGTTAAGCCGGTACTTGTTACCTCAAACAATTCTACCGTACTGGAGTTAACTGTACTCCCATCAATAGATTTGCCACTCGGAAATGCTAAGTCAACCGACATGGATTGATCGAGGGGTACATCGGTAGCGCCATTGGCAGGACGCACAGCCGTAACGTAAGGGTTTAGTGAAGGCGTAACTGCCTTGACAGAAAAATTATCGAAAGTATACGTTACAGGGGTGCTTGCATTGCGATGGGTGGCAAATATACCCGCATAGGCTACATTGGTGGTCAGTTCCATGTTTGCAATACTCAGGCTTTTAGTAGCGTAAGCTGCTCCTACGTTCAGGTAGTTTGTGCCATCGGTGGAATAAAATCCTTCTGCCGTGTTGGTGGCCGCATTTACCAAAAGCCGTAGCCTTACAATTTTAGTGTTGAGCCCGGTTATAGCAGCCGTAATGCGTTGGTCAGAGGAGCCGGATACATTATTTATTTCTTTTCTGAACTCTACTTTATTGGCAGACACAACCAGCTTGAGGTACGTTTTATCATGTAGGCCAAACCATAGCCCTGCCTGTTGACTCGAAGTGCCGTTGTAAGGATTTAGTAAAATAACATCGATCTGGAGATTATTCCGAGAATCTACTTGTACACCAAGTGTGTTCAATTGGTTGTCGTTGGCAAGATGGGCAATGCCCTTGTTGGTGACCAGTTTTAATGTGCCTGAGCTCACAGTTAGTTTAGAGCGCTCGTAGCCTGGTACCGAGGTGTTACTAGGCGTGCCATCTGCTGAAAGTCGTGTGCCTGAGTAAGGAGCTATCATTCTGAAGCCCGTGCCTACTCCATTACGATCGGTTATGGTACCGGAAACACTGCTGTTAAATGTAAGATTTACGGGCAATGATGCTTGTATCTGATTACAAGGTAGCGTACTTACTGGCGGGCAGCCTTGTGCTATGGCTTGGGGGAGAGTAGAGAATAAGACTGTTACCAGCAGCAGGACCTGCTGCCAGGCGGACGCAAAAGTAATAGAGCACTGCATCTGTTTTTTCTTTAAAGACTTTCTGATTTAATAGTTAGATAAAATAATTTGCCTGGAAAAGGCCACGAAGAATGTAGGTTAGGGAAAGAAGAGCGGGCTGCCGGCTTGGATGCCTTCGGGGTAACCAGGCCATGTCGTGATGCCACTTACTCTATCACCAGGTAAGATTGTGCCTTTCCTGAAGTTGTCTGTGCTTTAAAGAGGTATATACCCCGGCTCACTTGCCTATCTAGAACCAGTTTTGTTTTGATAGCTCCCAAGTCATCCGTAATGAATGTTGTAACCTGAATCTGGCGACCTAGCATATCATATAAAGTAACAACAACTTCTTCCTTCCTGGCAAAACCTGATAATTCAAGCTGTGTATTGTCGCCCTTGCTTGGGTTAGGGTATAGGAGCAGCTGCGTTTTCTGATCGGTTGCTTCGCCTTCCAGAGTTGATGTGCTGGAAGCTGCCAGGCCTGATCCGGAGGGAGCTCTGTATATTTCGACACCTGCAATGGCGAGGCGATCTGCAGACGGTTTAAAATTGAGGTTGAGCACACCATCTGCCACAGTGACTGCGTAATCCTTTACCAGAGCCGCTCGGTAGCCTGCCTCACTGTAAATGTCCAGTCCGGAATGGCTCAGTTGATTCTCCATTCTAATACTAAACACCCTGGCTCCTGCTGCGGAAAAGAAGTTCTCTACAAAGTGCATGCGAACAAAATAGCTGCCATTAGAGAGGGGAATTTCGTAGCGCGTTTCAGCCAAATTTGTTGATGCCGACAAATAAGTCTGGTAAAGCACGTCATCGTCTGTAGCGGCAATCGGGGTAGTAACATTCTGTTTATCCAGCTTAATGGAGCCTTTCCGATAGTTAACATCTGCTTCCCAAGCATTGCCTCCAATGGTCATACTGGCATCAGCGGCTCCTTTTATGCGCTTAGCAGCTGTAATGGTAAAACCACCACCATTGGCAATGCCATAAAGTGGTATGCGCAACGGTGAACTGGCATTGTTGTAGTGTACCAGCAGGGCAGCATTTTTTAATCCCCGGGTGGTGGGCTTAAAGCTGACCGACAAGTTGATACTACCCTGTGGAGCAAGTGCTGTAGTGGGGATAGCGGTAACCGAGAATTCGGACCGGTTTGTGCCGGTTATATTTGCCACACTTGTGAGTTGAATAGATGGATCATTGCCACCCGCATAAGTTTTCCCGAGGTTCTTCAGGTTAACACTTATGGTTTTGCTGCTACCAGTTAGCAGAGAACCAAAGGAGACAGCTGAGGGTGTTGCAGCCAACTCAGAGAAATGAGCTGAGCCAGTTTCGGGTTTTAAATTGCTCACATAATAGATATTGTCCTGATAGTCGTAGTTAACGCCTGTGGATGTCAGGTAATCCATGGCCATGATATAAGCATTCGGAACAATGTTGCCGTTAGCATCCCTGGCCTTCCAGATCCGGACACCGATTTTGCCCTGGTAGTTTAAGGATCTGTCGGTGTAGGATTTCTGTATTTTCAGTCCGAAAGCACCTGAGGGTGAAAAGGAACCATCTGCAGGCACTAGATTAGTGTTTCCCTTTCTTGGCAGTAGCGTCTGGCCATCCAGCCCTATATGCGTGAATATACTGTTAACGGCCGTGCTCCCCTTGGCGTGCCACTCAATTTTTTCTGTCTGACTGCAGCACCCGTGGTAAGCTGCCATTTGAATTACGTACACTGGCTTAGATAAGTCTGCCCTTATGAAATAGGGCGAAAGAACCTCATCAGAATTTGGAACCGCTACGGTACCTCGGTTAGAAGAGCCGTCGTTGGCATTAAACCCTACTACTGTTTTTAAGCCGAAGGCATTGATAATCTCCTGGGCATAAGGCTCGTTATTACCTTCTCCCTTATACTGCCACAGGCCATGCAGCTTTACCTCTTTAACAGGATGTAAGGCATCATTGGAGTTGATGGTAAGGGTATTGTTAAGAACTTTAACCCGGCCTCCCAAATCCTTCGCAACAAATTGTATGAGTACCTCTACAGAGGTTCCGGTGCTTAAGCTTCTGGGCAAGGATGGCGTGGAGCCATTGATGGAGATTATTTTCCAGGCAGTGGTATTACTAAGGGTAAGGCTGTTAATAGTAAGTGTTCCGGTGCCTCGGTTGCTGATCTTTAGCCTTAGTTTATCATGATTAGCGTTGTAAGCTGTAAAGGTACCGTCAGGATTTGTTCTTCGCCACGGTATTTGGATACGTGAAGCAGTGAAGCGATCTGGTGCCGGAAATTTATCAAGATTCTCGACTACCATATAAGCGTTGCTTGACGATGTCTGCACCAAAACTGTCTTTGCCAATTTTCTCTTAAAGCTGGAGAAGGCATCTGGCGTGAAGGCTGTGAGGCTGCTCATAGAGGGGGCAGCAGAGTTTAATTTGACACTTAAGCCAGTTATTTTTGATGCCACTACATCCTTCGGTGGCATGACAGCAAATATCAGAAGAAGACTGCTGCCCATGCTTAAAAACACGATAGCCAACTTTGGATTAACAGATCCTAAAATTCTTAAAAAATTCAGATAGCTCTTTTTCATAGCCTTAAATAATGGTCGTTTCTGGGATGCAGAAAGCACTTCAACTGGTAAGGCCTGTAAGAGGCGCGTGGAGAAGGAGGAGCTAATAAAGATATGGAGGCTAAGAATGTATCCTGAAATGGCGTGGACTCTTACAGAATAGTTTTGGGAGTACAAGCCACTCGGATGCGTAACGAGCTTATTATAGTTAAAATAATTATAAATATAATTTAGTTTGCTATACGGAATTCTTCAGGTTAAGAACTTTTAGTTATGATCATTTTAATAATTTATTTAAAATTTTTAGTAAACAGCCTCATTCTGATGCTAAGCATTCTATATTACTGGCTGATAACGTTTGTAACTTGTACTTGCCTAAAATGGAGTCAGAGTTATGTTCGCTTGGCAATGGGTTGCGGCCTTGCCTGTAACATGGACTTAGCTCCACCATTGAGTACGCGGTGACGAAAATACACACATTGCAAATTCTGCTAATACAAAAGGCCTTTCGGGAGTGTTTTTAGCCTTGTGCACCTTATACTCGCTTGTATATACTTACAGCTTCTAACAGTGTATTTGGGTAAGGCTAAAACTCTACTGCCGCAACTGGTTCATGAGGCGATTCAGCTTCTGTTCAAATTGCTGCACGTTAAATTCTGTTTGTAGTTCTTTCATGCATGTAGCGCAGAGGCAGTCGGAGTAGCGGGTGTTTAAGTACTGGCGCTCTGCCTCGGTAAGGCGAACGGTACTGCACTGGCAAAGCAAAATAGAGCCAACCTTACATTCGAATGGCTGCTGGCACCTGGGGCAGGTTTTGTCTTCGTGGTGTGGCATAGGGTATGTAAGTTAAAATAAGTTTTTGCCCCCGGAAGGCTATTTTCATTAGCAGAATTTGAGAAAGGGAAGGCCTGCACCTGTAAAGCGGGTGCAGGCGTTCCTGCTGTTAGGCAATAGCAGCAATTTGTGCCTTTACGGCTGGCTTATGAATGAGCGCCAATTATTTGCGAAGCGCCACTGCTTCCTGGTTTTGCTGCAGCAGCGCCTCTTCGCCCTGCAGAGTTGCCGTCCTTCTCACCCCGCGTCGTAATTGGGAATAATGGACTTTAGTTGGCAACAACTCGTTTTGTTACTTACAGTTGCGGCACAGCCCGTAATTTTCACATGGTTCCTTATTAAGTGTGGTGTTACCCATATACCTGATATCCGGAAGAATAAAGTAAAGAACTTCGAGGTCGAAGATAATGAAAAGTATCAGGTTCTTGCTGCAGGTTCTACAGCCAGGCCACCTGCAGCGTGTTTTTTATGATGGGGCAGGCTTGGAAACAGGACAGTTTGGCCTGAAATACGTAAGTATAAATATTATTGGCCATCAGGCTAAATCAGTTACAATCGGTACAGACTTACAAAATAAGCCTGTTTTGTGCTTTGCACATGCCCTCGCTCCCCAAGATTTTCAACTCTTTTACAAATTGCACAGAGCAAAATTCATTTTTAAAACAAATACAATGGAAAAGACCTTAAAAGAAATGGTGGCAGAAGCCAACCAACAGATAAAAACCTATGAAGTGACAGATGCAATGGCGCTACTCAACCATAAAAATGTTCGGTTTATAGATGTGCGCGATGAGCCGGAACTGGTTAGAGAAGGAAAAGTGCCAGGCGCTACTCATGCTTCGCGCGGTATGCTGGAATTTTACATTGATCCGCATAGCCCTTACCATAAAGACATTTTTGCATCGGATGCGGAACTGGTGTTCTACTGCAAAAGTGGTGGCCGGTCTGCGCTGGCAGCCCAGAAAGCACAGGAGATGGGCGTAAAGCATGTTGCGCATATAGCAGGCGGTTTTAATGCCTGGAAAGAACAAGGAGGCGCTGTAGCAAAGGTTTAAAACTGCTGGGCAAACCTTATGCTGTTGCAGGAGGGGCTAACAACTGCACTAAAGATGTAGAAGGCTGGCCTTTTTAGTGCCTGCCTATAAGCCATCATTTATCGGTTTGGTGCAACTGTGGCAGGAGGTAAAAGCTTAACTATAGCTTCAGTTCAACTAATACTGAAATACAGTAAAAAGCAGGTATATGTAAAGTTTAATAATTTATTATTGCTGACTTGAGCAGAAATGGTTTTAACTTTGAGCTTTAATAGTACCTTGTTAAAAGATTACCTTTTACCTTTTTATGCCTACGACTACCCAATCCAGCAGATTCAGTATGGTCAGTTATGAAGATGTCACCTCATAGGTACGCTCTGTTTATGACAAAATGATGCAGAGTCTGCAAATTTCTTTTGTGTTAAACAGGTTTAAATGCCAGAGCAGCAACGCTACTTTGCTGCGTAATAACTGGGTTAAAGTGCAGTCTATCTTGCTGGTGGGCCAGGTGTTGAACACCATGAAGCAACTGATCATCTGCAATGTATCGAAAGAGAGGGGGCTGCAAGCTGGACGAAGAGTTACTGGAGCCTGCTTTTTAGAGGCGTAGACTTGGGCAATAGCAGACAGCAATGGATAGTCGTCAGGTTTATAGGGTCAGGTATGAGGCATTTTCTAAGTTTTCTAATACACTTATCAGGTCGCGAACTGTCGATGCTGTTGCAGAGGCGCTCCAGGTAAACCTGAAGTACTTATTTAACTTTCATGTATATAGGCTTAGCTTTAACTGGAACGATTATATTGTTCATATAACAGTTAGTGCTGGCGGTGTAGAAGTGCAGCAACAGCAAAGTTACTTGCCGCACGAGCTTCAGTTGCTCCAACAACGAGAACCGATGCACACAACCCAACCGGCTACCCTGGATTTGCCGCAAGCCTATAACTTAGCTGAAGAAGAGCAGGCGGAGCTATGGGCCTGGTGCTTTGAGCGGGAGGAGTGCCAGATTGTTATCTCGTTATTATCGGGTAAGAGTAGGGTGTTTACCAGGCGGGACATTACTTTTGTAAAATTACTGGCCGAAAACCTAGAGTCTAAACTGCTGGAAATATGCCTTTTTCAGATGCTGGATAAGCAGCATGCGCTTATTACGTCTATTAACCAGCACCAGCAGGAAATTATTGAACACAGAACAAAGGAGATAGCCGCTAAAAATGAGAAGCTGATAGAAGTATCGATTATGAATGCACACCACCTGCGCGAACCTCTTAGCCGCATTCTTGGCCTTATAACCTTAGCCGATTATTGTCATACCCCGGAAGAACTCAAGGAGACCATATTGCCTAAATTAAAACGTTCGTCCACTGACCTGGATGAAGCCCTGAAAGCGGTGATATATAAAGCCACCGCAGAATTAACCGAACTAAAGGCCTAAAAGAAACACGATGTTGCAAATGAAGAAGATAATGCTTGTTGATGATGTGGAAATTGCCAATTTTATAACAGCCTCACTTGTTAATCTCCTCTACCCCACTTACCCGGTTTACGAATTTACAAAGCCGGTTGTAGCCTTTTCGGAGCTAAACAATATAAAGCCAGATGTTATTTTTCTGGACCTAAACATGCCCGAGATGAACGGCTGGGAATTTCTGGAAAAGCTTCAATAGGAAGGGTTGCAACACAAGGTGTATATTCTGTCATCTTCCACCAGCGAGCTAGACAGGAAGCGGGCAGACAAATTTTCCAACGTGCAGGAGTACCTGATCAAGCCCATCGAGAGGGAGAAGCTATCGCAAATTTTACAACGGCTTTAGAACCTACTCACCAGTGCCCAATGTGGCGCTAAGGTGATGAAATAGCAAAAAACCTCTGGAAGGCCATTTTTATTAGAATAATTTAGGTGTTAGCCAGGCGAGTTATTATTGTAGGTCTGCGTGGGGTGGTTTCGGATAATTTGCCACTTATAGAATTGTTATTTGCTGAGTACCTGGTGCTTATCGCGATCTTTTATTAACGATGCCGTTACTAGTAGTTAAAATTATTTCTCGTTATATTTACTAAATGGAGCCTGCCTGCGGGGAAAAAACAGCCCCGCACACTATGGAAAATAACCCCACACCCTCATCAGCTATTTTTCAAGCCCTAGTAGAGCAAACCGGACAGAGCTTTTTTGTGTATGCTGTCAATTCTAACCGATTTACCTACTTAAGCCCAGCTTTTGAACAAGCCTTTAGCATAAACAAAAGCAATTTCGACAATCCAAGCGAGCTGTTGGCGTTAATCTACCCTGAAGACCAGGAGTATGTTGCTCAAAAGTACAAATGGCTGCTTGAGGACAGCGTGCTGGAGGCATTTGAGTTCCGCATTAAGCTAGCAAACCAGCAGGAGCAGTGGATTTGCATAAAACCCTCTGTTTTTAAAGAAGCCAATGGGCAGTTGATGGTTATTGGCCATGCCGAAAACATTACCGCACAAAAGCACTATAACGATGTGCTGAAAAAGTACTCGAACAAGAAGAACGCTGTATTAAATATTTTGTCTCATGACCTGGCGGGGCCTCTGAGCAATATTCAAAGTCTGGCATTTATGTTGGCGGAGGAGGTGCAGCAAGACAGCAGAGCCCGCCATTTAGTTGGCATCATAAGGCAGAGCAGCCAGCAGGGGGTACAATTGATCCAGAACTTTATTGATCAGGAATTTCTGGAAAGCCTGGAAGCAGATGTTATTACAAGGCGGGTAAATATAGTTTCTAAAATCAAAGAGGCCACAGCAGAATACCAGAGAGCCCAAAAAGAGTTAATACCGCGCGTTTTTGGTTTTTCTGCTTCCAGCGATGAAATTTATGTTGAGCTGGATGACAATAAATTTATTCAGGTAATAAACAACCTTATATCTAACTCCATTAAATTTACGGCAGATGGTGACTATATTGCAGTAAGTATAGAAGAACAGCCAGAAAGTGTTTTAGTTAAGGTGGAAGATAACGGCGTAGGAATTCCGAAGAAGTACCATGCCACGCTGTTCGATAAATTTACAAATGCCCGCAGGCCGGGCCTGAAAGGAGAGCCTACAACAGGCCTTGGCATGTCTATTATCAAAACAATTGTGGAGTGGCATAAAGGGCAAATCTGGTTTGAGAGCGAAGAGGGCAAAGGAACCTGCTTTTATATTGAGCTGCCGAAACAGTAGCCTGATAATAGCGCGCCAGAAGTCCGAATAGGCAAACGTTTACTATATAGGTTCAGTTAATTTTTTTTCCCTTTCTTTTTTATATCTAGCATATACCCGTGTGCTCTGCCTGTTGCCTGAGCATCAGCAGCGGCAGTTTTGTATAAAATCAAAGAATTATCTCCGATACCACCACCGTTTGTTATAGTACGATTAGGGAAGGAAGAGTGAAGAAACATGACCGAACCACCAAGCGTGTATCTGGAGGCTTTTGTTTGTGTTAGCGCTGCCTTCACATGTATTCTTTCCAGGAGAAGGTGGGCTTTTGCCGAGCTGTGGCCTGTTGTTACAAAAGGAACCGGAGAGGCATCCATTTCATTGTTTATAATGGCAAAGCTGTTCCCAACGATGGTATAAAATTTAAGTGCTGCTGTGTGGATATTAGTTAACCTGTTGCCATAAAAGTTGAAGCTTCCTTTTTTGTTGGAAACAGCGCAGTCAACATCATCGAAAAGCGAGTGCACTAAGGGATTGGTGAGTACATTGAAATTTTCTGATGCGTAAGCAGCTCCCTCTCCTTTCACCGTTTTGTTGTTTCTGAAGACACAGTCTACGATCATAAAGCCATCGCCCATTTTATGAGCACCAACGGCCATCCCGGTTCCCCCATTCTCGAACCGGCAGCGATAGAACATATTTGCCTGCAGTGCGGCACCCGTTTTTTTTCGGTTTCTATCTGCTGACTGAGCATTAACCCAATCAAAATCAGTTGTCTTTGTTTCTGCACCAGGCTTATTTTCGAACCCCATATCTACAAAGGTAGAATACCCAGCACCATCAGATAATAGGACACCCTTGCCTGTGGTACTAACCAAAACTGATTTGTCTGCGCCATCGCCCCAAAAACCACCACCAGCCAAATGATCGAGAAACAAGGGCTCACTCAGCTCATACTTTCCGGCTGGGAAATAAATGGGCTCTGAAGTTCTGCCGCCTATTAGTGCTGCTTCCAGAGCTTTCTGTATGGCTTCGCGATCGTCTTTTCCATCGTTTGGTATGGCACCAAAATCTTTCACGTTTAGCATCAGCTCAGACAAATTGGCTATACGAGGCAAAGTGGCTGCCTCATAAAGAGGGAAAACAGGTAGCTGTACAGCGGCAGAGTCTGCTGTTACCAAAAAAGACACTTTAGGAGGCACAACCTTGCCTGCTTTCTGCATCGCCGACTTAGTTATAGGCTCATTAAACGGTTTCTTGTAATCTGTTTTGTTTGGCAGCATCCACAGATCTCCCATAGACTGAACCGTTGTGGTTCGGCTAATGATAAATGGGCCCGGGGCTTCATCGTAGCTTAAGCCATATTTGTTTCCGAAGCTCATAATATTTGCCCGCCCTCTACTCCCAGTCGTTATACCAACAGAATTATTATCTCCTTTACCTGGATAGTTGACATTCTCCAGCAATATGAGTGTTCCGTTAGCATTATAATCTGCATACTGTAGCATGCTCCCTAACGTGTTGGCACGCAATACTACATTAACAGCAGCTGAGGTTGATGGTACATGGAGTAGCTTCTCTTGTGTGTTTGCCCCGTTGTTGCCTTCCGAGCGGAGACCTTCAATTAAATGATAACCAACCGGCGACGGCGACTGGAGAATAATGTCCGCATCACCTTTATTTACCTGCATACCAAAGGCCCGGGCATCGAGGTGCCCCTGCACTTGCAGAATGTGAACCCTGTTATATTGAATGTTGCCACCAAAAACATGGGCAATGGCTTTAGGATGTTCGATGCTGATACCAATATCGCTTGATTTTGGATTGCATCCTTGAATGATAGTTTTTCCTGGGGCTTTCAGGCGTATGGCAGTACCATCTTTGCCTGTGACTAATGCATTAAGCAGAGTTAAATTCCCCTCTTTATTGCCAACCACATCAATAACGGCATTGCCTTTTCCTACACTGTTGTTGATGATGCTGAAGTTGCCAATCGTAACTTGGCGGCTGCCACTAATGACAATATTACCTTTTAAGGTTGTCGTTAACCGTCCTGCGCCCCATATCAGGCCACGTTGCCAATCTTTGATATGCAGTGTGCCAATGTTATAGGTGCCAGGCTTAAAATATACATTATGATGCCGGTCCAGCAATTTCTGAATTTCAGCAGGTGAGGCATTCAAGGGAACGGGTGTTAATCGTACTGGTTTTCCCTGCTCTTTCCGTGGCCCTGTCGGGAGGGACTGAGCAGATGCTGTAACTGTTGAAAAGGCGAGTAAAATAACAAAAAGGAGGCAGATGAATCTCATTGGCTGTGTAAAAATGTAATCCTGCTTTACGCTTTACAAAACTACTGCCAGAATGTGTTAACTGCTTAAATTTTGTAAAGAAGAGTCATACAAGTTGAGAAGAGGAAGTATAGGTAACGGGCGCTTGTACGGGTATAAGATGATGCTGCCCTGATGGTAGACCCTGCAGCTGAGGGACATTAGTCACCTATTGGGTCACCTAGAGTAAAGGTCTCAAATATCGAATAATCTATTCGATGATTTGGTTGCTATCGCTGATTTTTACCGAATGAATAAGTGATTTAGGAATTGGCAAAAGAAGAGATTTGGCTTAATTGACTATAGCTCCTCTTTTGCTAATCTATCCTTGGCTTATACAACAGCAAAAACTACGAAACTAGTTAACGTATCAATACTATTGATAGCCATAGGAGCTGCATTAAAAAAGTTTATTAGAGGCGTAGTTAGAGGTCTAATTAAGATTTATTTAACACAGAAGAATGCATCGGAGGCAGGTAAAATTCCTATTACTCTACCACATTGTGAGACAGGTTTTGTCAATTTATATCAGCAAGACCCTAGGCCGGTTTATGAATATATAATTTACTGATACTCTTATTTAGCAATGATTTGATTGAATGACCATTTTAATTGATTGAGGGCTATCTACCACCAGCGCGGGAAACTGTTAAAAAACTAGAGAGCATCAATACAATATTTTCCTGTTTGCTCCCACAACCAGGAACACCGCAACGAAAAGAGTCAGAAACTCTGCAACAGGAATAGTAGCCCAAATACCATCCATACCAAAGAAGCTGGGTAGCAAGGCCACACCGCCAACCACAAACACCAATCCCCGTAACCCGGCAATAATGATAGAGCTTTTCGCTTGTCCCAGAGCAGTAAAGAAACTTGTCGTTAAAATATTGAAGCCATTCATTAAAAAGACGAAAGAGTAGATGGACAAGCCCTGCAAGGCAATATCAAATACCTCGCTATTCGAACTGTCAAAGAATATACCTACAGCCAAATCACCGAAAAACTGGAGAAAGGTAAAAACGACTAAGCCGACTACGATGTTAACGGTCAGAGCGAAACGGTATAGGCGTCTCACCCGCTTGAACTGCTTTGCCCCGTAGTTGTAACTTAGCACAGGGATGAGCCCATCCGATATACCCAGAAAAAGCAGCACACCTGTAAAATTAACATAGTTGATGGCTGATAAAGCCGCAACTCCCGCTGCCCCCACCATGTCCATAATAGCAAGGTTCATGATCAGGATCGTCATCGCGGAGGCCAATTCTGAAACACCCTCTGATGAGCCATTGTAAAAAGCCTGTCTCAGCATTGAGAACTGAAACGTGCCTTTCAGCATGGACATGCTGCTCTTGGATCTGAAGGTAATAGTTGCTGAGACAAGAAGCGCAATGGTAAAGGCAAGCCCTGTCGCCACACTCGCCCCCGTTATCCCCCATTCCAGCACAACAATGAAAAACAAGC
This sequence comes from Pontibacter sp. 13R65, assembly GCF_047525655.1. Lineage (NCBI taxonomy): Bacteria > Pseudomonadati > Bacteroidota > Cytophagia > Cytophagales > Hymenobacteraceae > Pontibacter > Pontibacter sp. 13R65. The sequence continues at coordinate 175,144 of NZ_JBLIQL010000010.1, forward strand.
TTAACAGTAAATTCAGTACTACGGCAGATGACATGATCAGTGAGGAGACCTTCGGATGCCCGGTTGCCTTCAGCATCGCATCGCAATAGAAGGCAAGTGTGATAGGGACTACAAATGGCAACAGGCCTTTCATATAACCCAACGCATACGGCAGCAGGACCTCATCGGCGCCGAGCAACCTGGTAAAATCCTCCGCAAACAGATAGCTGCAAACTGTAACTAGTATGCCGATCACCAGTAACGCCCAGAAACCAGTTGTCATTACATTCTGCGCTTCTTCATTGTTCTTTTTGCCTAATAGGTTACCAATCAATGCCTGGGTCCCGACTCCGACGATAAGAGAAATCACCATGATGGCACTGTAGAACGGCATGATGATACTTACGCCGCCGACTGCTTCTGCACCTAAGTGGTTGCTCACGATCACGCCGTCCACCAGGCTCTGAAAGCCATAGAACACCATGGTGATAACACTCGGAATGGCGTATGTCAGAAAGAGCCTTCCTATAGGGGCATGTGTAAGAAGTCTTTTATCGTCCAGGTTGCTTTTCATGCCAATGCCATATTAATATACTTACTGCGCTATACACCAGAAGGCGCACGTAATTGATTTCCTATTACCTGTCGAGCCAGCTTTTCAACGCTGGCGCCTTCTCCCGGCTAACTACCACCTCCTTGTCCTTTCTTAGGGAAAGAATCAGCTTTCCGTTAAAGCCGTTATGGATGCTCCCGATGCTCTCGACACTCACTATGAACTGCCGGTTTGCCCGGAAGAAGGCATCCGGGTCCAGCTCTTCCTCCAACTCCTCCATCGTCTGCGGCACGGCTATCCGCTGCCCTCCCTTCAGTACCAGGTGGCAAACCTTTGCTTCTGAGAAGACATAGTCCACCTCCTCCACCGGAACGGTCTTATAGCCATCTACCAGGGGGATCAGGAACCTTTTGCGGTAAACAGTACTTTTGCCCCGGAACTGTGAGAGGAAGCTTCGCATCTGTTCCTGGAAAAAGCTTTCGGGATGCCTGTCGCTGACCTTCCCCAGCGCCATGGAAAGCTCCTGCTTCTCCACTGGTTTGAGCAGGTAATCCAGTCCGTTCACCTTGAAGGCACGCAAGGCGTATTCATCAAAGGCTGTCGTAAAGATGACAGGGCAGGTAACCCTCACCTTCTCAAAAACCTCGAAGCTCAGTCCATCGGCCAGCCGGACGTCCATCAACGCCACATCAGGCGAGGGGTTTGTCTTGAGCCACTGCACCGCCTCCTGCACGGTTTCCAGCACGGCCAGCACCTCTGCGGCAGGGTTAACCTCGCTCAGAATGCGCTTTAGCCTGGAGGCGCTAAGCTGCTCGTCTTCTATGATCAGCACGTTCATTTCTTTCATATCTAAAAATCCAACAACGGGAGCCTTACCGTAAAATGACCCTCTGATTCCTCTATCACCGGCATCACTCCCCCGAGCAACAGATAACGGTCTTTTATGTTCTGCAGGCCAAGCTTGGTGGAGAAGATGGTGGAAGGTATCCGCTGCAGGTTGTTGCGCACGCATACCTGCGAAGGGTCGGACTGGTAGACCCTGATCAGGAGCGGACTGGCCTTGCTGGCTATGTTATGCTTGATCGCATTCTCCACCAGGAGTTGCAGCGTGATGGGGGGGATGCTCCTTCCCATCAGCACCTTATCCAGGTCAATCTCCACCTGCACATTGTCCCCGTGGCGGATGCGGATCAGGTAAAGGTAAGCTTCCAAGAACCTGATTTCATCCTCCAGCCGCACCAGGTCCTTTTTCAGGTTCTGAATCATGTAACGGTACACCCTCGAGAGATTATCCAAAAATTTAGATGCGGTGTTAGCATCCTCATTAATAAGCTCGGAGAGCGTGTTGAAGTTGTTGAACATAAAGTGAGGGTCCAGCTGCAGCCTGAGCGAGAGCAACTCCGACTCCATGGCCACTTCTTTCAACTCAAGGGCCTTTACCCGCAGCTCCGCGGCCTCTGACATAGACACTTGCCACCTCTCCAACATGAAAGCGCCTGTGTGGACCATACTGACCAATATAGACACGATAACGCTGGCAATATAGAACTGCCACACACTTAAACTCTGCTCCTGCGTTAAGGTGGGGGAACCGAAAGCAAACCGTAGGATAAGGTCCAGTCCCCAAAGCAAGCCTACCGTTAAAATGAGCAGCACCATCTGCAGCAGGAACCGCGATAGCGGGGAGCTTGTCCAGGGAAGCTTCTTATTCAAAAAAGAAGCGATGAACGAGCCCGCCCTCAGGATTCCCCAGGAGACGAAAAGGCAGTAGAGGTACGTCCAGGCAAATTCCCCATAGGAAACATACTTGTAACTTGACCAGGGGTTTTCAAAAGGATTGATCAGATAGGCAAGCACCTCAATGGATAAAAAGACAAACGTGACAATGAGAATATGCCAATAAGGTCTACGTTTATACATGCTCCTGAATTTCATGCTGGCAAAGGTACAGAATAATGTTAGGGACTTTGGTCAAGCAAAAGGTTACAAGAACCATTTTGCTGCTCAGTTCCAGCCGCCGCCAAGTGCACGATAGAGTTCTATCGTAGCGGCTGCCTTGTCCCGTGCAAGCTGTGCATTCTCCAGGCGGGCCTGCAGATAGGTGCTTTGGGCCACGATCACCTCTAAGTAACTGGCCATCCCGTTTTGAAAGAGAATGTTTGACGTTTCAATGCCCTCCTGCAAGGCGGCCTGCCTGCTGGCCGAAGCAATTGCCTGCTCCTCCACCTTTTGAATCCGGGCCAGGGCATCTGAAACTTCCATGTACCCCTGAAGCACCAACTGCCGAAAGCTCAACTCTGCTTTTTCCCTCTCAATCCGCGCTTGCTCATACTGGGTACGGAGGCGTCTGCGCTGAAAGACGGGCTGGACCAGGCCCGCGGCTACGCTACTAAACACGCCGCCGGGCACAGCAAACAGGTTGGCTGCCTGATAAGCGTTCAGGCCGCCTGAGGCATTGATGGAGAGGGAAGGATACATGCTCGCCTGGCTGATGCCCACCCGCGCATTGGCTGCCCGCAGCTCAAGTTCTGCGGCGAGAACATCAGGTCTGTTTGCAAGGCTGGAAACAGGGTAGCCTGAGGCAGGCACAGGAGCGAAGCTTTCCTGCCCGGGTTCACGCGGCACTGTTTCAGGGTAGTGCCCGCAGAGTAGCGCCAGGGCATTCTCCTGCTGGAATATGCTCAGCTCAATCTGTGGGATGAGCTGCCTGGCAACATCCCGCTGGGCTTTCGCCTGTGTGATAGCCAGCATGGTGGCTTCCCCGAACTCATACTGAGTCTGGGCTATCAGCAGGGTACTGTCACTCAGATTTAGGCTCTGCCTGGCTATCTCCAACTGCTCATCAAGCATCAGCAGGGTATAGTACCCTGTCGCCACCTGGGCCACCAATCCTATCTGCACCGCCTTCCGGATTTCCTCGGTCTGCAGCAGCCTGGCCAGCGCCTCCTCTTTCTCTCTTTTGACCTTGCCCCATATATCGACCTCCCAGGAGAGCCCTAAGGAAGCGGTGTAGTCGTCCNCCTTCCGGATTTCCTCGGTCTGCAGCAGCCTGGCCAGCGCCTCCTCTTTCTCTCTTTTGACCTTGCCCCATATATCGACCTCCCAGGAGAGCCCTAAGGAAGCGGTGTAGTCGTCCACGCTGCGGGTGCCGATGAACTGCTCATTTCCAATGCCGGCCAAGCTGTTTCGTGATGCCACTACCCGGTTGGCGGCAAGCTGCATGTTCAGGTCAGGAAGGAAATTCAGCCGAACGCTCTTGAAGCTCGCCCGAGCTGACTCTATATTCTTGATGGCAATCAGCAGGTCGTTGTTATAATGAAGGGCTGTGTCGACCAGGCGCTGTAGGCTCACGCTTCTGAAAAAGGCATTGATCTCAGGAACGGTAGCGCTGGCCATGTCACTGCCCGGAGAGCCGCGAAAATGCGCCGGCAGGTGAAGCGTCGGGCGCCCGTACTCTTTGCCCAACCGGCAGGAAACAAGCCCGGTCAATGAAAGAACAATTATTATATGCTTCAATTTCATTTCAATAAACTTAATTTACAGCCGCTACGGGCTTCTTTCTTACACTTATTTTTTCCTGCAGATTCTGGAAGATCACAAACAGCACCGGTATCACGAACAGTCCTAGTAGTACCCCTGAGATCATGCCCCCTGCCGCACTTGTGCTAATGGAGCGATTACCCACTGCCGAGGGCCCCGTAACTGCCATCAGCGGAACCAGGCCAGCCACAAAGGCTAGTGAAGTCATGAGGATAGGTCTTAAACGCTTACGGGAGCCCTCCAAAGCTGCGGCAACCAGGGGCATGCCCGACTGCCGCGCCTTCAGGGCAAATTCCACAATCAGAATGGCGTTTTTCGCCAGTAGCCCCACCAGCATGATCAGGCCTACCTGCACGTAGATGTTGTTTGTAATACCCACTGCCCCTATGGCCAAGTACACCCCCATGATGCCAGTAGGAATGGAGAGGATGACCGATAACGGCAGGATATAGCTCTCATACTGCGCGGCCAGAAGGAAATAGGTGAACAGGATACAGAGGCCGAAGATGAACACCATCTGGCCGCCGGACTTTTTCTCCTCACTGCTCAAGCCGCTCCACTCGTAGGCATAGTCAGGCGGCAATTCCTGGGCCATCAACTGCTCTGCCACCTCCATGGCCTGGCTCGTGCTATAACCTGCGGCTGGCATCATATTCACTGTAATGCTGTTGTAAAGGTTATAGCGGTTCATCACCTCCGGGCCATACACTTTGTGCAGGCTCACCAGGTTTGTCACCGGTATCATGTCCCCTGTTGCATTCTTGACATATACCTGGTTGAGTGACTGCTCATCCATGCGGTAATGCCCCTCTGCTTTGATATTCACCCGGTAGAACTTGCCGAAGCGCACGAAATCACTCGCCTGGGCTCCACCTAGGAAGAGCTGGAGCGTTGTGAGTACATCCCTGGGAGTCGTTCCCAGCTGATAGGCCTTTTCCTCATCCACTACCACCTCAAACTGCGGGAAGTCATTTCTGAACGTGGTAAACGCGGCCTCTACGGAAGGCTGTTTATTCAGTTCTTCTATCAGGCCGCCAGCCACCTCACTGAACTTGCCTAAGTCTCCTCCTGCTCTATCCTGCAGCACAAGCTCTGCCCCGCTTACACTCCCGAACCCTTCGACAGGTGGGCTGCGGAACAGGTTCAACTCCCCTGGCTGCACTCCAGCCAGCCGCTGGTTCATCTCTGCTATAATAAGGTCCATGTCTTTTATGTCGCCTCTGTCGGCCCTTGGTTTCAAACGAATAAAACCTAACCCATAGGAGGGACCGGAACTATTGCTGAGCATGTTAAATCCGGACACGCTGGTCACTGTTTCCACCTCTGGCATTTTTCTTAAAGCCTCATCTATTTCCTGAATGGCATTAGTCGTAAACTTCAGGTTGTTGCCAGCCGGCAGGGACAGCGAGTAAATGACAAAGCTGTCATCCTCTTCGGGTACAAACTCTTTGGGCGCACTTGCCATCATCCAGAAAGCCACTGCGCTTACCGCCAGCAAGCCGCCCATGGACCACCATCTCCGGGCAATCAGAAACGAGACACTCCGGATGTATTTGTCCGTAAGCTGCTCAAAGCCCACGTTGAAGGCAGTAAAGAAGCGTTGCTTCAGGTTTCCCGAGCCTGAAGCCTTATGGTGCCCAGGCTTAAGGAAAAGCGCGCAAAGGGCTGGGCTCAGTGTCAGGGCGTTCAGTGCCGAGATCAGAATGGCTATGGCCAAGGTGAAGGCAAACTGCTTGTAGAAAATACCGGCCGGGCCGTCCATGAAGCCAATGGGAAGGAACACGGCAGACATCACCAGGGTGATGGAGACAATGGCCCCCGTAATTTCGCTCATAGCGGAAACAGTGGCCTCCCTGGCATTCTTGCTGCCCTCATCCAATTTGGCGTGCACGGCCTCCACCACCACAATGGCGTCATCCACCACAATCCCGATGGCCAGCACTAGGGCAAACAGGGTGAGTACGTTGATGGAGAACCCAATCAGCTGCAGGAAAAAGAAAGTGCCTATGATGGCTACGGGCACGGCAATAGCCGGAATTAGGGTGGAGCGGAAATCCTGCAGGAAGAGGAACACCACGATGAACACCAGGATGAAAGCTTCCAGCAACGTCGTCTTGACCTGGTCCACGGACTGGTCCAGGCGCTCCTTAACATTCTGGACAATGCTATATTCCACACCCTTCGGGAAAGACTCCGCCAGCCGGTCAAGGTTCTCGCGCACAGCGATTACGATCTCATTTGCGTTAGACCCGCTGGTTTGCAGAATGCCCATCGTCACGGCAGGGTAACCGTCCTGCTTGTTGTTACTGTCATAGAAAGAGGCCCCTAACTCAACTCTGGCTACATCCCGCAGGCGCAGCATAGAGCCGTCTGGGTTCGCTTTCAGGATAATCTGCTCATACTCTTCCGGGAGGTTCAGCTTGCCTTTATACTTAATGACGTATTGCATGGGCGCGCTCGACTCCTCCCCCAGCTTGCCGGGAGATGCCTCCAGGCTATTGTTCTGCAGCGCACTCTCCACATCCTGTGGAACCAGGCCGTTCACCGTAAGCTTCTGCGGGTCAAGCCAGATGCGCATTGCATAGTCTTTCGAACCGTAAAGCTGCACGTTCCCAATACCCGGTATGCGCTTGAGCTGAGGCACCAGGTTGATCTTGGCATAGTTCTGAAGAAACAACTCATCGTATTTGGTCGAATCCCGGCTCATGAGGTTAAAGACCATTATGCTGCTGTTCTGTTGCTTGGTGGTCGTGATACCTGCCTGCAGCACCTCGGCCGGGATCTGGCTGTTGACCTGGGCCACGCGGTTCTGCACGTTCACGGCAGCCTGGTCCGGGTCTACCCCCTGCCGGAAAATGATCATGATGGAGAAGGAGCCGTCGTTGGAGGCCGAGGAGGTCATGTACTGCATGTTCTCCACCCCGTTGATCGCTTCCTCAAGGGGCGTTACAACCGAACGGGTTACACTCTCACTGTTACCACCTGGATAAAACCCGGAAACGTAGACGGTGGGTGGCGCTATATCCGGGAACTGCGTGATCGGCAGCCTAGTCAGGCTGACAAGGCCGAGCAGCACTATCACCACAGAGATGACAGTGGCGAGAACGGGTTTATTGATGATATTCTTTAGCATGTTTGTCTTATTGAGCCCTGGTTAAAGGTTTAATTTGCTCGCCTTCCTGAACAGTGGCCACTTGTTGCGTCACAATCCGGTCTCCTGGAGCCAGCCCGCCTGTTACAACATAGTCATCCCCTTTGGTGCCGGCAATGGAAAGTGCCACGCGCTCGGTGCTGTTGTCTTTCTTCAAACGCAGGGCGAAAATCTTGTCCTGGATGTCCAGCGTGGCCGTAACGGGCACCAGCAGCACCTCCTGCCTGATCTCGGGAAGGACAATTTTTCCGGTATTGCCTGACCGTAGCAGCTGTCCTGGGTTGGGGAACATGGCCCGTAGGCTGATGGCGCCGGTCGCGGTATCAAACTGCCCGTCAACCATCTGGATTTTCCCTGGGGCCTCATAGCGCTTCCCGTTGGCCAACACCAAGGAAACCTCCGGTAGACTTGACAGTAATTTGTCCATGGATGAGCCTGCATGGCTTTCGGCAAATTTTAGGAAGTCTCTTTCCGTAATGGAGAAATAGGCATACACCTGGCTGATATCGGATAAAGTAGTCAGAGGCTGCGCGTCGGATCTGGTCACCAAATTCCCCATGCGTTTGGGGATGCGGCCAATCACACCGCTCACCGGTGCTTTTACCAGCGTGAACCCCAGATTTATCTTCGCTGTTTTAACAGCAGCTTCCATCTGGGAAACATGGGCCCTGGCTGATTCATATGCCGCCCTTGCCGCTTTAAGCTGAAATTCTGAAGTGACTTTTCGCTCACTGAGCCCAGTGAACTTCTCCACCTCCAGGCTGGCACTGCTCAAGGTTGCCTTGGCAGCTTCCAGGCCGGCCTGTGCTGTATGGAGTTGCTCTACATAAGGTGCATCCTCGATCTTGAAGAGCGGCTGACCGGCCTTTACAGAAGCGCCTTCCTCCACAAAGATTTGCTGCAGGTAGCCCTCCGCCTGTGGGCGTATGTCTACATTGACTTTGCCCTCAATACGGGCCGGGTATTCTGTATCCATGGTGACAGCTACCTGCTCCAGTTGTAAGGTGGGCAACTCCCTGTTGCTTTGCTGTTGTGTCTCGGGAGCACCTTCGGCTCCGCAGCCACCCATTATGGACATACCTGCCAGGAGCATGATCGAGTATAATTTTGAAATACTGGCTTTGGAAAAACGCATATAAATCTGTGTTAAGGAACGGGCACAAAGGTGCCCACAAAGTCTCCTCAAGACAGATTTTTCTGCCCCAAGGGTCAAAATCGGGAACTGAAACGTAGTAAATTGAAGCTGAAGCCTTTGTCTGCTCTGCCCTTTTAGGGAGTGTCTGGAGATAACAAAAGGTTTTCTAGTGGAGATGAAATTATAAGTAAACATCAACTTACCTCTTCCTTGTGTGGGCACTGGAATGGCCCACAAAGGCACCTTTAGGCCACAACTAGAGAAAAGTTAAAGGGGGGTAGGTAAACACCGTCAATGATACTAGTAAACTGTTGAAGAAAGCCTTTGCCATGAAAGCAGAGCAGCATCTGTCGAACGTCGAGATATTGGAGTGGCTAAGTAAGATGGGGCTGAGACTTACAAAGCAGCGCATTTCTGAAATCTTTAAAAATTCTTTTTACTGCGATGTCATTACCCATTCAATGTTGGGAGAAGAGGTGGTACAGGGGAAACATGAGAAGCCGACCGCATCTGCAGTAGGCCACCCGGAGAACAACGGCGTTGAGAATCAAGATAGGAAGAAAGACGATCCTTCTCCCGCACACCATATCACGGCACCTGAACACCAACTCAAGCGGTTGAAGAGGCGCCAGCAGCGGCTCAACGAGCGCCCTAAAGGGGCCATCAGAGCATCCCATGAAATGGCGCAGCTGCTGAGCAACAAAACCCACTACTCCCCACATGACCCCGATGCCCGCATTTCTGTCAAGCCTGGCAAAGCCAGGAAGCTCAACTACCACTGCAGCCTGGCCGTGGACACAGCCAAAGGTGTCATCTCCCATATCCGGGCGGACTTCGCCAACGGTCGGGACGGTCAGCACCTACCGTCCCTTACCATGCAGGTGCAAAGCAGGTTGAAAGCAAACGCGCTGCTGATGCAGGACCTGCTGGCCGATGCCGGCTATTCCAACGGCTCCAATTACTGCATGCTCGAGCAGCAGGGCATCACAGGGTGGATCCCCGTGTTCGGGATGTACAAGCCGGAGATAGTGGGATTCTCCTATGACAAGGAGAGGGACCGCTACTTCTGCCCCATGGGCAAGCCGCTTCCCTTCAAAGGCTTCGACCACACACCAGATGGCAGGCTGATGAAGCACTACCGGGCTTCCCCGGCGGACTGCCGGCAGTGCCCCAACAAGCCCAACTGTGCTCCCAGGATCAGGTACCGCAAAATCACCCGCACGGCCTATGACGAGCAGTATCAGCGGGCATACGGCCGGCAGGCCAGCAGGCGCGGCAAGCAGATGAAAAAGCTTCGCCAAAGCACCGTGGAGCCGGTCTTCGGCAGCCTGGTGCAGCACTACGGCCTTCGCAAAATCAATGTGCTAGGAAAATCAGGTGCGCATAAGGTCATGCTCCTGGCAGCCATTGCCTTTAACCTCAGGAAGAACATGAAGTTCAGGCCTACAAAAGCCCTGAGTCTGGCCATGGTGCTGGAAAAGCAGCAGCAACAGGCTTTTATAGCAATTTTTTTAGTGTTATTCTACCATCATTTCTCTAGCTGGAAAATCAAGGCGAAGATAGCAAGACCAACAGCACGTAAATCGATAGCTGAGTTGTGCAACAGCCACGAGGGTTTTATGTATCACCAAAACAAATTACGGTTTGCTGTTAAAATCGACAATAGAGCGGATGTTTAGGTTAATACAAAGTGCAGACAAGAATATGATTATAGTTGTCGGCCCGTTGGGAGAAATGTAATTTAGAGTTCATTAGTAACCATTTCCTTATAAATGTGGAGTCTAAACAAATACTTCAAAATACATCCTGACAAATTTTATTTGAATGCAGCTATTGTCTCATACTCAATCTGGCTATTTACAACCAGACCATTAAGGACTTTATTAAAGGAATCAGCATTAGCGTCTAGCATATTACTAGGCATTGCTCCAAATTTTTTTGCAGGAATTACTTTAGTGTTTTGGCTGACTTATGGTACAAGTAGTAAACCGCTTATCTCGTTCGCATATACAGTGATAATACTTGCCGCTGGAGAATTTGTACAATTGTTTATGACAAACCATAGAGCTGATTGGATGGACATAGTCGCTAGTGCATTAGGAGCCCTTTTGCCAACTGTAATTGTTTCTTGGCGTTCTAAAAGACAAAATGGCTAGTCACTTCTCATTTGTAACCTGATGGCTTCAAAGACTAATTATGCTACATGCACAAATACCTTCCTTCATAGTCCATTAAACGTTAAGATTATGCTAACTTGGCAGGACACCCTACAGTTGCAGGAATTTTCTGAATTGGTCACCTAAGAAACAGAAAAGCCTTGCAAACTATTCGTTTACAAGGCTTTCTCTTTAATCTAGGTAGCGGGGACAAGACTCGAACTTGCGACCTTTGGGTTATGAGCCCAACGAGCTACCAACTGCTCCACCCCGCACTGTTATTGTGTTACAAAAGTAGGACGATAATTATTACTATGCAAGTGCTAAAGCAAAAAAAAGCTAAAAAAGTTAGATATTGCTAAAACTTGTTGGTAATGCCAAAATGTATCTTTGAATGTTTAAACGTTAATGGCTGCTGATCTGATCGTCCTAAAGAGTATACCAGCTGAAAAATGCCTGCACCGGTACTAAAGCTAATACCACCTCCTACTCCTAAAGGCAAATCCTGTTCAAAGGACTTTTCAAGGTCGCTGCGGTAGTAGCCTTGGTCATAGAACAGCAGCACGTAAGAATCTTCGGCCGTGAACAGGCGGTACTCCAGTGTACCCACAGCATAAGAAGAAGCATAAAAGAAAAAGTCGTCGAAACCTCTGATCGAGCCAAGGCCGCCGAGGCGGTACATGTCGTTCAGGAAGAGCTGGTCGTTTAACAGGGCTCTGCCGCGCAGGCGAGTCAGGAGTACACTTGTTTTGCCAATTCGGAGAAAGTTCTCTAGTTGCAGCCCCACGCTAAGCTGCGTGGTGCGCTGCTGCAGGGTGTCGTAAAAACTTTGCTCAAACAGCGGGTTACGCAGCAGTCGTTTATTGCCCGCCGAAAACTGGAGTTCAACCAGCCGCCCACGCTTCGGAAAGTAAAAGTCGTCGAGGTTATTCCAGAGGTAGTTAATGCCGTAGGTGTTGGTGCGGGCATCGGCTAGGTCGAGGTTCTGCAGGCTCTGGCGGTTGGCAGTGGAGAGTACGTTGGCAGATCGCCACTCGCTGAACACACTAAACTTGCCATACTTGATGGTATAGTACGAGAGCTGGAGCTGAGGCTGTACCGTTATAAAAGACGAATCCTGCTTTAGTAGGCCAAAGCGGCCGCCTAACTCAAAGGGTGTTCCAAAGAGGTTCGGGTGCAGGTATTCCCCGTTCAGTACCACAGAGCCACGGTTTACACGCCGCCATTGCAGGCCCAGTTGCTTGCCGCTCCCCTTAATGTTGCGGATGTTCAGGTTAGCCTCCCCGGTTATAAGAAGCTTGTTGTCGCGGCGCGTAGGGTCCGGCAAAAAACCTACCACGCCATCGAGCTGGTTTGCCTGCCTGTCGTCCAGGAAATAATATACGGTAGCCTTGTCTTTGTAAAAGCGTACCTGCGGCGGCCGTGTCACCTTAATGTAGGGCAGTGCCGTGAGCATGCGCTGTGAGGCATTTACCTGGTCCTGGTTGTAGGGCTGACCAGGGTACAGCTGCAGGTAGCGTGTAAGGAACTTTGGCTGCGTCTTACTTTTGCCTTCTATGTGCAGGGAGTCGTAGGTAACCAGAAAAGCTTTCTCAACCATCAGCACCCCTTCTATTTTATTACCCGATATAACTACGGAGTCGAGCCAGACCGAGGCGAAGGGGTAGCCGTTGCGCTCTGCATAATCCAGGATGCGTTGCTGTAGCTTCACGTACTCGGCCGGCTTAAAGGGTGTGTTGCGGTAAAATTTCTCCCTAAAACCTGACTCTACCAGGATGCCTTCGCTCAGGTTACCATTGCGCAGGGCTGCCCACTCAAAGCGATCTCCTATGTGCAGTTTCACGTGGAGCGTATCCTGCCTAAGAAAAACACTATCGGCTGAGGCTAGTAAATAAGCATCTTGCTGCATGCGGTGCACCAGAGCCCGGACTTCGCTTCGAGCTTCTGCAGAATCGGCAAGCTGTGTTTTAAAATTATATTGCCGTAGTACGGCCCTCTCCGGTTGTGGCGTGCTGATATGTAAGGTCAGAGTCCGCTGCTTGGCTTGCACCTGTATCTGCTGAGGTGCCTGTGCCTGCGCCAAGAGCAGGTACAGCGAAAAGCACAGGAACAACAAGAGGAATTTGTACATTTGCAGTGAATAATTTCGAACTACAGGTTGTTATAGCAAAGCGGTGACATCTTTTTAAGCGAAGAGCTATGGCACTCGAATACAGGCACCAGCAAATATACCGGAACCTTAGCCTATTTCCATAGGTTACTTTACCCGGAGCATAACTGGAAATAAAAGCAATATTGATAGATTATAGTTCCGATACATAACATAAGCTATAACGACAGCAGCATTAAAACTAATACTTTGGCAGGCATTTACATACATATACCCTTTTGCAGGCAAGCCTGCTATTACTGCGACTTCCATTTTAGTACCTCTATGGGCCTGATGGAGCAGATGGTGCAGGCCATACAACAGGAGTTACAGCTGCGGCAGAACTACCTGCAGGGGCAGCCGGTGCAGACCATCTACTTTGGCGGTGGCACTCCCTCACTTCTCAGCCAGCAAGAGCTCACAACTATTCTGCAAACGGTAGGGGAGCTATTTGAAGTGGCTGCAGATGCTGAGATAACCCTAGAAGCCAACCCCGACGACCTGACACCCGCCAAGCTGCAGGAGCTACGGCAGGCAGGCATTAACCGTTTGAGTATTGGGTTGCAGTCGTTCCATGAGCCGCACTTGCGCCTGATGAACCGTGCCCACACCGCTACCGAGAGCATGCAATCTGTAAAAGATGCGCAGGCAGCAGGATTCGATAATATAACAGTAGACCTGATTTATGGCATTCCGGCTCCGGACCATAGCATCTGGCTGCAGGATTTGGAGCTGCTGTTTTCGCTGCAAGTGCAGCATGTTTCCTGCTATGCCCTTACTATTGAGCCCGATACTGTGTTTGGCCGCTGGAGCAAAAAAGGCACTTTTATAGCCCCCGAAGATGAGTTCACGGCCCAGCAGTTCGAGATATTGCTCTCTCACATGAAGCAGCATAGATTTGTGCAGTACGAGATTTCCAATTTCTGCCAGCTCGGCTTCGAGTCCAGGCACAACAGCAACTACTGGCGCGGCGTGCACTACCTGGGTATTGGGCCAAGTGCTCACTCATTTAACGGACCTACGCGGCAGCACAACGTGGCGCACAACAAGAAGTATATTGATGCGCTGCAGCAGGGGCAGCTGTTATTCGAACTCGAAACCCTCTCCCCCGCCGACCAAGCCAACGATTACCTGCTCACCAGCCTTCGCACCAACTGGGGGTGCGACCTTAACAAGCTGAAACAGGAGCTTGGTTTTGACCTGTCGGCTATGCACGCAGCATACTTGCAGGAGCTGCAGCAGAAAGAGCTGACGCAAATCAACAACCACATGCTTTACCTCACCGACAAAGGCAAACTCCTGGCCGACCAGATTACACTCGACCTGTTTCTGTAAGCAATCAACATGTCTGGAACGGGAGTGCATTAAAATAAATATCACAGCTGCTTCTGAAGATGGCTGATTCTGTAATAGATTTGTGTTGCCTTCTGTAACCTAACGCTGCTAAACCAATGCTTCGACTAGAGCCGGTCTATCAATCTGATTGTTTCAAGATAGAAGCTGATCTTAAGCATGGTATTGTGCGTACGGAATGGCTGCAAATACCCATAGGAGAAAGGAACTAATGGATGGTGGCGTTAAGCTAAACAAGTTCATCAGTAAATCTAACATTACAAAAGTGCTGTCTAATGCGCAGCAGCTTGGCTCCATAAGATCGACCACTCATTATGATGAGCTGTCGCAAGTAGGTATCGTGAAATTTGACAGGGTGTTGCCAGCGAACTTGTTCAGCAAGGTGGCGCTGGAATCTGTTATCACGCGAGCCGAAGCTTTAGGGTGCATCAATTTTCAGGTGGAGAACTTAGGTGAGGAGAAGTCTGCTGTAGAGTGGCTCTTAACGGGGGGCAGTCTAACTGAGCGTAAGGGCTCGTCTTTACAGCAGCAGGGGCATCAGCAGCCTGTTTATGCTCCGGAGGAGCTTTTTCATTAGAATAATTGGTTGATGTGCTAATTGCTCAATTTGAACAGGACTTTTGTAAAGTCGTTCTTGCCGCTGCTAAGAACCTTTAACCAAATGATGCTTTTGCTGCAACGGTTTCTGGATTCATTTCGCCGCTGGTGCAGGCTTGTAGCTTGTGCTATTTTCTCTTTTCTCTTTAGGTTTCAGACAGCACTATACAATCTGGTCTTGTCCATTTTGAATTATCGGGTGAGATGAAAGTACGAGCTACAAGCTCGCACTAGCGAACAATACTCACAAAGTAGGCCTGAAATTTTCCCTACAAGATTAGCTCCTAAAACTCCATTTCTCTAAAAATCAATCTTCATTTTCAACGGGGCAGGATGAGGTAGAAAAGCTTTTGATACATGCTTTTATGGTAACAGGAAATGGTTCTAATAATGTGTAATCTAAATGCATCTGGCAGGGATAATATTCCGTGCAGTTATCAAAGCCATTGCTGCCATCAATAGTAAACCAAAAGCTATTACTCTTGTCCGGACCTAAATCAGCGCTTTCAGGGAAGTTGCCTACTAAAATAATGTTTCTGAATTCTTTCCTTTCGAAAGTGGAGGTAGTTCCCGTCTCGGCATTGAGCAATTGAACATAGACTCCTGAAGTACACATACTGCCAGTAATAACCTTTCCTTGCAGGCATCTACCGGCCAACTGGGCTAACACCTCCTCAGTAGGACTAACATCTTTTTCCTTACAGCCAAAGGCCACAACCATAAAAGCGACTAAAAGCGGATATAAAGCATACCTCACAAATTTGCGCCGCCTACTATGGTGCGTCTCGGTAGTACAACTTCTCCTATGGGCAACCTGCCTGATTAGGTTTCGGCCAAAAAGGCTTAAGGATAAACTGATTCCCATTATTATCTCTTTTAGAAGTGCTTTAATATATCTACGACCCCCTATACAACAGAAAGGTTGCAATGGAATAACTTTTACTGGAAATGGAGTTTTTATGGGTGCTGGCAGTAACAGCTATTCTCTTAAACTGCCAGCGGGAAGTCAGAGAATCCCACCTTCATTTTAGTTCGAAGTCCTCCTGCGGAAGCCCCCAAACAGCAGAGTGGTCGGAAACTAGGCATAGCAAGAAAATCAGCACTTAACAATCACTAATTAGATAGAAAAGTCCTTAGCCTTGTGTCCTGCGTCCTGCGTCTTTAATGAGCACCAGCAGCAGAGAAAGGATCCAAAGGGCAATTTTATTTAAATAATTCAAGTTGCGATTATAAACGATGAAGCCATGCTGGTTTGTTAAGAAGAAAAGTGACCAAACTTTACTTATTACTTACCATGAATGACTTCACGATAGCAATTTACTATTTTGTTGATGATTACCTACTTATAGCCGGTGAAAAGCAGCGGCAAAGCGGAAACTTAACGATGCAGAGGTAATAACCACAGCGCTTGTGGCAGCCCGTTACTTAGGTGGCAACATGGCAGCAGCCAAGAGCTATATGCAGCAACACCACCGCTGCCAGCAGCTGCACAAGAGCAATTTCAACCGCCTGCTCCATCGGCTCAGTTACAGGATAGCTGGAATTGCAATGTTTTACTGGAGACTTTTTTCAGGCAGCCACTGTTTGATTGTATAGGAGGTTTTCATACTGGCAAGGAGTCATGTAGCCCAGAGCTGAATGCCTCCTTTTCCGGTTATAGA
>NZ_JBLIQL010000011.1:0-161282 GCF_047525655.1 Pontibacter sp. 13R65
CCGAAACCCCATCAACGCCCTGGTCCACATCCTCTCAGGTCTGACCGCCTACACCTTTCTCGACCACAAAAACAAAAAGTTTAACCTCGCCAGAACATTGGCTTAATTCCCGAGTTCACGTTAAAGTATTGACCTTTGTGAGAGACTTTAACACTTGTCATATACAATAGAGGAGGTTTGAAGGTGGTTACCCTAGCTGCAGGTAACTGACCCAAGCCTCTATTTCTCTGTGGATATAGTCCGATAATTCACTCCCACGGTCTACTACAGCAAAAATGCCGCTTCACATAAAATGGAGCGGCATTTTTATGACCATTGGCGGTACTTCGGACACTTATTGATTTATCTTCTTTTCACTAGGTCAATCCAAACGTATACAATTAAACAACGGCAGCTAGTTTTTCTCCAGGGCATTATAAAATGGGCATATGATATTAATATTTGCTGACAGAATCTCAAATTCGTGATAGTTGAAACCAGGAGATTAGCACTGTTCTTTGAGCAGATTTATTAGGATTACATTTATTTTGTACAGGATTCTAAGTCGAAATTACTCCTTAATTATATTAATGTCTATGCATAGCAAGGACCTACACAATCCAGTCCAAATTTCAGCAAGGACTATTGATGTTTAATTACGTGAGGTGCTTTTTCTAGGATAAGTAAGATATTAGTAGTTAGTTTGCTAAGGCACCTCAGGTAGCATGCTTATTTAACCGGGTTCGCTCTACTCATATACGTGGGGAAAAGACCATTTCATAACGGCCATTTTGTCTCTTCCTTTATTTTTCTATTCTTACCCTCTTCAGGATTTTACCTTTCCGATTAATTGCCTGCATCAGGAGCATATCTTCCGTAACAGCAAAGGTCATAAAGCCCTGTATGGGCGCAAAGAAATCGTGCGGGGCCCTTGGCTTTAAGCTTTCGTTCGCCTCTGATCCTGCACCGGAAATAAAATGATGGGTTACTTTGTCCTTTGGATGATAATACTGCAAATGGTGCTCATGGCCGCTCAGGTAAACATCCACTTTATACTTCTCAAAGATCGGCTCCAGAGAGTGTCGGAAGTGTGGCTCCTGCAAAGCCCTGTTGCCAGCAGTATACATCGGGTGGTGTCCTACGACTATTTTCCATTTCACGGTTGGGTCGTCATCAGCCAATACCTGTTCCAGCCACTTCTTTTGAGCCGTACTGTCCTGCTGCACCAACTCCACCCCATAAGTACTCTGATAGGCGGCTTTGTCAAAGGTATTGGTATCCAGGTAAACGAACAGCGCTTTAGCATCTTTCCCTATATTTCGTTTAAAAACATAGTAGCGGGCAGGCATATTCCATCGCTGGCTGATGTAGGTATAATCAATCTGAGCCTGCGCATTGCCGGCATAGTCGTGGTTGCCCAGCACAGCATACCAGTCGCGATGCAGGGGGTACTGGTAAAAGACATTTTCAAACGACAACTGCCACAGAGGATCCTGTACACTCGCCACCCCGTGCGGATAAATGTTATCGCCCGTGGATATAATAAAGCTCGCATTAATGCCTGTCACGGCTTTCGCCAACTGTTCGGCTATATCTTTCTGAAAATACTCCCCTCCCCTGCCAAAGTCTCCTACAGCGGCGAACTCCAGCGCACCGTCTACTGACTCCAACTTCTTATATAGCCGCCGCGGTATCCTTTGGCATATTCTGCCTCATAGTCTTTGGTTTGTGCCTGTAGGCTATAAGAGGCAAAAAATACAAGGGCAAAGCAAAGCCGATTGAATAAAACATATATCATATTCATCTACTTAAGAGCAATAGCTGGTCAGCCGAAATCAGAAGTTCGGGTCGAAATTGAAGAAGATAGGGTTAGATAAGCCTACCATGTTCTCACTTAGCTGCATAGAATTGGGTACCTCCGGATAGTCCGTCGGCGGGCCCTCAACCACCACACGGTAGTAACTCCGGCCAAGCATTTCCGGCGTGTCGGTGAACTCCACAATCGGGGTTGTACCTGTTGCTTGGTAAGTGCCGAACTTGTTGCCGTTCTTCACTACGTTTATAGTGTAAGACGCTCCCAGAACGGAATTCCCTGTTAGCTGCACGCGGAATTTAACAGGCTTGCCCGTTGAATTGGCATTGTCGCCCATCATCATATCTTGCTTGCCGTCCTGGTCGAGGTCGGCAAAGAATTCAACACGCGGTGCATAGGGGTTGTTGCTGATGGATACCCGCCCGTTTGTGAGAGCCTCTATCACTGCCTCCGCAGTCCGTGCTGTGGCAAAAACCCAGGTTGTGGGGGTACCGACGTAATTGGCCGTTGCCTGCTTGCTGTTTTCCGTTGCCTGTTCAGGCGTATCCGGCACACCATGGTGCGCGTCGCTTCCACCCCGGCCCGTCAGTTTACGCCCCGACGAGAGCATGTCATCCCAAATCATAATCGCATTGGCATTTTTAGACCAAAGAACAGAATTCCAGACCTCGATGGATTCGAGTATATCATAGGAGTATCCGAAATGGTCTTTTCCACTAGGGTGGTTAGCCGACAGATGAACCCCCAGTTCCTTTTTCACCGCCCCTACGACCGTGTCGCGCTGATCGCGCACGTCGTATAGCCGCTGGTGATCATAAGGTTTGGCCGAGAACGGATTGCCGTGGCCGCGTGTAGTGGTCCATTCCGCACCATACAGCAGCAGCACAGAATCTGACTTGAAATCGGGATCTGCCCAGGTATTATTTGCAACATCGCCATTTACGTGGTTATCATGGTCGGTAATGCAGATATAGTCCATGCCGACAGCCGTGGAAAAGGCAATGATTTTTGCAACGGGGTTGTTCGTGGACTCCTTGCTGTGCCTGGAATGCACGTGAAGGTCCCCCTTTAGCCACACGCCGTCGGTAAGGCTGGCGATGGGCGGCAGCGTACCCACGTCTTTAGTTGCATAAGGGTTGCTATAGCTTGCCTGCTCTGGTGCAGCACTGCTGACGCAGCCTAATGTGCTCCCTAGTAATGAAGTACAGGCAACGCCCAGGAGTAGGGTCTTTATTCTGTTACTCATGAATAACATGATACGTAAACAATAGAATTAAAATCAAACCTATAGTAGCTTAAAAGCCTGCCGAAAAGCTTTCCTCCAAGTAATGAAGGACAGCTTTTCGGCAGGCTTTAGTAAATATTATTTTTTGAACAAGGGGTTAGGTCTTAGATAAGTATTCCCTTCGAAACTCACTTCATAATCCGAAGCAAAATGGGTGCTTTTTTGGTAATAATCTGTTGTAATAATCTGTGCTCCTGATTTACAGGCAGCTTCAAACTGGCTTCTATCATTCTCTCGGGCTTGGGTTGTATTCGCGTCTGCCCGTGTACGAACAATGTAACCTTTCTTCACCAGCTCTTGTATTCTGGTTGCTTCCTTATAAGGGTCATTTAGAATTAATATAGCGGCTTCTGGTGTTCCAGGTTCGGCATTTGCAAATAATACACGTCCTTTCAGTGATGGATGGCCCTGTATGTAAGTGGTCCTTTTTTCATCCTGCTCATCCAGCACAAAAATAAACTTGCCTTTTGCCTCTTGTAAAGTAGGCCAGTTCCCCTGAAGCACTGCTTTTTCCAAGGTGCTGTACTTGCCTCTTACCTGATCTGGCATTATCAGTTTATCTTTCCCCAATTCATCCAGTATCACGCGGTCAAGCTGGTCAAACACAGTAGCATTAAACCTCTCCGGAACAGTAAAACCCTCTTTTTCAATAGCCTGGTCTTTAGCATTCATGGTGATGAAGACAGGCTGATGACCGGGGTGTTGGTCAGACCATTTCTTCAGATCCTGCAGGCAGTTCTTCAGCGTCAGGTAATGGCTCCTGAAATCTATTTCCTGGATATGAAATACTTTAAAGCCAGGCTCCATCATCTGCTTTTCAGGGTCATACTCCTTTGCCTGGTCCTTCACCCAATCCAGCCCCTTTGGGTGTGCATACCTTCCCCCTTCCGCATCTGCATAGATATCAATCTCCAGGTTTGCCAAGCCCATGTTCAGTTGCTCTATTATACTAACGTGGCTGTAGTCTATGCCATACGCCAGGTCTTTGTTGGTTTGCTTCAGCATCTGAAGCAAGGCGGGATCAATAGCTTGCTTATAACTGTTATGAGACCCTATTACCTGTATATGATTAAGGGGCATTTGCGCTACTTCTTTCTTAATTTTACCCGCTAGCTCCTCTTTCCTGACATTAGGTCCCTGGGCTGCAACAGCACCCGACAATAAAATACTCGATAATAAGATAATAATTCCTTTCATTGTTTTAGCTTTAGTAACCTTGGTTTTGCACTAAAAACCCTTCTTCGCTAGAAGCTCCATCAATTGCTCGTTGAGGAATCGGGAATAATCTTTTGTTGACATCGCTATCGGTCTTCCCAGTCCAATTATCTTCATATTTGCCAAATCGTATCTGGTAATTCCTTCTAAACCCTTCCCAATACAGCTCAAATCCTGACTCACGGAACAATATATCAAGGTCAATATTACTCAAGGCAGCAGGAGTCTGATCAGGTCGGGCGTTTCTAGAAGTTCTTAAGGTATTAATATCGGCCAAAGCCCCAGCATTGTCACCACTTCTCAACCTGGCCTCGGCACGCATTAAATAAATCTCTCCCAGGCGGATCAAAACCAGATCAACACTACTATAGCTACAGCAATTGGGAGCGGTATGACTAAACTGATATTTTGAAAACCGATAACCTGTGTTATGTAAACTTCCCGGGCCGGTAAAATCGACATTGCGTGTATGGTCAACATAGGTTAAGTTTGCACCACTAGTCCTTCTGTTGATTACAGGATATATCCTTACCTTACCGTCGCCGCAAGTCAGAATATTGCCTCCTTCATCTTTTCTGGGGCCCCAAATAATACCTCGAAGTATACCTCTGTCTATTTCAAAGTTTTTAGCCTCCACACAATAATAATGCTCCGAATCATTCATTGGAGTTACCCCGGTAAGATCTTTAAGTTCCTGAGGTATAACTGTATTTTCTTTAAAGAAGCGGGCATCGGCATTCGCAGGATCTACATTGCCGTAGGCATCTACCCAGGTCTGGTAAAAATCAGGGGTGACTGCTACCGCATCCGTACCACGTGTGTTCGGGAATTCAGGTCTTGGAATCTGGTCGCCGGATATGGACCAATAGGCCCAACGTTGGTGGTCGGTTTCAAGTACTCCTCTTTGGTCAAGTGCAAATATTAGTTCACGATTAGTATGGTTATCATCACTAAACAAATCAAAATATTCAGGAGATAAAGAATAAGGTCCAGAAATAATATCGCTGGTATATTGTATCACTTTATTCATATCTTCTCTCCTAAAGTCAGGTGTACCATATGGATTGCGATAAACGGCAGCATTTAAATACAAACGTGCCAACAAAGCCTTTACAGCATCTTTAGTTATTCTACCCGGACCTTTATCGTTGTTCATCATATTAACAACTGACAAAAGTTCACTTTCAATATAATCAATTGCCTCTTGCCTCCTTAGAATTTCAGATCTTTCGTTCGAACGCTCTTTCTTGAAAACTAAGCCCCAATTATCAAGTGCTAACATATTGAGGTATGCTTTCATGGCTACCATTTCATAATAACCATCCTGGGCACTTGAATTGCCAATTTTAGCTTCCTGGCTTAATCTTTCTGCAGCGATAACCGCTCTTGATAAAGTTAAGGTTATTTGTGTCCAGGTATCTCCTACCAGGCTATTACTAGGGGTCATAAGATGTTGGTGAATCGCAATGAACTTGCCACCATCATACCAGTCTGTACCCCCACGGTAGGGCAGTATGCCTTCATCAGAAGCAACCTCCTGGAGTCCAAAATTAACCGTATGCAGCCATACACCATTGCGGAGAAGACCATATACCGGGGCTATAGCCCCACTTACAGTTTCTGCTTGGCCAGCTCCTGTCAGAGATTCATCAAGAACATCTTCTTCTAAGGTGGTACAACCTAAAAACGCGAATAAAAATAGAACTATTGGTAGGGTATGATTAAATCTTATATGTTTCATCTTATTTTAATTCTCTAAGTGAAATGGGAAGAACCTTTTAGTTTCTTATTAGAATGTTACATGAAGACCGAGCAGAAATGTTCTTGCCCTAGGATATGTAAACCGATCTATACCAAATGTTTGGATTCCACCAGAAGCTGATCCAGTGTTGACTTCAGGGTCAAATCCTGAGTAATCTGTTATGACAAAAAGATTTTGACCTGTTAATGTAAGGCTGATACGCTGAAAAGAATTCTCTAATCTGGTTCCTGCTAAATTCATGTTATAAGCCAGTGTAGCGTTATTCAACCTTAAGAAAGAGCCATTCTCCAGGTAACGTGTCGACACAATATTGGCATTGCTCAGTATTTCGTTGGGGTACTGAACGGCAAAATCAGTTGTATTATTAGACTTGGCCAATTGTGCTTTATTGAACAGTGTCATCGTTGTATGATTGTAAACCTTATTTCCTGCAACACCATTAAAATTCAAACCCAGATTAAAAGCCTTGTACTTAAAGTTTAGATTATACCCATAGATGAATTTAGGAATCGCACTGCCCACTACCTGACGGTCGTTGTCTAATATTTCACCATCTCCATTGGTGTCCCTGAATATGTTCTGGCCACTTTCAGGATCAATGCCATCAAACTGGTACATATAGAATGCACCTAACGGCTCATTGTTAATGTAGCCATTAATGGTAGCACCTGATTGGCCAGAACCCTGGGCTGCCCCTGTTGCCAGAACCGCATACGGTGAGTTTTGCACTTTATTTTGAATATAGGTAATATTGCCACCGATGTTATAGGAGAAGTCACCTTTGTCGGCGCTAGCGTAATTCAAAGTCAGTTCAATGCCATTGTTCTTGATGATCATATTCGGAATATTGTTCCAGTAGGTAGAGGTGGGCTGTACCGGGTCGGCAGGAACTACTTCTAAAAGTATATTAGAAGATTCTTTGTTGAAGTAATCCAATGTACCTGTCAACCGGTGATTAAAGAAGGCAAAATCAATTCCTAAATCTATCTGAGTAGACACCTCCCATTGCAGATTGGGGTTTGCCAAGCGTGTAAATATTATCCCGTATGGATAACCTTCCAAGGAAGTAGCATCGGTATCAATGGGATATGTGCTCGTACTTCCGGCACCTGTTAGCAATCTCTGTTCTAAATAACTGGCTTTTGTGATTTTGGAAGGAATCTCTTGGTTACCTGTTCGGCCCCAACTTGCGCGCAACTTTAAGTTGTTGAAAACCGAATTAGCCATAAATTCTTCGTTGCTAATGTTCCATCCTAATGCAAAAGAAGGGAAATAACCATACCGGTTATTTTCTCCAAATTTGGAGGATCCATCGGCACGAACCGTACCAGTAAACATGTATTTATTGGCATAAATGTAGTTCACTCTACCGAAGAAAGATTGCAGCTCGTTTTTGATGGCTTCCGATGTTACCGAAGTAGGAAATACCGTTGTACTGGTATGGTCTTGGTACTTGGGTTCAACATTATTGTTGGCAAAGCCCCGGTATGTAGTTAATCTGGTTTCATCCAAAAATTCCTGGAAAGAATGTCCAGCCAGTACAGTAACGTTGTGAACATCTTGGTTCCAATTATAGGTAAGTGTGTTCTCAACAAGTTTATTTGTATTCCCGCTTACGGCAGCATCCAATACCCCATTAGAAATATCTGATTCGTTTATAACTGCCGGAAAAGGTTTGTACTGCTGATTCCTGTTAGTAGTGGAATAATCAACCCCAAAATTCATTTTATAAACCAAGCCTTTTACTATTTCTAGTGAGGGTGAAATGTTGGCCAAAATGCGATTATTAATGGCATTGTCACTAAATAAATCATACCTGGCTAATGGATTCAAAGCGTTAGTATTTAATAATGTAGGCGCTCCGTCTGTATAGGCAGGAACCGTCGGGTTTAAACTAAGCATATCACTTATGGTCGAAGTAATACTCGGGCGTAAATTTTCGGTGCGGGAGGCCGTAAGATTATAATCAATGTTTAACCTGCCATTGAATGCTCTTTGATTCATATTCAATTTTCCCGAATAGCGTTTCAGCCTGCTATTCTTCAGGATTCCTTCCTGATCTTGATAACCTACCGAGGTGAAGTAGGAAAAATTGTCACTGCTGGCTCCGCTCATAGACAGATTGAGATTATTTGAGATCCCCCTTTGAGTCAATTCATCTTGCCAGTTTGTATTGGCACCAAAGTCCTGTAAAGTACCACCTACGGCCACCACTTGTCTACGAAATGCGTCGGCATCCAAAACATTTATTTGATTGGCCATCGTCGACACAGCAGTGGATGCCGAGAAAGAAATCTGAGGTTTTCCCTTTCCTTTTTTTGTGGTAATTACTACCACCCCATTAGCTGCCCTGGAACCATATACTGCTGTAGCACTGGCATCCTTCAGCACATCGATACTTTCAATATCGTTAGGGTTGATAAAATTAAGGGGATTGGTGGGAACGCCAGTAGAAGAATTATCTAGCAAAAACCCATCGACCACATAAAGCGGCTGTGTTCCGGAACGCAAACTACCGATGCCCCTTATAATTATATCTTGTGCGGCCCCTGGTTCACCACTGTTTGCGGCAATGGAGACACCAGCCAATTTGCCTTGCAAAAGTTCACCTGGGTTCGTTACCACACCCCTATTAAAATTTTCACTAGTAACAGAAGCGATGGCACCAGTAACGTCTGACCTTTTTTGGGTACCGTAACCAACCACCACAACTTCTTCCAGCTGCCTAGAGTCAACTGCCAACGTAATGTCAATGTTAGCATTGGTTACAACTACCTCTTGCGTTTGGAAACCAAGCATAGAAAAAATCAGTGTCTCGTTACGATTAACCTTAATGGTAAAGTTCCCACTTATATCAGTTGAAATACCGTTTGAAGAATTCTTAACCCTTACAGTCACGCCAGGCAAAGGCCCTTTTTCATCCCGAACAGTTCCTGAAACTGTAATTTCATTATCCTGAACAACTGTTTGGTTAACAGGCCGTCCCGTTATGCCTCTCCCATAATCAGTTGCATACACATGATTCGGAAATGAGAGAGTCGATCCACAGAGTAATGTTGCAAGGAAAAGGGGGCTAAATTTAATAGGTGTGATAGATCGTTTTTTCATATAGCTTATATAATTTCATATTTAGGGCTTTTCTGCTCTATCTTTACAAATAGTACATGTAGCCAAGAGGCATTATTTACATCACTCTTTATTCAATTTGTAGTGTGTTATCTGCTGCATGATGGAAGCTGAAACCAACTTTATCATTAGGAAACCATTGCAATACTTACCACCACTATCTTTTTTAAATGAGCAGCAAGACGTATTACAGCTATCAAGGCTGGAATCCAACGTTCCTATAGTCCAGGATTATTCATAAAAATGAAACATAGTCATGGCGCGAATAGCGTTATGTTATTGGCATGACCGACGATCTATTCCAACTATATTGTCTCTTTTATTTTTTTATTTTAAATACAAAATAAGCTTCGTAAGATTATCTGGTAATTTCTTTCCTGTAAATAAAGTATTAACAAACACACGCCTTAAGACCACATAATGAAGAATTGGAGAAGTAAAAAATGGAGGGACCAAGGAATAGGAACTTTAAATAAACTTACTTAAGCATCCCTTTTGAAAGGGGAATGAGGGATGAGAAAAATGATTTAACTTATTGTTTAGGACAAGTTGTTCCTTAATTACTTTTAGCTTGGCTAAAGCAGCCAGATGGGGTTCGTTAAAGCCACCATGTCCCCTTGCAAAGTCCGGACTTCTACACGAAGATACTTTGTTGATCCAGATGCAACTCGCCAGCTAAACTTCAGGTTACCGCCTGTGGCCTTTTCGGTAGCCAACACTCCCTCATCACCTACCAGCGTTGCTATAAAAGCGTCAGGTGTGCCTTTTAAAGCTAACAAAACCTGCACTTCCTCACCTTGCGAAGCGGCCAGTGTTTCGCCAATACCTGCCGTTGCAGCGCCTGATTTGGCAGTTAGGGTCAAAGCGATATTGTTTCCTTGGGCAAGATAGGCTTTCCCCACACGAAGGCCTGCCATGATCTCCTTTCTGGATAAAGCATGCGCTTGCACTACTGTTTGCGGTGAGCCTACCGGGTTATCTGATGAATTTGGTGTGTGCGAATCACTGGCAGCAACGGCGATTTTTCTGATTCCCTGCCGCAAAAGGCTGTCCCACCATTTCACCGCCAGTTCATCTAGCTGGTTCCATTTGGCATGCCCATTCCACACCTCAATACCATCAAATAAATTTACATCAAAACCAAAGTTGTTCACACGCTCGTCGTTGTAAAAGGGATGGTTTATGATAGCCAGTCCATCAGCAGCTTTTACCTGGTTTATGTAAGTGGCAATCACGTTGTCTTCAGGAGTATATCGCCAATCAATCAAGGTTTCAGGGTTCAGCCCAATGGCATTCCAGTGACCAAAGGCCGTAGTAGTTATTTCTTCACCGTTAATTACCAATAATCTATTGGTATTAAACAGTCCCCAGCTGAGGTTGGCGCTGTTGGTATTATGCTCCGTAGAAACAATAAAGTCCAGGCCATTCGCTTTTGCTTCCTGAAGTAGTTCCTGCTGGGTGCGTTTGCCATCGGAGTGATAGGTATGCATGTGCAGGTCACCGCGGTACCAGCCCGGTTTGTTGTTGACCACTTCAGGTGCAGGTGAGATTTTGAAGGGAGCTTTTTCAACTCCTTTAATAAGCACAACGTCCAGTTGCCAGGATATTCCTTCTGCAGTAATGGTTGAGGGATAAATGAGGATGTTCCAGGTGCCGGCTTTTATCTTACCCGGTATATAACCAGTAGAGGCCTCTGCTGCGTTCAGGAAGAATTCCGTTTTGGCACCACCCGACCAGCCTCTAAAACCTGTTGTGCCTCCCGGCTTATATCCTTCCGGGCCGTAAATACCCAAGTTTAGCACATTCTTGCCCTGATCAGAGTACGATTCTTTCACCCTGATTTCAGTAACGCCTTCAGGAACAGTAAAAGGCACGTATACTAGCTCGAAAAGATTTTCTGCGGGAATAAAACCTGAGGAGGATACCTTTAATGTATCCTGAGCATTTAAAGTTGTAATGCTCAGCAGAAGATATAGTAGGGCGATACGAAACCTTAAATTTTTCAAATTCATAGAGAGAAGCTAAAGCAGGATGTTTTTCGAAATGCAGTGAAAGCCCATCTTTTTAAAACGTACTGGTAGTTTTGGTTTTGCTATTAGGCCCCTTTTAAGAACTGCTTCAATCTAGAGAAAAAGGTGCACCCACCTACCAGGAAGGAGCCTATACAGCAGCATAAGTTCAGGCACCGCGGCTGTACAGGCTTCTCCTGTCTTTTGTATTTCCTGGATTTAAAATCATCCTCGCAGTTAATTTGGTCCAAAGCTACTGCCTCTATGTTATGTGCTGATTAAAGCCTCTTTAAGTTAAGGTTAAAAGATCCCTGCTCCTGATAACGCCATCCAATTATTAAAATGATCTTTCCGCTGAGCAGTGCCTGCCTCCTACCTTGCTTACCATTTCATTAGATCACCAAGAAGTCTATGTCAGAAAGTCGGGTGTTCAAGTAGATGCGGATGCAATTATGTTACAGCCACCAGTGCTCCTCCAAATTAATTTGTATAGGTGGTATGCTTGCGAATTTAAACTTTATCCCGGCCATAGGCCCCAGCAAAGCAGGCGTAAGAGAGGACGCTATAGTCAACCGATTATTAAACTATAGAAGCACTAACGAGTCGATAACATGTTTCATAAAATATTATAAGTTTTAAAAGTCGATAGTCCAGCTGCAGGTAACCGACCAAAGCTCCCAAACCCCTGTGGAAAATGCCTATATTGAATTCTGCAACGATAGCATCCAAGATGAGGACCTGAACGTCAACTAGTTCCTTCACTGAAGGATGCTGAAGTGAAAATTGAAGACTGGCGGCAGGAGTATAACAGCGTCCGGCCACACAGTTCATTGGGGAACAGAACACCGGAAGAGTGGGTGAAATGAAACATACTAAAACCCAAATTATTTACTATTGACCGTTCCTAAAATTAGGGGGAACTCAAGTTAATAAAAAGCTGCGGCAAAGTCTCAGCTCATGTACTATGCTGTTAGTAGTACTAAAATTTAGAATTTGGACAAGGAATTTACAAAAGCGCCCCCCCCTGATTGTCGGGCACTATAAAGTATAAAGGAAGAATTTTGAGTAAACGACAAGACCTGATAGGTAGAAAGAAAAGCCGGCTGAAAGGACATGGGGTTCCTTCAGCCGGCTTTTCTTTTGGTGCAACTTTTTTAGAAAAGTTTTTTCTTATTAACTGTTACATTCTTCAGTTTAAAGTTATCTATAATAGCAGTATTTATCTCAAGGTGATTCCTTGCAGTTACATTAATATTTTCAAACCTGAAGTCTGACATCTTATAGCCGAAACCTTGAGAAGGATTAATTTCTTTGGCCGCTCCCACGTTGAAAAAATTATTGCAGTCTAGGTTTATATTGCGCATGGTAATGTGATGGATTTTAGAGGTACCTGAAACCTGCTCCCCTTTAAGGTCGAAGAACTGAGTCCAGGGTTGTATGAATATAAAATTACCTATATCCTGCCCCTCAATGTCTTCTACCAGCACATATTCATAATTCTGGGGGGTGTCTGGGCGCATCTTGAACCAAAGCAAACGCTCTGCATGATTAACCTTAATCCGGCGTAAAATGATGTTGCGGTCATGCACTGACTCGCTTCCGAATGTTAAGGCGCCGTGACAGAACCCATAAGTGCAGTCTTCAATAATTATGTTTTGGTTGCTTCCGTTATTTGGATCCTTGTCTGCACGCGGACCTTTGCCGCCCTTAAGTGCTACGGCATCATCATTCACCGACATATAGCAGTTTTTAATGAGTACGTTTTTACAGGCATCTATATCTACCGCATCCGTACTAGGCGCTTTTACAGGCTCTTTGGGGGAGTATATATACAGGTCGAGCAGCTTTACATTTTCGCTATTATATAAGTGAGTCGTCCAAAAGGGTGAGTTTATCAACTTTACACCCGACAGCTGTACGTTCTTGCTGTTGGAGATGTATACCAGCCGCGGTCTCATTTCATCCATATTAGTAGTCTTTGGATTGAATTCACGCCTTAACCAGAAGGATCTCCAATAACGCAGTCCGTTTCCATCGATAGTTCCTTTACCAGAAATAGTAAATCCGTCTAGGCCGTCGGCATTAACCAAAGCAGCAAAATATTTCAGTGTTTGTCCTTCCATACGGGTCATAACCACAGGGAAATTGCTAATGTCGTCGCTACCTTTTAGCTTACCGCCTTCTTCCAGATGCAGGTGCGTGCCCTTTTTAAAAAAAAGCGAGCCACTCAGGAAAGTACCTTTAGGAATGATTACAACACCGCCGCCATTCTCATGAGCTTTGTCTATAACTGCTTGTATGAGTTTTGTTTGGATGACCGCACTGTCGTTAGTAACGTTAAAGTCGGTCAGGCGGTATTTCTTTCCTAATTTACTTATATCTGTAGGCTTGTTTTGCCGGAACCATTCGGGTATTGGCGTTCCGTCCGGAAAAACATCTTTTGCAAAGGCAGTAATATTAAGTGTTATAAAAAAAATGAGAAGCAATGCGGGTCTGATATTTCGTCTAATCATCAAGTTTATATTCTTCTGGTTTTAAATTGATTGAGGAAAGTTATACTATCAACCGTTATTAAACAAATTATCAAACCAGCTAATTATTCTAAGCTTCCTTCCATAGAACTTTTCTGCGATAGATGAAAATGTATCTTCTGGAAATCCGCGTGCTCCGGATATATTAAAATTAGAACTTAAATGCATCTTGAAAGATAACAAGGTGTTCCTTTAATTTTTTTTAAACCACCTGTTTATGAATATCGATGTGATTCCTTTTCATAGTTTACCTACAAATGAGTTTTTTATTCTGGAGAAAATTGAAACGTCTGATGAAAGTAATTATACTGGTTATCACCGGCATCACTTTTATGAAATCCTCTGGTTTACAGCTGTAGGTAAGGAGGAGAAACACTCCATTGATTTTGAGGATTATGCCATTTCCACTAACCAGATCTACATCCTGACTCCCAATCAGGTACATACTATGGAAATTGGAACAAAAAAAGGTTTCCTAATAGCCGTCTCTCCTGATTTCTTCAACCGCTTTTTCCACCTTTCTAAGTTTCTGCTTGTAAGTCCTTATTTTGCTGTGCAGACCCTATCAGAAGGTGTTTCACAGGATCTTGAGAGAATTATGTATCTTATTGAAAAGGAATATCGCGGCAGTAAGAGACCAAACCTTCTGGAAGCTTATTTGGCGGCCTTCTTTATTCATATTGCTACAGGTATAACGCAACTTGGCAGTAAGGACACGAAAGTAAGCCAAGTGTTGGAGTTAATAGAAAAGAATTTTGTCGAGCAGAAAGAGGTGGCCTTTTATGCCAATGCTATCAGTTTGAGCATCCGGCGGACCAATGAGATCGTGGTGGCCTCTACAGGTATGACGGTTAAGCAGCTCATCATCAACAGAAGCATTACAGAGGCGAAACGATACATTGCCTATAATACCATGTCCTTAAAAGAAATATCTTACCAGTTAGGCTTTAGCGATCCGGCTTATTTTTCAAGAATTTTTAAGCAAAAAACGGGGATAACACCGGAGCAATTCAGGGATCTAAAGAAATAATCCCCACCAAACACGCAGCTTAGTGGGGATTGCAGCATCATTTATTTCAGCTTTTTGATCAAGGCTTTGCTCATTCTGATGTAGTCATGGTTGCCCACTTCTTCTGCCAACGCCAGGCCTTTTGTAACAGATGCCACGGCTTCAGATTTCTTACCCAAACCATGCTCTACCGCTGCTTTCCAGTAATAGATATAAGGCTGATCGTTCACTTCTTTCTCGGCTTCATTCATCCAGGTCAAGACTTTGTTTAAGTCTTTGCCGTTGTTGAGGTAAAATTTTGTAAACCATGGTGATACAGGACCGGCCTCTAGATGGGCACTGCAGGCAAAGCCGGGTGATAAATTAGGCGTGATGATGCGCACCGAGCCCAAGGAGCTTTACCCGGAAGCTGATTGGTACCTGTTTGTGGGCGATGCCACGGCAATTCCTGTGATAAGTGCTATTCTGGAATCGTTGCCTTCCTCTGCAAAAGGTGTGTGTATCATAGAAGTTCCTGAGAAAGCAGATGAGCAGGTACTGCAGACCGATGCTGCCATTGATTTTATATGGTTACATAACCAAACGCCCGAAAAAGGTAGTACGCTGGCTGAAGTGGTAAGAGGCGTAGTACTGCCTGAAACCTCCAAATTTGCTTATGTGGCAGCTGAGTTTTCCACGGTAAAGGCAGTCCGTTATTATTTACGCAAGAAAATGCGATGGGAGCAAAAAGAGTTGTACGCCTACTCTTATTGGAAAGCCGGTGTAGCAGAAGATAAATCCAAACCTGACAGGCAAGAAGAGAAGAATTCAATAACATGATGATCTGCCAGAATGCTTAGCCTCTTTCTAAGCTAAGTCACTAAATTCCCTTTAACTTCTGGTACTACGCAGGCTGCTTCATACTGTGGCTTGGCAGCGCCGTGTTTTTTTCATAAGCATCATTAACACAAATATATACTACTGGTCGAGAGGAAGCAGGCCGCTTCCTTACCGCTAAAGCTATATCCATGAAATTAACCAGAAAAGAATTAATCATTGTTGTGATCCTGGCTTTGCTTACCGCTTTGGAGGCGTTAAGCATCGATCTGTATCTGCCGGCTTTTCAAGCCATATCAGAGGACCTGAAGACCGATATCGAGAAAGTGCAAATCTCGCTGTCTGTGTTTTTGGGCGGTTTTGCTGTCGGGCAGCTCCTGTGGGGGCCGCTTTCAGACAGGTTCGGCAGAAAATGGCCGCTTATTATTGCAATTGCTATTTACACGGTGTCATCGGTTTTGGTTCTGGCTGTCAGTAGCATCGAGGAGCTCTGGCTGTGCAGGTTCATGCAGGCCTTTAGCGGCTCAGCTGGCGTGGTGATCGCCCGGGCACAACGTGTTTATCGCTATGACCTTGCTGGGTGCAGTCGCCACATTGTCGATAATCTTTATACTGCCCGAAACGCTGAACAGGACCCAGACCGATATGACACATCAGGTAAAAAAACGCTCTGTGGTGGGTTCCTATCTCCATGTTTTCCGCAATAAGCTGTTCGTGATCTATACCTTGATCGGCAGCATGGCATACAGCGGGCTGATGGTGTACATTTCCAATTCGCCTTTCCTGGTGATGGAGAAAGGTGGTTTTACAGGAACGCAATACAGCCTTATTTTCGGAGCTAATGCCGTGGGAATGTTGATCGGGACGTATGCCGTAAACTACCTGATGAAACTCCTGAGTCTGCGGCAGATCGTGAAATACTTTTCCATCGTCCAAGTGCTGATCGGGCTCCTGCTGGTGGTGGTCGTTTGGGCCAACCTACCCGTGAACTTTATGCTGGTGCTGATCTTCCTATACCTGTTGCCCACCGGGGTGTTGTTCCCGAATACCGCCGATGCTGTTCCGCTGTCCTTTCACAAGGACAGCGGAACAGCATCGGCGGTATTCGGGTTTTCACAACTGGCTGTTACGTTTATTGTCTCTGCTATTATAGGGTTAATTCAAGGCGGCTCGGTTACCCCCATGGCCATGGCCTTGTTTTGCTGTGCTTTGGCAGCGCTGGTTTTCTCGATCTTTCCTGCAGCTAAACAATCGGTCAAAAATTCTATGGAAGTACCTAACTATTTAAAAGTATAAAGGGAAAACATATTTTAAGCCTGTATAACAAATCAAGCCTGAACTACAATTCGATAAAGACCTAAAATTGCATGTGACGTCTGATTATAGCTGTTATGCCGTACGCGCCGGCGTCCTGAAAATTCAGACTCCACCTTCTGCCAGTTACTCAGGCTGCCAAACAGCCCGTGTAGCAAAATAAGTCGGGTGGTATCGAGGCTTGCGGATTGTATTTCGAGTATTGAAATCTGATGAAGCATAAGGAATACGTTATAATTGCTGTTTTACCAAAAGAAAAACTGAAAGAGAATCAGCAGTCACACCAACACCGATGGCAGCTGCGAGAAGATATTTTCATAAGAATGTATGTGTTGGAATTAAAAGCCTCAGAAAAGCAGAAAGTTTTTTCTTCGGTGGTTTCTGAT
This sequence comes from Pontibacter sp. 13R65, assembly GCF_047525655.1. NCBI lineage: Bacteria > Pseudomonadati > Bacteroidota > Cytophagia > Cytophagales > Hymenobacteraceae > Pontibacter > Pontibacter sp. 13R65. Next base: position 17,246 of record NZ_JBLIQL010000011.1, read on the forward strand.
CCTATTTTTGAATAAGCAAGGATAAAATGTGCTGTAGGATGTTCTACCTGCATCAGCAGCAATTTGGCAAGTAACCCAAAGATTAGAAGCCTATCCCATGAGAAGATTAAAATACCTCCGGAAGGCCATTTTTATTAGAATAATTGCCTTACAACTTACCAGCACCTGCTTAACTTATTTAGCATATGGTGGACTTTACCCTGACAGAACAGTTAGCCAGATGTACTTTCTGTCAAGGCCCCCATCTGGCTAATTGTTCTGTTACAAGGCGTAGCGCAAAGTTATACCATAGGTGCGAGGATCGCCCAGAACACCTGCATAATGCCCGGCGTTACCCGCAGCCGGAAGCAACTGCTCAAAATAATTTTTGTTCAGCAGGTTTCGTCCCCAGAAGAAAACAGACAGACCATCTGCCGCTCTGAAGCCGATTCTGCCGTTGAGCAAGGCATACCCATCTATGTTGAGGTATTGCGAAGGTGAGGAACTGGAAGAAAATGATGACCGGTAGTAGGTATCGAAAGCAACAAAGAATTTACCGCTCTGGCCAAGAACCTTTCCGGTGCCTGACACAGCCTCTCCACCTAATGAGCCAGCCCACTTAGATATGCCAGGCAACTCTCCTCCCGAAATGTCTTTGAAGGCAGAAGTTCCTCCGGTTTCCTCGAGAGGTACTGGTGCATTTTTGAAAGAAACGTATTTGCCATCTGTATAGGCTACTGCTCCATACAAGGAGAAATTACGGTTGAACTTAAAATTCCCGTCAAGTTCAGCCCCAACAACACGTACCCTCTCCGCATTGGCAAGGTACCCGCGGTTTACCCCTACCTCAGCTGTTTGAACCTGTGCCTGGTAATCTTTGATGTCTGTAGTATGAATTACTAAGTTTAAGGTGGAGCTTGGCGTTGGAGTAGTCTTAATTCCTACTTCTACGTGGCTTACATACTCAGGCTTAATCCGGGCCAGATCAGTTAGAATTTCGCCATTTGCAGTAGGCAAACCGCCCAAGTTCACCCCAACAGGCTTGTAGCTGGTAGAGTAAGTGGCAAATGTGTTTACTAAGTTAGAAGCTTTGTAAGCTACTGTTAACTGACCTGAGAAATTATTCTCCTGAGCATCTGCCTGAAAGGCCTGGTCGGTGTAGACAGCACGTTTCAAGGCAATAAGCTCTGGGTTGTCTGTTTGCAACCCGCCATAAGTTTGGCGATCAAAGTCGACTTCTTTCTGGTCGTAGTTGAACCTGATGCCGGGCAAAAGGCGAAGGCGATCGCTGATAGCCCAGTCGAGCTGCCCAAATACGGCCCCTCCAAAAGACTTTAGCCTGGAAGTGGTTTTAATGCCGTAGCCATCGAACAAGCCAGGTGTTCGCCAAAGCTCACTTGTAGAGTTTTGCGAGAAGCGCCATTGTGCTGCTCCGGATTCTTCGGTATGGAAGGGGTCTGTCTTCAGGTCCTGCCCAATCGCAAATACACCGATTACGCCACTTAAGCTGGTCGATAAATTACCGGCATAGCGAATTTCCTGTGTCCATTGCTGATGCGTGGAAGTAGCAGCAGATTTAGCAAGCACCGGAAGGCCTGTAAAATCTCGGTCGTTTGAGGGGTCCCAATTCCAGTAGCGCCAGGCTGTAGTAGAGGTTAAGGTGCCTTGCCCTATGTTAACATCTACGTTAACAGACACGCCACCCAAGTCGTTACCTGACCTCCAGGGAGAATCGTGGTCCACTACACGGTCAAATGGATTTCTGCTAGGCAAGTCGTAATTCAGGTCGGCAATAATTTGCTCGAACTGCCGATACGCCGGGCGCTGCGTCGGCGCAACTCCTGCCACTACCTGTGCATAACCATCCGGGTTCTGACTCGATGCATCGCCAGCCAGGGTGATTTTCAAATTTTCGCCTGGCTTATACAACAATTGAGCTCTGAAACCCAGGTTGTTTAAGTCGTTTAGTGGTTTTTCGGTGGCAACATTATATAAAATTCCGTCGCGTTGCGTTCCGGAAAAGGAGAGGCGCCCGGCAAGTTTATTGCTGATAGGTCCAGTTATTGAACTTTTGGCCTGAATAAAGCCGTAGTTTCCATAGCTAATCTCAAAGTTGGCCCCGGGCGTAAAGCTGGCAGCTCTGGTGGTTACGTTAAATGCTCCGGCAGTAGTGTTTTTACCAAAGAGCGTGCCCTGAGGCCCACGTAGCACCTCAATCTGATCTATATCTACAAAATCTAAGGTTGTAGCGGCAGGGCGGGCGTAATATACACCATCTACATAAAAGCCTACTCCCGGATCAATACCATCGTTGGTAAGTCCGAACGTAGACCCGAGGCCGCGAATGTTTAAAGTGGTGTTTCTTGGGTTAGAGGAATACAGCTGCACTGTAGGTACGAGTTCTTTTACACGGTTCACGTTAAAAGCACCCGCTTCTTCTACAAGGGATCCACCAATTACTGAAATCGGAATGGGAACCTCCTGAGCCGATTCGCTGCGTCGCCGGGCAGTAACAACTACTTCTTCAAGTAAATTATCGCGCAACAACGTAATTTGTAAGGCTGCAGTCGGTAAGCTTTCCACCAGAACATCCTGAGGTTTGTATCCCACTGCGCTTACCCTTAAGGTAAATGGCGGCTCTTTCTTTGATTCTAATTTAAACTGGCCATTTGCATCAGCAATAGTGTGCACATTAGTGCCTTTTACAAGAATGGTAGCAGCTATAAGGGATAGCCCCTCCCCATCGTTAACATTGCCAGTGATAGTAGTTTGCCCTATAGCTACATGGCTAAAGAGAATGATAGGTATAAGGATGTATAAGTATTTTTTCATGTTTTTAATCAGTTAAAAGGTTAGAAGAACTAGTAGTAAATTCTCGGCCGGCTACAACAAGTCATAGTATTAGAGCTTATCAAAAGTTGATTTTATACAAAGTCTATAGATTAAGTAGACAAATAGAATTATAAATTTTCTTCCTGCCAAATAATTAGGTTTAAAATTTTCTTAAAATTTAAATATTAGATAATTATTACCTGATGGCTACATTAAAAAATACAGTAAAATTTTTATATCAAATTGCTTTTATTGAAAATCTTAACGTATCGAATTGTACAAAGCACACAAAGACATGATTAATTAAAACAGCTGCAGCCAATTAAACTTACTTGAAACTTTTCCTTCATGCATCCTACCTCTTTTCATTAATTTACTTGTGGCAGTAAACTAATCACTTATCAAATTTGAATTGGAAGTTGATATCTCTGGAGTGTCTTTATTTTACCTAGTCCTAAGTTAGGAACATGATAACACTTAACTAAAGGTTAGTGTCTGCCACCCAAAAGCTTCCAGTCTTCTCCTGCGGTAGCTAAGAAAAATGAATGGCGAATTCTTACTGAAGCTCTTAACTCACCACCTGGAGCAGGGTTGTATTGCTACACTCTTCAAACTACAGGCTAACAGTATCATTACCAATAGCATCAATTTTCTTCGGCTAGACTTGTGCCCTTTCAAACTAAAAATCAGAAATTAAAATTAGAATTAATGGTCGCTAATTACAGTATGTACTAGTACAAACCTCTGTAATCCGGCGAGGCCATGTGTTCTTAGTAGAGTCTGCTCTCTTTGGAAGATTGCGTGTAAAATAGCGGGAGGGCCAATAGCTAAAAAGCTACCATGTTAGAAGAATGATATTCCTTTTAACATGGTAGCTCAAATATTTAAAAATCAATTAGCTGTTTTATAAGAGGTATCTCCTACCCTTATGACTAATCAAAACATTACTTCAGAAGCTTACTTAATCTAGAAAATAGCTAGAATTCAAAAGTCACATCGCTCTAGCCTCTCTTCTGCCTAGTTTAGATGATAGGCTATTAAGTACACTATTTTTTCTTTGCCTTTTTTAAGGCCATTTCATTGTCATCCAAGTCCTGACCAAAATCAGGCATACCATCTTTTGTCCATCTCAGTACTCTGGCACGCGCATGGCGGTTTGGGTCGTACAATGGTTCGCCCTCAATTTCTTTATAGTCACGGGCATGATAAATCATAACATCGGTTTTGCCATCCTCAGCTACAGTAAAGCTGTTGTGACCAGGTCCAAATCGTTTCAAGGCTTCGTTGGAGTAAAAAACAGGCTCCGGTAATTTGTGCCAGGAAGCAGGATCTAATAGATCCGCGTTCTCGTCTGCCCATAACAGGCCTATGCAATAATTAGCATCAGTGGCACTGGCTGAAAAAGTCATAAACACTTTGCCATTACGAATAAGCACAGCTGGACCTTCATTCACCCTATGCCCCTTTATTTCCCACTCATATTCCGGCTGAGATATTACAACTTGTTTTTCATCTAAGGTGGTAGGGCTGGTCATTTTAGCTATATACAACCCAGTATTTGGCACTTTGTCAGATGCTCTATCTACCCAAACATGATAACGTTGACCTTTATGAACAAAGGTGGTGGCATCGAGAGTAAACTCATTTCTTTTACTAACCATTTCACCTTCCTCTGCCCATTCACCTTTAGTAGGGTCAACCGACGGATTAGACAATACATATTTGCGGATTTTCCATTTATCCTCGGCCGAGCCAGCTGCAAAATAGATGTACCATTTTCCGTCTATCTGATGCAATTCAGGCGCCCAAATATGATTACCCATAGGACCTTCTTTATGCTTGCGCCAAACTACTACGGGCTGGGCTTCTTTTATGCCGTTGATAGTTTTTGAACTGCGTATTTCAATACGATCATACTCAGGCACTGTGGCAATAAAATAATAAGTACCATCGGTAGCCTTCCATACATGCGGGTCTGCCCTTTGCAAGGCTATAGGGTTGTTGAACTGGTTCTTGTTCAACTTTTGTGCGTTAACAGCTAATCCGCTGAAAATAAGCGTCACTGCAAGAATAAGTTTAAAGAGTTTCATAAAGTTCATACTATGTGTACTGATAATTTCTGTAAAGAATCGTCTTACAAAATTTAATTTACCAAATATAAATGTAAAAACTACATTTATTCACAAAAGTTAATAGTTTATGGTTCTACTAAAAAATCTAACCATCGTTTTATAAGATAGAACTCAGAATCTACTGTGAAAACAAGAATCATTCCGAATTTGGTTCAGGCAAAACGGCCCATACCAACCATTGCTACGCTATAAACAAAAAAGAACGGCTCATGTAGTTATAGGAGCCGTTCTTTTTTGTTTATATAGATTTTCTGTTGGTAGCCTCAAACTACTACATCCTTCAGTTCATTACTTCTGTTAAAAGTCTGATTTGTGTCAACAGGGATAAATTTTAATTCCGCCTTCGCTGGCTAAAATCCTGCTCCGCCGCAATTTTAAGTTTTTCCCTGCTTACTGCTTTATCCTAAACACGAGTAGCCCTATGAAAAACACCAGCAACACGCTTATCACCAGCTTATACAATCCGGTGTACGTTGAGGTAAAGTCTGGAGTACTAGAGAAAGAGTGCCTTGGTTCCTTATCGTAATCTGCGTGCGTGAAAGACACCTGCTTGAACAAGAACGGATAATAAAAACCCCGTAACGAATCGTGGTACTGTGTTGCACTTTGCAGGAAACTAAGATGCGAAGGCAAATCAGAACCAGCCATGGCGTTAAAGATTCCCTGCACATTTACAGGGACTGATAAAAAGTTTAGTTCTTCCACCAGTTCATGCCGTGCATGCAGGCGCTGCTGGTATTCGCCTGCCAAATCGGCCACGGCGACATCTCCTAAATGATGAAAAGCATAATACCATCGCCAGGCAAACCTTCCCTGAATCTCGACTGTATCGGTCCATTGCGGATAGAGGGCAAAGAATTTTTCCATTGTTTCTTGCTTTGGCTTGTCCCATCCCCCATGCACTACCTCCCGCTGCTTTATTGTAAGGTCCAGCGCCTGCGGTACAGGCTGTTTTACTGCAACGTAAACGTTCAGCAGCGCAGGTATTATAACAGTCAGCATCAGCCACACTCCCAGCAGAGTAACCGCGTTAAAAGCAGAGTTTTTCTGCCATGCTGCAACTAAAAAAGCGACACTAAACCAAAAGAGAGAATAAAATAGCACAACACTCAACCACAACAGTATTCGTATGTCAGGCGTTACCTGCCCCCACAGCATGGCTACTAAACAAAGTATGAGCGCCAGCCCCAACACAATCATTATTCGGAAGGTGAGCTTGGCTCCTACTATCAGGGGTAAACTAATAGGTTGTGATAATAACAGGGGCAACGTACCCTGCTCTTTCTCTACCGAAAGAATGTTAAAACATAGCCCAATAATGAGTAAAGGAAACAGGTACACCAGTACAAAGGCCAGGTCGAAATTACCAGATAATACCTTCAACGGATTGATATTATCTGTATCGTATAGCTGTGATTGCAGGTTCAGCAGGCGCAGCTTTATATAGTAGGGGTTTATATCGCGCTGCCCTAAGGAGAGGCTCGCCCAGGAGTCGGGGTTGTGAATGGCATAGGTGGAGTGGTAATAGCCAATATCTCCGGCATCCGCATCACCGGGGAACTTTTGTTTCATCTCCTCCACATTTTGTGCTGTCAGCACGTCGAGCGTTTTTATGTTTTCGCGCTGCCTCTCTATTTCGGTAGTTCCGTAATATATACCATATATGCCAGCAAACAGGGTTAGCATTGTAAGTATCAAAAGTCCTTTGTCGGCCCTAAAGTTGAACCATTCAAATTTTATAAGTATCCTGAAATTTCGCATTACTTAAGCAATTTTAGAATAACCAATCAGCCTAATACCTAATGTACACACCAGACCAAGCCATAATAGTAGGGCGACAAGGGAAATGCTATGGTTGCTTAATGCCCAGCCTGCACCCGGTGCCTCATACTGAAAAGGTTTCAAATTTTTCCAGGTATCGCCGCTCAATCGTGTTTCTTTATCTCCGTATTTTAGTTTAGTAGCTTGGATATGATTTAGCTCCTGAGACTGGTTATAACGGTATTGCTCGGCCTTGTTCTGAAAGTGAATGTAGTGACTGAAGTCAGACCCAGCCATACCCATAGACAAATGCCGCACGGCTAAGTAAGGATTTAGCAGACCTGCAAAGACAGAGATGTTGTTCTGCTTCTGGAATATAGCTGTCAACTCGTCAAAATGCTCTTGGTAAACCTTGCTACTGTGTTCTTCTCCTACTGCCATTAAAACACCATCAAAGTTAATAGGTAGTTCTTCCAAAGTAGCCACGCCATAAGTTTGCAACAGTTCCTGCTTTATAGCCTCAGCACGTTCATCTCCAGAATTATGCCCATCCACACCTTTGGCTACCTCCTCGTGTACCTCCACATCCATCTGCGCTTTGGTTGGGGTAGTATACAAAGTGGCACCAAGGTTGGCAGTTGCTTTAGGTGTAATAACACAGAAAAGAATCCAGATTCCCAGTAAGGTTACCAAGGCTGTACTGGAGCGCTGGTGCAATGCCGACAGCACTACTGAAAGTACTATAAAAATAAAAAAGTACAGCAGGTAAAAAAGCATGAATAACAGCAGCCTTGAGTACAAATCTCCATTCAACTCAAAACCGCCTCTGCCAAACAACAGCAAACTTGCCAGTACTAAAGCAGGTGCTACTACTAATAAAACTACTTTACTGTAGCCGGCAATTTTAGCCCAAGCCACCTGCTGCAGCGACACACCCTGACTCAGTAAAATTGTTAAGGTTCCTGTTTCCTTTTCCTGCGTAAAAGCTCCAAAGCAAAGAAAAATAATAAGCAGGGGAATGAGCATCTGCAGCACAAAAGCTACTGTCATTTCGCCAAATCGGATGAGAGAAGAGGATTGTTGTGCCTGACTGAAATTGGCACTATTCTGACGATGCGCCTCCATGTATACAGAGGCTCCCGTATACGAATCCATACCAAAATCGAGGAAACTAATGCTTGACTTGGGGCGAAAGGCATAAGATCCATAATGCGCCATGCGGTGCGGGTGGCGGTCTGCAGAATTAGCAAATTGTTCATTAACAGTTTGCTGTGCCACTTCACGCTCCTCTTGCAGTGTCTGGTAGCTATGTAGCCCCACCATGGTAGCTGCCAGCAACAATAGCAGCACAATTACGCTTAAAGCCACAAAGCGACTATCGCGCAAGGTGCTGATAAACTCTTTTTTTGCTATACTCTTAACCATGTTAAACGTGCATGTAGTTTAAGTACAGTTTTTCTAGTTCATTTGCATCGAGCTCTGCTGCAGACAAAACATCAACCAGTTCTCCCTCACGCATGATGCCTACCCGCGTTCCAACTTCCTTTGATCTAAAAATATCATGTGTTGCCATAAAGATGGCAGTACCAGCCTCGCTTAATTTCAGCAGTAATTCTGAAAACTCATTACTGGCTTTCGGGTCAAGGCCAGAAGTTGGCTCATCCAACAGCAATACTTTAGCGTGTTTGGCTACGGCAATGGCAATACCCACCTTCTGACGCATGCCTTTAGAGTATCCTCCCACCCGGCGGCTGGCGGCTTCTGCCGGCAAGCCAGCACTTATCAGGTAATGCATTAGCTGGACCTTGTCATAATCAAAACCGGCCAGGCTACTGAACAGAGCCAGGTTTTCCAGCCCTGTCAGGTTAGGGTATAACATAACATTTTCTGGTATGTAAGCCAGGTACTCTTTAATTTTGGTTATGTTAGCGGCTACTTCTAAACCATTTATGTAGGCTGCTCCTGAAGTTGGCTTTATAAAGCCCAGGAACAAGTTTATAGTTGTCGATTTGCCTGCGCCATTCTGACCAAGGAGGCAAAATATCTCTCCTGCCTTTATTTGGAGGTCCAGTCCCTTTAGCGCTAGCTTATCCTGGTACTGCTTTTTAAGCTGTTTTGCTTCTAATACAATATCCATATGTGGTTTTTATAGATCTTATAAATTATAATCTTCTTGATGTAACTTTTAAGTTGGTTGATGAGTGCAGATAGCTCTGCAAAGTGCAAGAAAGGATTTTTCCACAGTTGCCAGATGATTTCTGGAAGCTCCTGGGCTGGCGCGAAATTACCTTACCCTCCAACATAGCACCCACCGTTGAACACGCTGTTCAAATTAAACTTGAGCTTGTTCACACTTTAGAAAAGAGGCGCATGGTAATAGTATAGGAGAGTCAATGTCCCATGTCGTTTTACCAGCGTAGGCGACTTTACCTGAATTTCTTTTCTTCGGCAGCTTTAAATCACGGCCAACAGCTCTACATCCTTTTCATTTAGTTTTTAAGCAGACATGAGGCAGCCTAGCTGCATGTAAAAAAAGTAGCGTCTAAGTTTAAACTAACTATAACAAAATCTTAGTTGGTATGCCCGATGTTAAATAATCCGTCACCTTGTTTGATGGGAGGGTTAAACGTTTTGTAGAGAATAACTCCATCTGTTGGACATATCACATCCGCCAGGTGATTACCAAAGAGATCTGTTATGTAGCCGAGCTTCATATCTTTTTTTACATAATCACCACTGGTAAGGTCGCTGTAAAAGAACCCTTCATATTTGCTGGAAACAGAGGTGCGCTTCGCAATCATGACAGGATTTCTAACTGAGGCGGGCTCTCCTTCTAATATCTGAAGATGGCGCATCAGGCTTAGCAAAGCTTGTTGAATCTGCAGCACAGACTTTTCTTCCACAATGCCCATTCTGCCACATTCTATATCCACTGCTGGAATGTTCCTTTTTGTGGCCTCACGGGAGCAGTAAATAGATTCTTCTGTCAGACTTTTTTCGTTCCCAAACTGCACAATAAAATCAAAACCCAATGAAACGGCCATTTGCCGGGCCTTTTCAGAGACTTCTGGCATATCGAAGTAGTTGTAGTAACCAGCATAAGGCCGTAAGTCATTATTTGCATCTCCCGCATGTACATCTATAAAATTGTCGCAGCGGGCAATCACCTCAGTAGATATTACAAAAGCAATTTTCTCCGTTAGGGTACCATCTGACTTGCCTGGAAAAACGCGGTTCAAATTTTTACCATCCACCGGGTTTACCATGAGAGACCTCTGCAGAAAAGCAGGTACATTGGCCAGATGCACCAATAAAACTGTACCGCTCATTTGGGTTGGATCCAGGTGCTTTGGTAATGCCTGAGCGGCCATAATAGGTGCATACTCCAAACCGTGCACACCTGCGGTAATGCCTAATACAGGTCCTTTTTTTGAACCATGAAATACGGTAATAGGAATAACTGTACTGTCTTGGCCACTTACTACAGGTAAGAGAACAGACTTTTTTGTGCCTGCTTTGATTTTTTCACCCACAAATAAAAAGGGCTTTACATTTGCCTGCGCGGTCATAATACTGAAGAAGGAGATAAATAGAAAAACGGATAGATGTAGGGTTTTCATCTTAATTTGAGGTAGATGTAGGATTATATTTATAGATGAGCCAGCAACTCCCTGAAAGCTATTTCAAATCTTATAGGGCTACGTTTCCTGCTGAGCAGAAAGTATGATAAGCAGCTCTAAAAACTTGAAGTATAGAAAACACTTGATTACGGTAGCTTTCAGAAACAAAGAATAGCTGCGTGCTTATGCTGTTGGTAGTATATAACTTGTTGCCTCGTACTAATCAGGTAAAGCAACATAAAGCTTTACAAATAGATTATTCCATTGGCTTAAACCAAAAACAATCTTCTTGTAGTAGTACACCATCTTGCATACTAATCGAATCTTTCGAGGCAGTTGCAGAAATTACAACTGAAAGATGCTAAGGGAGAACCTTAGGCGCAGGGAGGTCCTCGAAGGTAAGTTTTATCCGGAAAAGTAAAGCTCGAGGCAAAGCTGCAAGGTTCTATATAACAACCAACTGGGTTTGCTAAAGCCAGATTAACAGCAAAGTCAGAAGGAAGAAATGAGATGTTATAGAAATCATGCTCCTCACAATGTACATGTACTTCGTCAACTGTTACAATAGACGATAATTTATCCTCTGTGTGCTCATGCGCATGTAAAAATAATACCGCATCTGCTGGAATTACTCCTCGCAGGAGGAGCACTAAAAGCAAGTAGGCAATATTTAACTGTGCATTTCGCATGTATACTACAGGCTACCCGTACCGAATGTTTATCGTAACCAGTCTGTTCCGACAGCAGGGAGCTTTTACTAATGGTATATGTACTGCAAAATTAGCCATAAGACTTTTCTTTTGCAACTAAATTGCAAAACTACACAGAAGCTGGCGCTGCATGATGTGAACAACCTATAGCCAGTGGCTGCAAAAATTAAAGAACCATGGCGAAGCCTTTATGGCAGTGTTTCTTATTTAGTTAACTTTACAACATGAATTTTTATTAGATAAATACTCACACATTTCTATTTAAATGAAATCACTGACCTCTTCGTTAAAGCATTTTGTAGTTCAGAAAGCCCGGATTTCGAATAAAGAGGCAGTACAATGCATTTTATCTGGAAGAGTGCTAGTAAATGGCAGTAAAGCTCCACTGGATACGCCCATTCTACCAACAGATAAGATACAACTAGATGGTCAGGTTCTTAAACAGCCAACCAAACTGATTTACCTTGCCTTCCATAAACCTCGTGGAATAGAATCTACTCTTAACCCTCAGATAGAAAACAATCTCCTCGAAGCTTTAAAATTTAAGCAAACTGTCTTTCCTGTAGGGAGACTTGACAAGGACTCTGAAGGACTTATGTTGCTGACCAACAACGGTAAAATTTTTGATAAGATTCTACATTCTCAAAGCCATCAGGAAAAAGAATATGAAGTAACCGTAGACCAGCCTCTAACGGAGCTGGTACTAGAAAGTCTAGCCGCCGGAGTTGAGATCATGGGAAAAAGAACTCGTCCGGCCCTGGTAACGCAGGTAAGCTCAAGAACTTTCCGTATTACGCTAACACAAGGTCTTAACAGGCAAATAAGAAGAATGTGCTACAAGTTAGGATATCAGGTCACCAGGCTTATCCGTACCCGCATCATAACGCTTCAGTTAGAAAATTTGCCTGTTGGGCAATGGCGATACTTACAGCCAGCTGAAATTGACAAACTTTTTGAAAAGGTTCATGAATAAATATAGCACCCATTGGCTTCTGACAATTCAGGGCCTCTTAACCTTCTAGAGCTAATTAAAAGTCTTCGGGTGCAACACTTAACCAATGCTTTATTGAACTGGTAAAATCATATTTAAATTGAAAACCCAGATCAAGGAGCACCTGGGGAACAATATAAGTCGGTGTGGCGGCTTTTCGCACCCGCACCGGGTGAATAGGGTTACTTTTCCCAAGGAAGATTTGCAGTACCCGCGCTCCGGAAACTAATATGGGTAAGGGAATGGCGACAATAGGCGCATTGCTTTTGAAGATATTTTTTACACTTCTGGTTACATCGTCCAGCGTTTCTGTAGGTGTTTCTACATAATTATAGCTTATGAGTTGCTCTGCTCGTGCCATCGTGTAATCAATGCTCTCTAAAAAGCCATAGATATAAGCATATGATTTGTGTATATGCTTTGAACCAGGAATGGCAAAATAACCCTTCCTGATTGCTTTGATCATGCGCATGATGTTTCCTGGGTCTCCAGGACCATAAATTACCCCCGGCCGGCTTATAATCAATCTTCTGCTGGTATCTTTACTGGCCCAATTCTGATGAATCTGTTCAGCCGCTATTTTAGAAGAGCCATAAGGCGTAACAGGGTTTTTCTCTTTATTTTCGTCAGTTTTGGTGAGGCAATAGCCGTATACCGCTATGCTACTGGTAAAATATATTTTAGAACAGCCAACCCTCTCTGCGAAATCACATACCTGCTCTGCTCCTTTGATATTGGTGTGGTAAAACTCTTCAGGTTCATGCCCCGGCTCCCGGTGTATGGCGGCTAAGTTAAATATCCATTCCGGCTTTTCTGGCAAGTCTAAACTAATGGGAAGCCGAACATCAGTGATAGAGCTGGTAATGCCAGGGAGGTCCTGAAGCGCAGTTTCTCTGAGATCTGCGATATGCACTTTTGTAAAGCGCTTACTTTTAAGAAAATGGGTAGCAAGATGAGTTCCAACAAAACCTGCACCACCAAAAATTACACATAATGCCATGTAGCTCCTAACTGAATTGGAAGTCAAAGATACTGATATTATAATATTTCCGGAAAGATAATAGATTTAGAAAGTAATTTGTATTATTTCAAAACAGCCTTTTCGCCGTTATGCTAGTAAAATGCTGACTGATAAATTATTCTAATGAAAATGGCCTTCCAGAGGCAATATCGTTGTATTTGCGCTTAGGTTATCTCGATGCCCGCAATTCCAAAATGAAGTTAACCTCACACACATTCCCTTCTTTGGCACCTTCTTCTTTGATTTTGAAGACTATAACTCAACTACTATTTACATGATTTATTATCCTTAAAACTCTTAAAAAATAAGGACATAATAAATATACGATTAATCAATTTTTAGAAATTAGCTCTAAATTTGATGTAGAATAAATTTTATCATGACAAAGCAAGAGCGCGTACTTTATATACTTTTTATCCTTTTCTTTATTACGCTTTACTACAGGCCGATAAATTCTATTAATGTAATCCTGATTGGGGTTTTATTTATCTATAGCCTCTCTTGTTCTACTTTCAAAGAAAAGGTATACCTCCTAAAGCAGCGCAGTTACATAACTGGCATGGTGTTATTTTTCGTATTATTAGTTTTCAGCGCTCTATTTTCTGATAACCTCCAGCAGGGTTTTAATTATTTAAAAATACGTTTACCCTTGCTCCTTTTTCCAATAAGCTTAGGCTTGCTTAATCTAAGGAAAAATTACAGAGACAGGATCCTGATGGGATTTGCATTGGTTACTCTAGCAATTTGCACTATCTGCTTCCTGACAAGCTTAAAGCTTCATTACCAAACACAAAGAACCGACGCTATTTACAACGATAACCTGGTTCTGTTTATAGAACAACAATCTGTTTATGTCGCTCTTTTAGTTAGTCTGGCTATATATATTTTCAGCTATTTCTTGCTTTATAAAAGGACCCGCTATAAAGCTTTACTAACCTTGTCCATTCTTTTTTTAATTGTATTTAGTTACTTACTGGGCAGTAGAATAAATATGGCCCTGCTGGCAGTGACTATGGTTGGTTTTGGCTTTTACTATTTAATCTCTAACAAAAAATATTTAGAAACCACTACGCTTTGTTTAGGTCTGTTACTGGCAGGCATGGCACTTTATAAAGTACAGCCTAAAATGCTGAACAGGTATAAAGAATTAGCCTACAACAAATTTGAATACTCTCATGAAGGAAGAGAAAGCCACTATAATATGGAACTCACACAGGACCAATGGAATGGAACCAACTTTAGACTAGCAGCATGGAATTGCGGTTGGGAATTGTTTCAGGAGAACCCATTAATTGGTGTAGGTCTTGGTGATAAGTATGATCAACTAATGGAGAATTACAAGCAGAAAGATTTCAAGTTTGCCATAGAAACAAACAAAAATGTCCACAACAACTATCTGGATATTTTATACAGTCTGGGCATTATCGGAATTATTGTCTTTTTTGTCGGGTGGCTTTTATTACCATTCAAATATGCTGTTCAACAGAAAGATGGGTTATCAATTCTCTTTATTATAACCTTTGCTTGTGCTTGGATAACAGAAATTTATTTTGATAGAAGTTTAGGTGGAATAGTATCAGGACTGTTTATTCCATTAATCCTTGCCACCACTGCCAAGGGTGAGGCTAAAGTTAAAATTAAGCCTGTTTCGTAAAGAGGAAATAGAGATTTTTTAGTTTTACCTTAGATATATAAGCCTTCAAAAACTTGAATAGCTTTATCCAGGGGCATTGCAACTCTCACAGCTAGAATTTAATCTAAAAATTTAAAACCTGCATCAGTATTCCTCAACACGCTACTATTCAGAAGATAAGATGGTATTGTGCTTCAGAGTAAGAAGGCAGCAGAATTTCTTTTACTGATCGTCAGAAAGCAAGAAGCAGGTGAACCGCCAAGAAATCAGAATATTATAGCAGCAAGAAAACGACAACTTTACTATTGATTATAACTAAGGTTTTGAGGGTAACTTGCTTAAGAGATACGCTCTCATTCTTAAAGAAACTCTAAAATTCTATTGGGTTAGTCTAAACTTTGGAAGACCGATCTCTGATGGCAGGCTTCCTGCTCTGATAAACCTTCTTATACCCAAGAAAATTTTGGTTTACATCAAATTTGCTGGTGCACAAATCTAAGGAATGTTGCCCCATAATTTCTATCATTTCCCGGTTGTTGAAGTAATTCAAGATTCTGACTACTGCTTCCGTCTTATTGTTAAAAGTGTCACCATTTAGACCATTTTTAACAACATCCTGATTTCCTACGCATTTACTTAACAATACAGGCTTCTTTAAGGCCAATGCCTCCAGTACTCCAAAAGAAAGTCCTTCAAAAATAGAGGTAGAAAGGTATAAGTCCGCTTGGGAGACTAAGGTCTTAATTTCATTTGCTGGTACCCAACCTGTGACCTTTATGTTACTGGCTGTAATAGCAGCTCGGTCCTGCCCATCACCTGCCCATATGAATTCAAACTGGGGAAACTCCTCAAAATAAGAGGCAATCTCATTAAACAACTGTGGATTCTTTTGTGCTTCTATTCGGCCTGTTGTTATAACAGTGAATTTTTCATGGTTTATTTTCTTTACAGGCTCATTGAAACCAGTCAAAGAAATACCATTATTGATGTAGATAGATCTGATACCTATTTTTTTGTATGCACTTTGCTCTGAAGCAGAACAACAAACTATCTCCCCACCTATCCTGCTTCCTATTTTTTCAATTTGTTGATAAATAAAGTTGCTTACAGCACTTCCACCAGAAAGGAAAGGGGCGCCATTAGGAGTGTATACACATTTTTCAATGCCAGCCATTCGACAGGCTAGCCTGCCTAAAAGACCGCTTTTTGATGAATGCAAATGAACTGCATCCACTAAGTTCTTTCTTTTAAGCCTTCTTAATATTTTATATAGCTCGGAAAGAGCGTAAAAATCTTTAAGAGGATGAATGGAACGTTGAGCAGACCTCCATTTGATGAACCTTACGTTCTTCTTAGGGAAAGAATTTTTAACTTCCGCTGCAGACAATACATGCTTCCGCTCGCCATGAACAACAATATGCATGTCATCTGGCATTGTTTCCGTAAGCGATCTTACAAAAACAGATACTCCTGCGGCAAAAGGTTCAACAACGTGTACAATTATCATTATTAGTTTGTTCTTGTAGAGTTAGTTTCTTATATAGAGCAACCTTATAAGGTCCTCTATGGCAAAAATTCAGTAGTCTTCACAAAAGTAAACATATTAGTCGTAGGATTATTATATTCTTTTAGCCATTTTGTAAAATAATTGTGTTAGTTAGGCACAATCCAATACTGAAAATCTATAACACCTTTCTTTAAGAAGAGATTAGATATTTAATTTTTAATATAAAAGAATATGGTATTACGAGAAGTAAATTTAGCTTGAAAATACCAAGGCTCTTTAAAGCAAGATTAGTACCAAATTCACGCACTATCCTCTTCCTTGCTAAAATCTGGTTTTTCCTTTGCGATATTGAAATACCAGTCGGATTAATTTCGCACGTTACTAAGAAATCAGGTATTACTGCGGTCTCAGAAGAGTTTAAAAAGGTCCAGAACAAGGCATAATCCTCAACTAGCTTATATTCATCCGCATATAAACCCATCTTTGTAAGGCAGGAGGTTCTAAAAATAACTGTTGGATGTATAAAAACATTTCTGAAATACATTTCCCGTTTTATTTTAAGATGTGATGTGGGTGTAATGTACTTGTATTGCTGATCTGTATTTGAAGTTTTAAAAATACACCAACTTCCTAATAAAGCTGTATCAGGATGATCGTGCAAATAGTTAATTTGTTTATGAAAACGATTTGGATGGCAAATGTCTCCACAATCTAACCGAGCTATAAACGCGACTGATAAATTTCTACTTATCCATTTTAAGCCCGTATTTAGTGCAGTAATTATACCACTATTTCTGGTTAATGTAAGTACCTGAAATGGTATAGCAGTTACTTGAGCTGTTTCCAGAATTTCTGAGGTCAATCTCTCTCTACTACCATCATCTACGATAACAATAAAGCTCTTATCCTTATCATAATTAACACTTTGTATGGACTTTATTAAACCCTCTAAATTATTGAAGTAAGGAATTAATACACAAACTTCACGTACCTCCTGTGTTATTTCCTCTTTCATGCAGTTTAATAAAGTAGCGTAATTATGCAGCCAAGGTATAGACATCGTATTTTATAAGCAAGTTCACCTTTAGGATTACTAAATAATTACCAATCTCTATAGCACATAAATACCCTCTCCCTCCCATCTCTTGCCTTGGGACAAGTAAATGACATCCTTTGTACACCGCACAAGCCAATAGTGCATTAAGTATACCAACTACATGGCATGGCGAAGCTCCTAACGAAGCCTTTAAGGAATTCTTAGGTGAAACTACCAGTGAATTTATACTGTACCGCATTTTACTAGAAGCTAAAAGATGGCTCTTTCACTCAGCGCTGATTCGTTCTCAAATAGCTGCAGAGTAATGCTACTCCGGTATTGCCTACTTTTTCCGTATCTTAAAAAACATATTCATAAATCACCAGAGCAATTCAAAACCATTAACAAGTAAATCTAAAATATTATTTTTTTGTTTAGGTTACCTTAAAAGGTTGTATGTATAAAAGGAAATATTTAATTTCCCCAATAAAAAGAATTATTATGATACAGAAAACCTACCTAAAAACGAAAGATCAGTGCAAAGTTAAGTTCAGCATAGCCCCTGAAAATGCTGAAACAGTAGAAATATTAGGTCTCAACAATGATTGGGAAAACCCAACTCCAATGAGCAAGAAAAAGGGTGGCTCTTTTACCTATGATACCTCTCTTCCTAAAAATACGCAGCACGAATTTAAGTACCTTGTTAATAAAACTGTTTGGTTAAACGAGCCAGAGGCAGATGACCAGAAGCCGAATGAGTTTGGCACCAGCAACAGTGTGATCACATTGTAAGTTGGTTTTATAGAAAATACTACTACTCTACCCTTCAACTTCCAGGTGCTTATATTTTCCGCAGCACCACCAAGTGGTGCTGGTTAAATGGGCAACGGCCTAACTTTCTTCTGGAAGTTCATTAATATATTTAATACTGTAACAGGGCTGCGACATTAGATAACTGCAGCTGCTGGTATTAGTTAAATGCACGTTCCATTCTTCCCTCCTAAAGGTCTGAGGATAAGCAGAGTAGTTCACCTGCAGTGTAATTAAGCGGATACTGTAGTCCCAGATTCGCAGTAGAAAGGACGAAATTTATAAGGAAACCAGCTAGTGTTAAACCCATTAACAGTTCCGGCTGGTTTCCTTTTCTCTTTTACAAACAGCCTACTTTCTTATCTTTTCAGCATCGTAGACACTTGAAGCCATTAGGCAACAAGGATTCCGGATAAGACTGTTTTGGAGCCTTGCATTACGCATGCAACGAAATTTCACCTTGGCATTTGCTTCTATTTTTTTAGATATATAAGCTTTTCTCAACCCCGATTACACGGTCTAAATGGCTTTTCCAAACTGGTTTGCTACTATTGGTAAATAGCTAAGCCTTCAAATTATAACCTGCTTATCTTATTAGGTCGTAAAAGGGTAGTTCAGAAGCTGCTATAACCTATGAAAAAAGATAAAAGCAAGGCAACTCTTAAGCTTTCTTCCAGCGATTTAATAAAATTAGGGTTTCCTTCTGGTAAACCCTTGGGTACCGCTCTTAATATCATACACACCTACTACAACGAGCTAGGAAAAAACCATCAGATTGAGCTGCTGCAGGATGTGTTAGCTGCTCCTGATCAGTACCAGTTGCATACTACGTTAGGTCCTTTGGCACAAGCAATACTTTCGCAAAAAGAGGCCGCTCCTATTTCCTTAAAGCCAGAAAAACAAAAATACACCGTGTACGGTGGAGAAGGAATAGAACAGGGAGCTTTAGACCAAATGGAGATTGCCATGCGATTACCTGTAACAGCCGGCGGCGCTTTAATGCCGGATGCCCACCAGGGTTATGGCCTGCCGGTAGGAGGCGTACTTGCGACACACAATGCGGTAATTCCATATGGAGTTGGCGTAGATATTGGCTGTCGCATGAGCATGAGCCTTTTTGATATACATGCAGCATATCTTGACAAAAACAGAGAAAAACTGCAGAAAATGTTACTCGATAACACTCGTTTTGGTAACTCTGCCTTTAAAAGGCCCATGTATCACGATATAATGGATCGGCCGGAGTTTTCTGAGATTCCTGTGGTGCGCGAACTTAAAGATCGTGCATACCAGCAATTAGGAACATCGGGAGGCGGCAATCATTTCGTTGAATTTGGAATTGCTGAAATTCAGGCGCCTGAGAACGAGTTTAGCCTTCCAGTAGGTAAATATCTCGCTATTTTATCCCATTCAGGCTCCAGAAGATTGGGAGCAAACATTGCTGGCTATTACACCAAAGTAGCCATGGATTCCTGTCGCCTACCAAACGAAGCAAAGCACCTGGCGTGGCTTGGCCTTGCTTCAGAAGCCGGACAAGAATACTGGCTGGCCATGAACCTGGCTGGTGATTATGCCTCTGCCTGCCACCACCAGATTCATGAAAGACTGGCAGCAGCATTAGGAGAGGCTCCTTTGGCAAAGGTAGAAAACCATCACAATTTTGCTTGGAAGGAAAAAGATAAGTCTGGCCAGGAAGTGATTGTTCATCGTAAAGGCGCAACACCGGCAGGTAAAGGAGTGCTGGGAATTATACCGGGGACTATGGCCACTCCTGGTTTTATCGTAAGAGGAAAAGGAGAAACCAAAGCTCTAAATTCTGCTTCTCATGGGGCCGGACGCACTATGTCGAGAACGCAGGCCATAAAAACACTCTCTCAGCCCCAGATGCAAAAGTTCTTACACAAAGCTGGCGTGGATGTAATTGGCTCTGGCCTGGACGAAGCTCCAATGGCTTACAAAGACATTCATCAGGTTATGGCTTACCAGCAGGAGTTGGTGGAGGTTATTGGAACCTTCTACCCTAAGATCGTACGCATGAATCAGGATAAAAAATACGTGGAGGTGGATTAAGGCTTTGGCAAAGTGTATTACTCAACTTAACGCATTTACCATGTAAAACTAAGGAAGACTTTTTGAGCTTACGGCGAGTGAGAAATAGTTAGGCTTTATCTATTTTCAAGCTATTGGGGGTATTAGCAATTATTCTAATCAAAATAGGCTTCCAGAGACAAAATACCCTTTTTTGCTACAAGCCTACTCATGCCTGCTTTATAGAGTAAATTGTGCTATTTGCTCAGCCTCCCTCTACTAAACACAGATACCTGTTCCGTACAAAAACCATGTCTAAGTAGTCACCACAAAAAGCAAGACAAAACTACTAAACTATCTCATTATCAGACATTTTATGAACTTATAGTTTAAAATATTAGTACCAGTTACAGGTGCCTGTATAAGGCAGAAGCACCTGCCTTATTTAAACTATACTACAAAATGAACCTGATCATCGATAACTACAAAGGCTTAATCCTCATGATAGTAGAAGGAACAATAGAGGAAGCGGGATTGAAGCAAATAACTAATGAACTTCAAAAAATGCCGAGCAATGAAGACAAGTATCTGTTACTGGACTGTACCGGCATAAGAAAATCAATTCTAAAAAACATTGGTGTGAGTGGGTTTGTAAGCTATTTACTTTTACTCAGAAAATTCAATACCCAATTAACCCTAATAGGCTGCAGTCAGCAGATGTATACTTTACTGAAGCTTCTGAAGTTAGAGAATATATTCACATTCTCGCCTACCATGGAGGAGGCCCACCTTAACCTGACTAAAATTAAGAAGCCAGGTGCACTCTCTGAAACGTCATCTTAATTCAGCGTCGCTCACGCAACTATTCTCACTTAGCCCCCTCCGATTTGTCTAATCGAAGGGGGCTAATTTTTTAGTTTACTTGGTCCTGAAAACCCTGCCACGCATTACAATCAGTAGTATAGCAAGTTAAACTAGGTATATCTACTTACACGCATTAAGGAAAAATAAATTTATTTGCGCTTTGAAAGCTGCACACTTTTATACAAAACAAACTGATATGCTACGTACGCTGACTGCAACCATCAATAAATTTGAAAGACAGGTGGATGCCGGTCAGCTAACATCCTTTTCGATACAGCTATCCAGCAATGGTGTAATTATTTATACAAGTAGCAGGGAGAGCACCGAACTGGTGCAGGTACCGTTAATTGAGGAGATGCAACAATCTTTAAAAGCTTACTTTTACGGGGAGGCTACCATAGATTATGGCTCCATTGAATACAATACCTTACAAAGCTTTATTAACGCGAGTTTCAGCGTGGAACCGTTATAGATATCCTCCACCAGTCGCACCAGGGCTAGAATATACGTGTCTTTTAAAGCAGCCTGTACGGGCAATACAATTATCAAGGGTTACAAGATGGGCTTACACCACTTATTGCACAAGCCTGATAGCTTGCGGCATTTCAGTTATTAAATTTTCTGAAAATTAATAACTGCGCTTCTGGATATTGTAAAGCGGTCTGGCATTACCTGCCTCAACTTAAGTTGAGGCAGGTAATGCTTCCAGTTCTAAATGGGCCGGAGCAGGCGCCTTCACCATTTTTCTGGATGCCAGCACCATCACAAATTTTGCCTTATCGGCATTTTTCTTTTCTAAAATTTCGAGTACCGTTTGCAAGCTTTCGGTAGCTCTCAATTTTAAATCATTGGCCTTGCAGGTATGGTAGTTATGATAGTAAAACTTTTGTTGTGATTTATATTTCAGCAGATATTCCATTACCTCAGCCTCCTGCACATGGCTCACTTCATTAAGATATACGACTTTGTATCCTCGGCTCCAAAAATCTTCGGTGGCTGTTAAGGCAGCTTCAAAGTTTGAGAATGCAGCTACACTATAGCCCGTTTTTAATTCAAAAAAATTCATTACAGTTTGTTTATTAGTCACTTAAGTACGAGTTTGCCAAACCTAACATTTGCCTGACCAACCAAAGTACAATAGATATATGAGTTTAGTGCCATGAAATTAATAAATTGCACTAAAATCAGTTGAAATACGGATAAAAACAAGTCAATATACTATAAGCACCAATTAACTAGGCTCATACTTAATAATTTAACTCTTATTCCGCTAGCCTAACGGTTCTTTTGAGTGCTGGGAACCTAGTTCCAGAAGGCTTTTACGCAACTCTGCCTAGAACAACTAAAATGGAACCAGAATTATTTAAATATGCTTTATAAGCCAGCAGCCACAGCATTGCCCTACCAGAGTCAAACCTTTCGCAAGCCACAACTGGCTGGTTCCGCAGTTCCTATTTGGTAAGTTAGATTATTGGTTACCCCTATTGCTTGTAACAAATAGGCAGTGGCCTAGCTTGAGAAGCGCAGTAAAGTGGTGCTATAATTAAGGAAAACCTACTTTTTAGAGTATATATGAACAGAAGATTAACTAATAAGTCTTATTAAATTCGTAATATTGTATACAATCAGAGATTTCCTGAAACAGTACTACGTTCAAGTTACTATCTAGTAAGCTTGTACGTATATAAGAAGAGGAATCGCAGCTGCTTAAACGTGCAGCATTTTCATAACTTAAACAAAAAAAGCAGTTAGCAGTAATAAGCATCATGGGTAGATCACAGGAAACTTTTAGTAAAAAAGAAAACGAGAAAAAACGTCATAAAAAGAAACAGGACAAAGAGCAGAAGAAAGAAGAGCGTAAAGCAAATGCAACTAAAGGGCAGAGCTTAGACGACATGATGGCTTATGTAGACGAAAATGGCAACATTTCATCTACTCCTCCCGATCCTACAAAGAAAAAGAAAATTATAAAGCAGGAAGACATTCAAATCGGAGTTTCTAAACAGGAAGCCGCTGACCCTGCTGATACCGTGAGAAAAGGTATTGTAGCTTTCTTTAACGAGTCGAAGGGCTATGGTTTTATCAAAGACCAGGAGACGCAGGAAAGTGTGTTTGTGCACGTAAACGGCCTGCAGAATACTATAAAGGAGAACGACCGTGTAACTTTCGAAGTCGAAATGGGACCTAAGGGGCCTAACGCTGTAAGAGTTAAAACGGCGAGTTAACAGTCTCCATCAGACTATTTTATTAAGAATACTTTTATTTGATTTTTTGGCGTGGTGAAGCACGTAATTTTAACAAAGTCCGCCGCTTCACCAGTACCACACCCTGAGCCGTTTCATGCGAATCGGCTCTTGTTTTATAGGAAGCAGCAGGAGAAGGTTTGCCGTTGCGCAGTACACTTCCAGCGGTTGCCTTTTTGCTACAGGAGCAGGCCCTTTCATCATCATGCAACACCGTCATTTCATTATCAACAAGCCGTTTGGCTACATCAGCCAGTTTGTTACAAACCATAAAAACAAGAAACTGTTAGGCGATCTCCATACCTTTCCGGAAGGCACGATGGCCATAGGCCGCCTCGACCAGGATAGTGAAGGCCTGCTGTTGCTTACCACAGATGGAAAAATAAGCGAACAGGTGCGTAGCAAGCACATTGAGAAGGAATATTACGCGCAGGTAGATGGGCTTATTAGCCCGGAGGCCATCGTACAGTTGCAGCAGGGTGTGGAGATTAGTGTGAGCAAAGAAACATACTGCACCCTCCCCTGCCAGGCCTTTAAATTGGAAACTGCCCCGGACCTTCCGGCGCGGGGCCGCAAAATACGCGACGATCGGCACGGCCCTACCAGTTGGGTTTCGATCACGGTAACGGAAGGTAAATACAGGCAAGTCCGGAAAATGACAGCAGCGGTTGGTTTCCCGACACTGCGGCTGGTACGTGTCCGGATTGGTGGTATACAGTTGCACGACCTGCCGCCAGGTGGCGTACAGGAAGCCGAGAACTTTGCTGATGCCATTGGAGCCTCTCTTCAGGTGCCCGAGCAGGAGACTATTTCTTAAGTTGCAGGAGTATCTCTAGCAAATTGGAAGTGCCATGACTTCCGAACAGCCATGGCATGTAGCGGCAGACAACTGCTTACTATTCCTGCCTCCTCTCCCTATCTATGTCCTCTTGTAACGATGTTGTAGGCAAAATCCTGCAGAAAAGGTGCTCTCTTAGTAGCTACCATACGAAACTAAAATGTATTGGTAGCCGCTCGGACTACATTAACAATCATCAATCTACAATAAGCCATTTAATCTTTCTAATGAAATTGACCTTCCAGAGGTATATTTGCCGTTAAGGACATTAGGCTGCCAGACATGAGACTGGTTCTCATCAACCTGTTTTTAGCTCCGGAAGGGTATTTTCATTAGAAAGATTTTCAAAAGGCCTTCTCAGGCGGCTACTGTTTTGCATATTTTTTCCGGGCATCCAGAATTTCATTTAGGTTCAGCTTAGCCCAATCGGCTAGCTGCAGCAGTTGGAGCAATAGGCCCTGGCCCAGTTCTGTCAAGCTGTATTCTACTTTCGGTGGAATTTCAGAATAGATTCTGCGTGTCACCAGCCCATCTTCTTCCAGCGAGCGCAGCGTAACGGTCAGCATCCGTTGCGATATGCCTGATATTAATCCTTTCAGCTCGTTGAATCGCAGCTTCTCCTCCCGCCCCAACATCAGGATGGTATAAATGGACCACTTGTCTCCAAACCTGCCTAAAATGTCTTTTATGGGGCAACATGCCGACAGAGAATGCTTATCATCGAAAATATTATTTATTTTTTCCTGGACCTTAACCCGCTGATTCTCAATATTAGTTACTTCCATGTTACTTAGTATGTAGTGGGTGCCTTCTTGCTTTAACAAAATTAATAAAATAATTTTAAGTTACTAAAAGTAACTAAGTACTGAATCATTACTATTGTATATACGTTAAAGTAGCATGAGCAAGATAATAGAATCTCTAAATTGGCGATATGCCTCAAAAAGAATGACCGGCCAGAAAGTGCCTGCTGGTAAAGTGAACAATATTTTGGAGGCCATTCGGTTGGCCCCCTCTTCTATGGGTCTGCAGCCATACACCGTTCTGGTAATTGAAGATCCAGAGCTGAAGAAGCAGATACAGCCTATTGCCATGGGCCAGCCGCAAATTGTGGAGAGCTCGCACCTGCTGGTATTTGCCGCCTGGTCTGATATTACGCCAGCGCACATAGAGGAGTTCATCAGCCACACAGCAGCTACGCGCAACCAGCCCGAAGAAGCATTGGCTGGATTTAAGTCCACGCTGCTGGGCATAGCCGAAAAGAACACTCAGGAGCAAAACTTTACCTGGGCAGCTAAGCAGGCGTACATCGCTTTTGGGACAGCCCTGGTGGCAGCCGCTGCCGAACAAGTGGACGCAACTCCTATGGAAGGCTTCGATAGCGAGAAATTAGACGAACTGCTTCAATTAAAAGCCAAAGGCTTGCGAAGTGTCACCATTATGCCACTTGGCTACCGCGACACCGAAAATGACTGGCTGGCAAAGCTCCCGAAGGTAAGACGGCAGAAAGAAAAGCTGTTCATTGTGCAGTAAGCTCTTTCAGGCTTATTAGCTTTAACAACAACTGAATTCCTATGGAAAAGCAAAAATTAAAAATAGATATTGTATCAGACATCAACTGCCCCTGGTGCTATGTGGGCGACTATCGCCTTAAAAAAGCTATGGCGGAGGCAGCTGATACCTTTGAGTTCGATATAACATTTAAACCGTTTGAGCTCAACCCAAACATTCCGCAGCAAGGCATGGACCGGTCCGAGTATTTTGTCAAAAATTATGGCCCACAGATTTTGTCGCAGATAGGTGCCATGAACAAGCGATTAACAGAAGCTGGCGCATCAGAAGGAATCGACTTTAAGTTCGACAAGCAGACCATGGTAAACAACACCTTCAATGGCCACCGCCTTATCTGGCTGGCTGGCGAATGTGGAGTACAACAGCAAGTAGCTGAGGCGCTTTTCTACAGCTACTTCACCGAAGGTCTGAACATGAACGATACCGGCATTCTGACAGAAATTGGTTTAGCTAATGGCATACCGGCAGCTCGACTTGAAGGATTTTTTGAAAGTGAGCAAGGAAAAGCAGAAGTGCGCCAGCTGGAGCAATGGGCACAGTCTTCTGGTATTACCGGCGTGCCTGCCTTTATTATAAACAACAAATACCTGATTAGCGGTGCACAGCCACCAGAAGCTTTCCACCAGGTGTTTGCACAGGTAGCTCCTGCCTTGGAAAAAATTACGCTATCAGGTGATAGCTGCGGTATAGACGGCTGTTAATAAATTACTGGCCTTAAATAGGTTAACCTGAGATTAGACCAGGTAAAGCAAGAATAACTTTCCGCTGAAGACAGAATTGCTGCCAGCAGCGGCTCCCTTCCCTCCAAAGTGTGCTGAAGTACGAAAACTCTAGCACACTTTTTCTATTCTACCTAATTAAAATTAGTTTTAGCTTGCTGCTGCAAAAGCTACACGTAGATTTATACTATCATCAGCTGTAAATCAACAGGTTGTTTTCTAAACTTCGATCTAGCCTTTAAACCTATACAATGGAAAAAAGTTATACTGTTCCGGCACAAACCCAGATAGGGCATGTGCACCTGAAGGTGGCAAACCTCGATCGCGCCATGCAGTTCTATTGCGACCTGCTGGGTTTCTCCGTCACCACCATGTACGGCAAAGAAGCGGCATTTATATCCGCAGGTGGCTACCATCACCATATCGGCCTCAACACCTGGTACAGCAAAGATGGCCCCCCTCCTCCTCCGCGCGCTACCGGTCTATTTCACACTGCCATTCTGTACCCTACCCGCAAAGACCTGGCCACCATTGTGCGCAGGTTAATGGATGCCGGTTATCCTCTGACAGGTGCCTCCGACCATGGCGTGTCGGAAGCGATTTACCTCAACGACCCGGATCAGAATGGTGTAGAGCTCTACTGGGACCGCCCCAAAGAAGACTGGCCTGCCAACCCGGATGGTTCGCTGCTGATGTATACACGGCCTCTCGACCTCCACGGACTACTGAAGGAGTTGGAGAAAGCTTAACTGACCATTAAATTCTTCTAATGAAAATGCCCTTCCGGAGGCTCTTTGTGGTCTTTACCTGTTAGGCAATAGCACAGTGCTTTTCAGGGGCAAAGGTGGTACTTTTTCGGAAGGTTATAAAAAGGCAGGCAAAATCTACCAGGTTAAGCTGTTAGCCAAAAGTAAATTGGTCAGGTAGCATGAACAGCTGCTTTTCAGGAGCAACCGGTCGCATGCTTAAATAATCCGTACAAACTGAAGGCTGGCAAATATTTTATAATTTACCGGCCAGATTCCAAAAACCTATTTAAACAAATGGAAAAAAACAGTCTGATACGAACCGAAGCCTTCGTAAATGGCCAGTGGGTAAAGGCCGCCAGCAGCAAAACATTTGAGGTCACCAACCCTGCCACAGGCGAGGTACTGGCCCAGGTAACAGACATGGACCGAGCCGATGTACAACAGGCCATAGACGCCGCACATAAAGCCTGGCCTTCTTACCGCGATACAACAGCCAAGGAGCGTGCTAACCTCCTGAGAAAATGGTTTAACCTCATGCTGGAGCACAAACAGGAGCTTGCCGAGCTCATGACCCTGGAATGTGGCAAAGTGCTGCAGGAGAGTTTAGGCGAAGTAGAGTACGGAGCCTCTTTTATAGAATGGTTCGCCGAGGAAGCCAAAAGAGCCTATGGCGATGTTATTCCGGCCTATTCCAAAGACAGGCGGCTGGTGGTTATAAAACAGTCGGTAGGTGTGGCAGCAGCCATAACGCCATGGAATTTTCCGCTTGCCATGATTACACGCAAAGTTGGTCCGGCCTTGGCAGCAGGCAGCACGGTGGTGGTAAAACCGCCTTCCGAAACACCGCTTACGGCACTGGCTATTTCGTATCTGGCCCAAAAAGCCGGTTTCCCGCCAGGAGTCTACAACACCATCACCTCCAGCAACAGCAGCGAAATAGGAAAAGAACTTTGCGAAAACACCAAAGTAAGGAAGCTATCTTTTACAGGCTCCACCCCGGTTGGTAAAATACTGATGACCCAAAGTGCTTCTACCCTTAAAAAGCTATCGCTGGAGTTAGGCGGCAACGCGCCTTTTATCGTTTTCGACGATGCCGATCTTGATGCCGCTGTAAAAGGAGCCATTCTCTCCAAGTTCCGAAACAATGGGCAAACCTGTGTTTGCGTAAATCGTGTGCTGGTGCAGGAAAGCGTGTACGATGCCTTTGTAGAAAAATTCACCCAGGCTGTAGCAGATCTTAAAGTGGGCAACGGCTTGCAAAAAGACGTGCAGGTGGGGCCTCTGATTAACAAGAAAGGGCTGGAGAAAGTGCAGCAGCACGTGCAGGATGCCGTGGAGAAAGGAGCTACGGTAACCACAGGAGGAAAACACCTGGAAGGACTGTTTTACCAGCCAACTGTTTTGGCAAATGCCAGTCCTGAGATGTTAATTGCCCGCGAGGAAGTTTTTGGTCCTGTGGCTCCTGTATTTAAGTTCAGTACTGAACAAGAAGCCATTGAAATGGCAAACGACACAGATTACGGCCTGGCTTCCTATTTCTACAGCAAAGACGTGGCCCGTTGCTGGCGGGTGTCCGAGGCCCTGGAGTATGGTATGGTTGGCATAAACGAAGGTATGATTTCAACTGAAGTGGCTCCTTTTGGAGGCATAAAGGAGTCTGGCTTTGGCCGCGAAGGCTCCAAATACGGCCTGGACTATTTTATGGAAATAAAGTACATGTGCTTCGGCGGAATTGAATAAAAGACAAGAGCAATTAGATGTAGTTTATTAGCTACATTTAAGCTACCCAAGGCCTTCCAGTAGCATAAAAGCCTCTGGAAGGCCTTTTTCATTTGAATAATTTCCTCAGAAGCTCGTTGCCAGGAGTACTTAAAGAGAACGTTCTTTCATGCTTGTTGAGGAATCATCTTTTAACCCTTCTGCAATACCAGTTACCATTCCTCGTGCTTCTTTCCCTGAAGCTATTTTTAAAAAGCAGCGAGGTACGAGCTGAGCGCAACTGATAGTGAACAAACAGTTTTAAATCTAATTAAAAAATTTAGCTGCCCCCTCTCACTAGGTCTTCCTATAAAATTTACAAAAATATTATATACCCTGAGAGCCTTCAGAACCACTATTGTGCCTTTTATTTCAAGAAGTTAAAAAATAAATGAACATTTTTTCATATCTTCATGTCTTAATAGTATAACAAACAATTATTATGAATCAAGGAACAGTAAAATTCTTTAATGATCTGAAAGGATTTGGATTTATTAAAGAAACAAATTCAGAGCAAGAGTACTTTGTGCACGTATCTGGACTTATGAATGACATCAGACAGAACGACGAAGTGACTTTTGATCTGCAAGAAGGAAAAAGAGGACTAAACGCTGTAAACGTACAGCTGGTTTAGTTAAATTCATATAAGTCATCCAGAAAAAAGCCTTACATGACCTGTAAGGCTTTTTTTATTTATATTTTCATATTGAAACAGACTTTTCATTAGTAATAACAAATAATAAAGCGTACCTTACTAAAATGAACAGAAAATACTTAGTTGATAGCACTACGAGGGAATACATTTGTATTGCTCTACAAAAAGGTCAGGAGTGGGAACCTAATAACCAGGATTCGCTTCCAAACTTTATGAACTCGCGCTCCAACAAAGACAGAGCTGACTTTGAGCTTCTTTCAGGCGAATATAACGACAACTCTTTCTTTGAAAAGTGGATTCGTAACGGTACTAATTTCTTGTTCCGATACTAAATCAGGCTCTTAAATGAGCAGTTAACGCTTGTTAACCTAAAAGGTCCACATCCTCCCGTCGGTTGTGGACCTTTTTATTTTAAGTTTGCCTTACTGGCTGCCACCTCCTTTAGGCGGACTTATCATAATGTGCGCGCCATGAGTTCCGGGGTGCATAATCCAGGGCATGGCAGGCCCCTCTGGCTTCAGCGGCAGCCCTGTACTCTCTGAAGTGGCAAACGGGATATAAACCACATATCGCAGGTATCCCTCCTTTACAGCACCTGTACCGGTATCAAAGTTGCCTTCGGCTGCGGTATAAACAAATAAAGTAGTGGGTTGCCTGGGCAATTTCAGCGTACCGGCTACGGCTTCTTTCTCGCGCATATCAAAAATTTCCTGTGTACTTTTTCCGGCTTTTCTAAGCTCCCTTCCCCGTGCCATAAAGGGCTCCAGGTCCTGGTGGTAGCACGAAACCGAAAACCCTTTCTGGGCCGGGTCATCTGCCAGGCAAATCAATTCGTTGGCGCCCTTTCGGAGCTGCACCAGTTCCCCTTCCTGGTTGTAGCCCAGTACCGCTGCCCCCTCTCTTTTCTCCGATGGTGCCGCCATTAGCGCCCCCTTTATCTGTATATCTGTTGCAACTACCTGTGCTTGCGCTATAGAGCAGGCTGCTCCGAGTGCCAGTACTAAACTGAGAGAGATCTTTTTCATAAGGCTGCTGATCGTGTTTACTAAGGGACTGAAAGTAGTTATACTTGATTTCTATTTTTACGCATTCATTTAAAAGTCGGTACAAACTCCTACCATACTATTTTAATTTTATGAAAGCACAAGGGGGCTATCTGTCACCTGTGCTTGTGCCATAGCGCCAGCCAAACCAGCGCAAATCAAGTATGCTCTAACGATTGGTAGTTTTTTTCTTGCAACATCTAAAGAATTGTTTAACTTCAATCCATCAATAAATAGGTTATGCATATATAAATACACAGTTTACCTTTTGCTGCCTCTACAAATGCGACAGCATAAGGTATTGTTCTTACTAAAATTATTCTTAAATACATGATTTCCATCAAACAATTATTTTTTTTACTGCTACTTTTTGTCTCATCTCAAGCTGCCTTTTCACAAAAAGTAAAACTCACCGAAGTAAACTGGCACGGCACCGGCTGCTTCAGAATAGACATGCCCATGGGAACAGTTTATTTTGAAAAAGATAATGGCGTATCTGGCTTTAAGAGCTTTATAGACAAAGAGGGCAACGACTGGATTGCCTCGTACATGGAACCCGGACCTAACGGCGATTTCAGGGGCTTCCCGAATAGCACGGGCAACTTTGGCCATGCAGGCCGGAACAGCAACTCCACTACAACCGTGGTAGATGGCAAAACAGAAGGTAACCTGGTTATTCTGGAATCGTCGAACCCCGATTTTACTTTTCAGTACTGGTTCTTCCCGGATCGTGTGGCCATAAAAGTACTTAAATCGAAAGGGGAATATGCATTTCTTTATGAAGGCGTGGCAGGTGGAACCGCAGATGCTGAAGATTATTTTGTAACCGCCGATGGTAAAAAGCACATCCCCAACGGCACTTTCCAGGATTTTTCCCCTGAGTGGTTTTACCTGGGCGACCCGAAAGCCAAAAGTTATCTTTTCCTGGCCAAAACGCCCGATGATGATGCGCCGAACGAGAACCACCGCCAGATTCGGAAAGGCAATGTGCACAACATGGATCTCTACAGTTTTGGTCGATCCGGCCCCGAAAACGGCCATAAAGTGTACGGTATGAGCGGCAATGAACATGTCTGCATCATCGGGTTTGCCGACACCTCCAAAAGCCATAAACAGATGACAAAGATGATCCAGAAGTTTCTGAAAAACCCATTTAAGTCATAGAGAAGCGCTGGTAGCAGGCTATACCGTGCACACTTCTTAACCTGAAAGTTGAAGCCCTCAAAATCAGCATCCATGCTCAGATTAGTAAAACCCCTGCTCCTACTCTGTCTCCTGCTGCTTGCCGGGCAGCACATGGCCCAGCCGCGTGTTATTGTGAGTACCGATATTGGCGGCACCGACGATGATGACTTTCAGTCGATGATCCACTACCTGATGTATGCCAACCAGTTTAAAACAGAAGGGCTCATCTCCTCACCCTATGGTGATGGGCGTAAAGAAGACATCTTGCGCATCATCGACTTGTACGAAAAAGATTATCCCAAACTAAAAGCAAATGCCAAAGGCTTTCCTACTGCCAATGTGTTACGCGCCGTGGTAAAGCAGGGAGCCACCGAACGGGCACCGGCAAAAGGCTGGACTACTCCCACCGAAGGATCTGAATGGATTATTTCTTGCGCTAAACGCGAAAGTAGCCAGCCTTTGTGGGTACTGGTTTGGGGAGGCATAGAAGATCTTGCCCAAGCCCTGCACGATGCACCTGAAATTGCGCCGAAGCTAAGGGTGTATTGGATTGGCGGCCCAAACAAAAAATGGGGAGCCGAGGCCTATCACTACCTGGTCAGCAACTTTCCGGAGCTTTGGATGATAGAAGCAAATGCTACCTACAGAGGCTGGTTCCAGGACATCTCAACAGGAAAAGTCTTCGATAACAGCAATTACCACGACCAGCATATAAAAAACCATGGGGCCATGGGCCGCGACTTTAGTAACTACTACAAAGGAGTAATAAAAATGGGCGACACGCCTTCTGTCGCTTACCTGCTGCATGGTAATCCGGAAAAGCCGGAGGAGCCAAGCTGGGGCGGAAGCTTTGTGCCGCTACACTTTAGCGCGAGGCGTATATTTAACCGGGCCACTACTCTGGCCGATCAGGTTCCTGTTTTTGGAGTGCTAGAATGGGTAATGCAAGGCCCGGATAAGGGAGCTGCCAACGAAGAACCTAGCCTATGGCTCGAGGTGGATGGCCAGCGCTTTGAAGGTTACTACGAGGGCAATGGCCGCTACCGTGCCCGTTTTGTTCCGAAGGCAGTTGGCGAATGGAGCTACAAAATCAGCAGCTCCATAAAAGAGCTGGATGGCCAACAGGGGCAATTTACCAGCACAGATCCCTGGCCCGGAAAGCAGCATCCGCAAAACTTAGCCCCTCTTACAGGTTGGTGGAGCGACAGCCCCGACCCTGCCAGTTATGTTGGTCCTCATCAGGGCGCCGCCACCGTAAACCGCTGGCAAAAGGAGTTTTTAGATGACTGGGCCAAGCGCTGGGCCTGGCTGGCTGAGTAACAAGAGACCAGGAATCCGAGAAGGTAAATTATTCTAATGAAAATGGCCTTCCGGAGCGAAAAAACACTCTATAAAGTCCTCCCCTGCTAAGGCCTATAACAGACATTACCTACTGTCTTAACTTTTCATAACAACAGCACATCGAAATACACATGACCCAACCACTGAAGTACTTGCTTACATGCCTGGTGCTTGGCTATATGCAACTCTGGCAACCACCTGTCGCCAGTGCAAACGCAGCCGATACAGCCCTTAACGAAACCACCCAACAGGCTGCGGCTGCTGTTGGGCAATACAAACTGTTTGAGGCATCTATAATCAACGAGAAACCTTATGCCAACAAATTCACTGAAGTGGAGTTGCTGGTTCAATATCAGGCACCCTCCGGAAAGCTGATCAACTTCAGAGGTTTTTTCGATGGAGATGGCACCGGAAAAGGAAATGCAAGTACCGGAAATGTCTGGAAAATACGCTTTCTGCCAGATGAAGTAGGTACCTGGCGTTATGTCTACTCTTGGTCTGATGGCAGCACAGGCGGCCAGGGCAGCTTTACTTGCACAGCCGAGGGAGCTGGCAAAGGCATATTACAACCTTATGCCCAAAACCCGCACTGGTTTGCCTACAATGGCACGGAGCCGGTGTGGCTTAAATCTTACTACGAAACCGGCCATGGCTCTATTGGTCAGAACTTTGATTGGGTGGTAAAGAACGTGTACAGCAAATTTGTAGAGAAAGGCTATAATCACCTGCAGGTAAACTGGCTGCTGTCCATCTGCTGCTTTAAACAATACTACCTCGATGGGCCTGAGCCCGAAACACTGAACCTCGCCCTGTACGAGGAAGGCAAGGCATCCAGCACCATGAACCTGGATGTGTGGCGCCGTATGGAACAACACATGGGCTGGCTCAACGACAACAACATTGGCGTGCATATGTTTCTGGGAGTAGATGGCAGCCAGAACGAGGGCCCGGACTGGAGCAAACTGACTCCTGAAGAAAAAGATTTTATGGTACGTTATATGGTAGCCCGCCTGGCTCCTTATGCGAACCTCGCTGGCTGGAATTTTGTGTGGGAAGTACCTGGCGACCGTGAGAGCCACGAATTGGGCTTTGCACGACTTGTGGCCAAATACGATGTTTTTAACCACCTTCGCACCTACGAAGACGAGTTTCCGCAGGAGAACCATTACCACCTGCCTGAGTACACCTTTGCCGCAATTGAGAACCATCAGATTGCCGCACCTGCTAAAACTTTGGAGCGTCAGCTCTGGCGCGATGCCTGGACACACCACATGGCATGCCTGCTTGGGTACGCGGGCAAACCCGTGTTTATGAGCGAGGGCAATGCGCTATGGCGTAGGTTCTGGCACGAGCGTGTTGGGGCTACGCAGGATGATCTTCGGCGCGCAGCCTGGGGATGCGCCACAGCAGGAGCCTCATTTACCTGGAACGGCCACGAAAAAGAATATGAACTTTACGCCGGAGGCCCCTCCGGTTTACCCTTCAGCAAAGAAAACCCCTTTATAACGTCAGCTGGTTACATGGATGTGCTGGCGCAGGTGTTTAGTAAAGAGGTGGAATTTTATAAAATGCGCCCCCACGACGATCTGCTGGCAGAACACCAGACTATGCGGGTGTATGCCCTGGCTGAGCCGGGCCGGCAGTACCTTGTATTTGCGCCGGATGGAGAATCCTTTGCGCTCAAGCTCTCAGAAGGAAATTACAGCCAAAACACCTGGATCGATACCAAAACAGGAAAAAAATCAAAGGCAGCTGCCGTACGTGGAAAAGGGGAAGAAACTCCAATTCGCTTTAAAGCACCATCTAAAAGTACTGATTGGGTGTTAATCCTGAAAAAAGACTAAAGGAATTATGGAAGGAGCAAATCTTAATGGCTTCAGAAGGTACATTAATTTCACATGGTAACCTGGAGGCGCCAGGAAGGAGTAATTAAAGTTTTTATTACCCCTTCCTGGCGCCTCCAGGTTAAAAAATCATACTCATCGAATCAAGCTAAGTGTCTGAAAGGCCTGAGGTCCCAACGCAACCGCTATCTGCACTATATGCTGCGTGATTTCAGTATGCGCCTGTACTTGCTGCCGAACACGTACTGTATTTTAGCATAAGTAGCAAACGGAAGATTATTTAACATCGTACCTGCAACACTTAGCGCCAAACCCATAAAGAGCATCATCCTGAAATCAGCATAAAAACCTCCTACAACACAAAGGGCACCTATGCAACATAAATAAAAAGGCAGAAGGCCATTTCGTTTCAGAGCGAGCTTATACATCCACCAGAGGTTTGCCAACATTACAAGAATTAGCACAAATAATAACTCAGGTTTGTAGGGAATGGCCTGAATGCCCGCAACACCAAACACACTCATATATGCTGCCCAGCAGTAAGGACATTTAGGAAAAAGAGCTACCAGCATTGGAACTACTACAGCCTGAAAACTGCTCAGCACGGCTTTACCACGGAATACCTGTTTATCCTCGGCTTTTCGATCGGCTTTCTCCTGTAAAACTAGTTGTTTTGCCTGTTCCACAACTTCCTCCACATCCCATTGCAATCTTGTAAAGGCATAAGCCACCTTCCCATCCTTATCCAGCACAAAAAGTTCTATCCGGTGTTTGTTAACCAGCGAGCCTATAAAGTTTACCCCTAAGGCCAGGAATCCCTGTAAATCCTCAAAACCAGAAGTGACCCGGAATAAGCAATTTTCCTCCCCAAAGCTAAAGCCGCGGTTTTCACCGTACCCCTTTAACCTCGGGGGCAGATCGAAGGCCGGATCGTAGGTTATGGCTGCAATCTTAATTTGTGAAACCAGCCCCTGATTCTGCAGCGACTTTTGCAGGTGTGCTAGTTTTGTGATAGTGGCAGAGCATTTATTGGGGTTACTGCACCTGGTATAGAAAAACGCCAATATAGTGGGCTTGTCGCAAAAGAACTGGTTATAAGTCAAGTAACTCCCGTCCTGGTCCTGCAGTTCAACCTGCTTCATTTTACTGTAGTTAGAATTTTGCAGGGCACGATCAGGCACCATAACGTTCTCCAGGGGCAGCTTGCAGCAGTCTAAACTTACGGTTCTAGAGTCTGCCTGAATCTGTTCGATGGCCTTTCTTATTTCCCGCCTGGTGGAGCTACTAAAATCTGCAAATTCATCTTTATGTAGTGTTTCTAGCTGGTCAACTGCCTGCCTGGCATAGGCACCGAGCCAAGCAAATGTTAGGAAAATTTCCTGTAAGGCAGTGGTATAATGCTTTAACGGCCATTGCGGTTTATAAGAATCAAAGGTTAGAGCATCGTCTACGTATTTTATATTTTGAATAGCTTTAAACAAATAAGGCACCACCTGTGCGGTAGGAGAGCGAAGGCCCCTGATTGCTTTTGCAGCACCTGCTACCAGATAGGCATCTCTTCCGCTTTCAAGCTCTTCTAAAACAAAAGGGATAGCTAAATCGTGTAAACCCACACGCTCGAATGCAGCCAGAATATACCCCCTGATGCGCATTACTTCATTGGCACTTCTCCCAGCATAAAGCGGCGCTTGCTCCGGCAACAAATCAACCAGGGCTCCTTTATGGCCGGGGCATGCCTTTATAGCATCAATAAGTTCTGCTATCTCATCTTCGGAGATATTTCTGGTAATGCCTGCGGCCCATGCTTTTACATCTGTACGCGTTACCATAGATGACAGGTAACTAGTTTTTGTCGACATTCTTCTTTAGATCCATGTTCCGTAGATACTGTGTAGCAGCCTTTCCAAGCTCTTTTGAAGCAGCTTTCTCCTGTAATTGCTGAACGTAGGCATCAAAACTGGTGTCAACGGCAGAAACCATTGCCGAACGCTCATTAGGGGCATTTTTCCTTCGATCGGCTATTTCTCCATCTAAAGCAAGTGCATTTAAACAGATAGCCCTGATATCGCTATCTTCTGCTTCATCCATAACGGTCTGCTTCGCAGAGGTACTAAAGTCCTCCGGATCTATGGCCTGAACAGCTACCGCACAAGTTGCTCTAACCTCCTTGTTCTCACTTTTATTCCGGAACATTTTCTGCAACAGCTCTTTTGACTCAGGGTCAGCGCCTAAAATGCGAACAGCCTCTACTTTGCTTTCCAAATGAGAAGAATTTTCGGCTATGTCTCTCAGAGTCGTAAATAGTTCGGCATGCACATCATACCCCAATAACTGGATTGCTTTCTCTGGTGCTACCAATGCCTTTGCCGGAGCTTTTAAGCCATCCAGCAAACGTCTCTGCGCATATTCATCCTTATGGGCTGCTAAGGTTTCCAGCGCGTCGAAGCGTAGTTGTTTGTCTTTGTCATCTATGATGGATCGAAGCACATTAAAATAGTCTGGTCTTTTAGTTATAAAAATGGCCGAACTGAAGCTGGCTTGCTGAAGCACCGTTAAAGCGGTCCTTCTGAGTTCTACAGGCTCTTTCTTGTCGCCTAAAATAGCGAGAACCTCATTAATGATGTCTTCCCTGTTACTTACCTCAATATCTAACTTCTGCAGAGCCATTGCCCTTGTAACGCCAGTCTCCTTCCTATCGCGGACTACACTAAGCAGTCGGTCAACCTCGCTGGTTGCCCGTACAGAGGCTGCTCCACTTACTACAGTCTTTTTCTCTGCCACACTTGTGGAAGGATCAAGTATTCTGCTAGCAACATTTTGTTGCTCATCAGATCTTTTAAGAAGTTCTTCGTATTCTCTGCGGTACTCTGATTTGTTTATCATATCGTTTAGAAATTAAGTTGCTGGAGCAAACTCAAATGGAACATCATCATAATCAAACCCAAGTTTGGACGTAGAATTTAATTTCCCCTGAAAATCAATCATTTCTCCAACGATTGGCATTCGGGAGGGAGCACTCACTAGAGAAGATGATGGGAAATTACCACCAGGCGCTGCAGGCGGACGCGGTGAGGCTGTAATTTGGTTCCAGGGCCACATGGTGTCACGCAGGTTATGCCCTACCCTGGTAGCTCCGCTGGTTCCTGCGCTTCCGGAGAAGGGATAAGTAGCAGAAGCTGATGAATTAAACCGGTTATTTGCCCATTGCCACTTGGCCCACAAACGGTCAGCGTTGGTGTGCAGCATAAAGAACAAAGGATCTCTGGCAGCCTCTCCAATTTCCCTGATATAGCCATTAAAACTTGTATGCGCTGAGCCATGCGGGTTTGTCTCCATGTTATCGAATTGGTCATAGTTGGTGCCAAGTCTCATGGTGTTTACCTCCGTCATGACAGGAGCCGCAGAAGTAGAGGTATTAAACCGGGGACTTCGGTTAATGCCAACCACTCCGTCAGTAGCCCAAACGGATAAGGGATTTGAGGAGTTAAAAACCACACGCCCATTCGATCCAGTAGTGCCCATAAACTCTCTGCTAAAAACCCTGGGTGCTGGCGCGTCAAACTTCCAGTAAGGCAACGATACACTAGGATCGATCAGTTGTAACTCTCTCTCCAGGTCCAGCAGATAAGCTCTGTGCCATGGAAGAAAACCTACATTCCGGTGCCCCTCCTGTTCTGTGTTGGACAGGTGCATGTTCCTAAAATCTCTAAATCGCCCCATGCCGCGGTTATTTAAGGTGGCAAAGGCGTTTAGAAACCGGTCTCGTTCCCCGGTTGTCAAATTATTGGCATTTTTCCGGATGCGAACCATGAGTTGCTTCTCTCCTACTGTATTTCCTGCTGAGTTCACCACCCGGATAATGGCGTCTCTGTTAGCTACGCTGGGCCTTCCGAACATCCCTGCAATAAAAAATTCAACGGGGCTTCCATCAGCCGGCAAATTCAGCTGCAATTGGTTCTGTTCAGGGCCAGTTATACTGGGTAAAAAAACTATCTGACCTCCACTGGTAGTTGTTCTGTTTCTTAAGGTAACTGCAATAGGGGTTGTACCACCGGGTGGGTTCGTCTCACGAATACGACATGGAGCAGGGCTCCAAGAAATAAAATTGGCACTTGAGTTTAATGAATTGTTGATAAGGATTTCTATAGCCATGATTCCTCAATTATGGTTTATAAAACTAACATAGCAGGTGACTTAAATTAAGGGGAGCCTAATGAAGTGAGCAGGAAGCAAATCAATACACTGGGGAGCAACCATCTATTCTTCAGGTATCTGAAGTTGAACAATGGCATTTACGCGCTGTGGGCACTATTGAGAATTTCAAATTACTTCTAAGCGTTTTTCAAAATCAATATCTTGGGGCAGCAGGGGGCTCTGATTGAGTATCGTTTTATGGCATGGTTACCATTTTTCTTCGCTTTATCTCAATTAGCATAAAATTTAAAAACAAAATTATTTAAATGCAATTAAAATTACGTTAATAATAATTATTTGTTTTTAAATGTAATAATACTTGCAGGCATTCTTTTACTACTTACAAACACTTAGAAGTTGTAAACTTACCAAGCAGAACATATTTCGAGGTTAGTAGCTAGAACTTCAAAGCCAACTTATGCATCTCGTGCTGTGGCAGCTATGCCTATCACAGGGTCCTTTCTGGCAACAGCCTCATATTTGCAGCATTTATGACTTCGGCATCTGCAGGCTGCCTCAGTTAAAGCTGGCACCTTTCTGAAGCTATAGGCTTAAAAGAAAATCTAAAATAACTAAATCAAAAGCTCAGGTTCTTAGTAAACACTATTTTTACCGTATCAAAACCTAGTTAAAGGCTTATGATTCTGTTTGCATTCCTGGTATGTTTTCTGATTTTTGCTAGTGTTTACTCTCCTAAAGGAGGCCTCTCAATCTTCTGTAGCTATTACAGAACATACCTGATCCTGTTAACTTTCATCTTTACCTTAACCAAAGCCTCTGCTCAGACAGAACCTACTGATACTACCCAGGAAAATGGGAGGCTACCGAGTATATTTTCAGTGGGCTTGGGTACCCAATACGGGTTCATATTTGCACATTCTCAGGATGTTCAAAATACACAAGGTGCAAACCCTTTTGGAACCGAACTCATTTTGAGCTGGCAACGCAACGACCCCGATACCTGGAACCTATGCCATTGCTTTCCCCGCAACGGGTTACTACTCAACTACTATAACTTCGATAATGCTATTCTGGGGAAAGGCTTTTCGGCAGCCTATTTTTTGGAGCCAACTTATAAACTTACAGGCAAGGCATTTTTCTCATTTAAAGGGTCGGCAGGATTCAGTTACTTAAACAACCCGCACAATGAAGCTACAAATCCGGCAAATCAGTCGTACAGCACCAATTTAAACGCATACTTATTGTTAGGTGTGGGGGCTTGGTTTCAGTTAGGGGAGCATTGGTGGCTAAATCCTTCGGTTAATTATCAGCATATCTCTAACGGAGGTCTCAGCAAACCTAACAAAGGCATAAACTGGCCCACAGCAGGCGTAGCCATAAGCTACCAGCCCATATCAAGGACTTACTACACACAGCCCCGCACCACCGAAAAATACTGGAGAGGAACCCCACCTCGTTGGGATCTTACTGCCTTTGGTATAGCACGAAGAGGATACGATGCAGAGGGTAACCGCGAGCGCTTCCCGATGCTGGGCCTGGCTCTACAGGGGGCAAAGCAGGTAGGCAGATTAAGCAACCTTACCTTAGGAGCTGAACTCTACTACGATGCAGAACTAAAAGCGAGGTTGGCAAACGATAGCATAAACGCTAGCCCTATCAAGGCAGGTATTATGGCAGGTCATGAGTTTATTCTTGGCCAGTTTCTTTTCAGTCAGCGGTTAGGGGTTTATGCCTTTGACCAGTCACCCTACTTCGACCGCATTTACCATCGCTGGGGAATTCATTACAGCTTAAACCACAATTTCGGATTTGGCTTTAACCTGCTGGCGCACCGTCAGGTTGCTGAGTTTATTGACCTGCGGGTTACCTACAGCTTACAGCGAAAGTAGAACTTATTTCTGAACAAGATAAGCAGGAACAGCAAGGGCAATTTGCATGATTGGCTAGATGAGCATTGTGGTTGTAAGCAATGCTTTTGAACAGGACATAGGCACACACCAATTTTTCTAATAAAAATAGCCTTCCAGAGGCTTTTGCAGCAATATAAGACCAAGGGCATTCTCCCCGGCACTTAGGCTTCTCTGCCAAATCCTACATAATCTTATTTCAATTAGGCGTAGCACAGCCTCACCAATTCTTCTAATGAAAACAGTCCTCCAGAGGCAAAATAGAGTTTAACTCTTTGCCACCTGCAAGCCTTTAGGTACAAGCGGCAGGGTTTTTAACCGAACGCCAGCGGCAGCGGCAATAGCATTCCGAATGGCAGGGGCTACTCCTACAATAGGTGCTTCTCCGGCACCCGCCGAAGGCAGATCTTTACGGTTGAGCTGTACAATTTCCATGGCAGGCATATCTTTAAACCGGGCAACACGGTACTGCCCGAACAGCGGGTTCAGTATTTTACCATCCTTAAAATCTACTGCTTCAAAAAGAGCGCCTCCCAGGCCCTGTACAATAGCGCCTAAAATCTGGTTATCGAGATGCTCGGGATTAATGATAGCACCACATTCGAAAGCAGTTGTCAGGCGCAGCACCTTCACATCGCCGGTTTTAGGATTTATAGCTACTTCGGCACAGGTAGCTGTAAAACCACCTTTTTCTGTGCCTCCTCCTATGCCATAGCCGCGATTTTTGCCAGGCTTGGTCTTAGCCCAGCCAAAGGCCTTGGCTGCAGCCTCAAAAACGGCACGGAGGCGTGGTTCCTGGAGGTTCTTGAGCCGGAAAGCCAGCGGGTCCATGTTCACAAGACTGGCGAGGTCGTCCATCTGCGACTCGATCGCAAAAATATTGGCCGTGGAAGCCAGACCACGATAAGAGCCCTGCTTCAGGGGCGAATCTACAGGATGATATTGAATTTGCTGGTGGGGCACCTCGTAGGGTGTTTCTATACCGGAAGGCCCGGAATTATAATTATGAAATTCCCAGGCAGTAAGGGTACCATCAACTTTCACGCCGCTTTTTACTTCAATTACACCGGCCGGACGAAAATATGCCCAGGTAAATTCTTCTTCACGGGTCCAGGTTAGTTTTACAGATTTCTGCGCTGCTTTAGCCAAACGGGCTGCCTCCAGTGCTGCCTCGCCGGAATGCTTGCCGCCATAGGCAGAACCAGTGTCTGGCATAATAACACGCACTTGCGATTTGTCTATTTTAAACTCCTTTGCCAGGTCGTCCTGCACGCCAAATGGCCGCTGTGTTCCGGTCCAGAGGGTTAGTTTATCGTTTTCCCATTGGGCCACAGCAGCACGCGGCTCCATAGGAGCATGCGCAATGTAGTCGATGTGGTAAGTGGAACGGAGTGTTTTAGCTGCCGCCGCCATGCCTGTTTCTAAGCTACCTTTCTTAGAACTTCCCCTTCCTCCTGAACGGGGCGTGGAGGCATTCTTTTTTAAGAAATCAAAAATTTCGGAGCGGGAGGGTTGTGAGGTAGTATGCCAGGCAGGTTTTATAGCGGCGAGAGCTTTGTTGGCAGCAGCACGATCAGGAGCGGCAACTCCCACAAAATTACCCTCGTGTACCACCACCACCCCGGGTACAGCTCTGGCAGCTGCCAGTTCTACACTGGCCAGAGTAGCTCCAAAGGCAGGTGGCCTTAGTATTTTGGCATGTAGCATGCCGGGCAGTTTCATATCTGACACGTAGGTGTGCCTGCCTGTAATAATATCGCGGCCATTCACCTTTGGTACCGAGGTTCCGGCAATAGTCCATTGCTCAGTGGGCGTTAAGGCAGCATCGTTGGCAACGGCCTGAAGAAGTTTGGTGCCTTTGGCGAGCTGCCCGTAGCTAAGTCTTTTATTACTAGCGGTATTGAGAACATGACCATCTGCTAACCTAAGTGTACTTTTTTCTACCTTCCACTCCTGCGCAGCTAGCTCCAGCAGCATACCACGTGCAGTGGCGGCAGCTCTCCGGAGCTGAGGCCCCATAACAGGAGTACTGCGGCTGCCGAACGTGCCGGCATCGTAAGGCACCAGGTCTGTATCGCCCATCACCATGTTAATAGAATGTACCGACACCCGCAACTCCTCTGCCACTACCTGCGCGAGCGAGGTGCGTATGTTCTGGCCAACTTCTACTTTGCCGGTGTAAACAGTAACTACATTGTCTTTGCCGATGTGCAGCCAGCCTCCTACCTGCTCTGGATTTACCACTAGGGGCGACGTAACCTCTTCGGCATCCGGAAGAAAGGCAAAAGCATCCTGCAGCACAAAGCTTACGGCTATGCCGCCTCCCAGTAGCTTCAGGAAGTTACGCCGGCTTTGCTTAAACTGGTCCTGAGGGTCGGTTTCGGAACGCTGTGGCTGAGGTGCTGCTGTATCGTGGTTCATGTTTTTTCTGCTTATGCCTTGGCGGCTTCTTGTATGGCTCTGACAATGCGGGGGTAGGTGCCACAGCGGCAGATGTTGCCATTCATAGCCCCAATTATCTGCTCTTCGGTCGGGTTCGCATTCTGTTGCAATAGCCCCACTGCCGACATAATCATGCCGGGTGCACAATACCCGCACTGAAAAACATCAACCTTCAGAAAGGCCTCCTGCACCGGGTGCAACTTCCCGTTCTGCTCCAGCCCCTCAATGGTAATTACCTGCTTGTTCTCGGCGCTTTTTACTGGTATCCGGCAAGACCGAACCGCTACACCATTAAGCAGCACGGTACAGGCACCGCACTGGCCTTCGCCGCAGCCATACTTACTGCCTGTCAGGTCTAGTTCCTCCCGCAGAGCCTGCAGCAGACTTGTATCT
Source organism: Pontibacter sp. 13R65 (assembly GCF_047525655.1). Lineage (NCBI taxonomy): Bacteria > Pseudomonadati > Bacteroidota > Cytophagia > Cytophagales > Hymenobacteraceae > Pontibacter > Pontibacter sp. 13R65. The sequence continues at coordinate 61,014 of NZ_JBLIQL010000011.1, forward strand.
TCTAATGTTTTGATACTACGGCTAACACCATTTACTTGAAGCTCCATAGGCTGTAGGTCTGAGTGAGTATAGTTAAACTTAAAAAAATATGGCTAGAATGGCAAGCCTACATTTTAGTAAAGGCATTGCAGGAGAGGCATATAAAAAGAAAGCCGCTCAAACTTATGTTCAGCGGCTTATTCTTTATTAGTATGTAAAAATAATTAGACAGCTGGCCTCTTGCAGATACTTTGCCATGGCCGGCAGGCACTATTTTGCTGGGTTAAGGTTTTTCTTCAGATGCTTCCTCCTCCGAATCGTCTTGTTTCCTTTCTTCAGGCGGCGTAGAAGTTATAACGCCAAACTCGTCGACGTAAGCAATCATGTCTTCCAGTTTTCCGCTGGTGGCATTTTCCTGCCGCTCTTGTTTGCGTTGTTCTTTGTCTTCTTTTTTCTTCTGCTTTTTCTTTTGTAATTGCTTCTTCATGAAGCTGTTCTGTGATCTTGCCATAGTAACGGGTTAAGGTTTAGTAGGGCACTTTCGTTTAAAGTGCTTTCAGGTTATAAATAAAGTAGGCTGACTTGCAGTATAGGTAGCTTTTGAGTCAGCCATCCTCATCAAGGTATTTACTTTTTTAGCTCCGGAAGGCTTTTTCATTAGAATAATTATAATCCTTGTGCTTTCAGTCTGCACTGTTTCTGCACATCCGGATTTTTAGGTTTGGTCGCTACGAGCTTGGTTCTCTAAGCCATTAAGCTATCAGACTGACGGCACAGCCGTATTGGGTATATGTTGCGCCGGCCCTGATTTTTCCAGATTATAGGCGTCTTTGCCAAGCTTTTTCAGGAGGCGGTAATGCGATTTCAAAGCGGAGAAAAAAGAAGGGCTCTCCAGGTATGTTAAGTTAAAATCTTCCGCCACCTCTTTCACTATCACCGAAATAGCCGGATAATGGATATGGCATATTTTCGGGAAAAGGTGGTGCTCAATCTGTCGGTTCAGGCCGCCACAAAGAAAGGCCGCCAGTTTACTTTTAGGAGAAAAATTAGCTGTGGTTAGCAATTGATGCTCTGCCCAAGCCTCTTCCAGGTTTCCGTCTGCATTGGGTTGTGGAAAAGAAGTACCCTCTACCACGTGCGCCAGCTGAAACACCAGCCCCATCACCAAACCTTCTACAAAGTGCATCCACAAGAACCCAATCACGAATTGCCACCAGGTAATGTCCAGCACCAGCAGAGGCAGTACAATAAACAGGAAATAGTAAACAGCCTTAAAAAAGAACAGATTAAAATACTCTTTCCGCGGATGCTTGGTATTAGGGTGCTGGCCAATCTTCTTCTGGAAAAACTTCAGGAAGTCTTTACGCAGTACCCACGAGAGCGAGGCAAGACCATACAATAGAAAAGCATAGTAATGTTGGAACCGTTGCAGCTTATTTACGTCCTCCTCCACCGAAATACGCACCAAGCCCGGAGCAATTTCAATGTCTTCGTCGTGGCCCGGAATATTGGTATAAGAATGGTGCACCACGTTGTGCGAAATGCTCCACACGTATGGGTTTGCTCCTATAAAATTAAATAACAGGCTAAATACTTTGTTCACCCGCTTGTTTTTAGACAAAGAGCCATGTATGGCATCGTGACAAATATTAAAGCCGATAAAGGCACTGAAAGCTCCTAACAGAGCAGCCAGGCCCGCCATTGCCCAAACTCCGAATTGGTTAGAGAGCAGGAGCAGGTAAAAAGTTAAAAAGCCTGACAGAAAGAAGATGATTTTCGTCCACATGGCCTTGTTAGCATGTCGGCTTATATTGTTTTCTACAAAGTAAGCTTCTACTCTAAAGCGCAGTGTAGCAAAAAAAGCAGATTTGTTTAAATTGGTAAATTTCAATTTTTGAGTCATAAGTGATTTTTAGGCACAAAAGCGAGTGCCAAAACACCTTTATGCAAATAACAAGTTACCGAACCTATCAGCAGCAACTTGCGCTGCACTATTTAGATCTGTAAAGCCTTTAGAAATAGAAAAAGTGAAGGAGGTCTGATGAAGGTCGTTCAGAACTTACAAACTTTTAAAGCAGTAAGCGAATGGCTTTAGACAAAGCTACACATAATTTATTTATATAGGTAACGTAAACCAGCAGCAGTTAATTTCAACAAAGGCTGTTTTATTTGGGTACTTTGCCCAAAACACGGTTTTAAAGGAAATAGCCCCGATAATATTTTGCACTAAAATATCCCCGGAAGGCTGTTTTCGTTAGTATAATTCAGGATAACAGCTTACTAGGTAATTTATAAACTAATTTACCTGTAGATAGTACCTCTACGCGCGCTGCCCTCTATATAACAGCGCTGACCTTTAGCACTTGATATTTTGAGTTTTAGACGATATCATACATATTTTAAGCATTTTAAAACGTCTTGCTCCTCTGGTTGTACTTCTTTTGGACCTGTTTCAGCCATTCAATATCTTGGTTGAGTGGTGCCAGGTCCGGCTTTAACCGCATCTGGTTGGTGGTGTGCCCAAAATTTCGCACTTTTATGGCTTTGGTAAATGAAGCACATCACCCTGAAATATATTTTCCTTCTGTTTTTGCTCCTGGCAACGGCCCTTCTGCCAGCTACTGCGCAGCACGAAGGCTTTCTGTATGGCGAAGTGACTTTAACCAACAACGAACGCCTGAAAGGACAGATCTTATGGAGCGCCGGCCAAACCATGTGGGTGGACCTGCTTACGGCAGAAAAAAAAGATAACCCTGTACTGAAGTACCTCAACAACGAACAGCTCGAAAAACTGAGCAAAGAGGAAACGCAGAAAAAAATGGACTGGGGGTTTATGAACCTCTGGAAAAACCAATACCCCTCCCGCAAACACACTTTCCGTTGCCGTTTTGGCGACATAGCCAAGCTAAGAGTAAAAGGCGAAAAAGAGGCTGTGGTTATATTCAAGAACGGAGAAAAGTTCAATATATACATGAACGACGACCCGGAGTACCGCAACCAGCTCGGCAAAGGTATTAGCCTGTACAATGCACAAAAAGAGAAGGTACGCGTGGAGTGGGATAAAATTGCCCAGATTCGGTTTTTACCTACCCCTTCGCAGTTGCCTCACCTTACTACCACGCCGCTTTATGGCACTATCGCCACCCGCAGCGGCTCCTCCTACACCGGCCTGCTGCAATGGGACATGGACGAATCGCATAGTGCCAACTTCGTAGATGGCAAAGATGAGGAAGGCAAAAATCTGAAAGTACGATTCAGGGACGTGCAGTCTATTCGGCCAAAAGACGAAGGAGCACTCCTCACATTAACCTCGGGTCGTGAAATATACATGCGGGGCACTAGCAACGTAAGCAGCAAAAACCAGGGCATTGTGGTGCGCCACCCAGATTGGGGGCAGGTAGTAGTGCGTTGGCGCGATTTTAAAGAGGCCACTTTTGCTCCCTACCCCGAAGAAGGTGAAAACTTTGGCTATACCGCTTTTCCTGTGCCTCAAACCCTGAAAGGCAGTATTTTTGTAGCCGAAAAAAAAGTATGGAGAGGCTCTTTTGTATTTGACTTAGACGAACGCCTAGACCTGGAAACGCTTGACGGCTGGGACAGAGCCGGAGCCCTACGCATGGTTCCCTTCCGGTTTATCAAAGAAATTTCTCCTATAAACAGCAAGCAATCGACGGTGGTCCTGCGAAGTGGCGAAAAACTCCTTTTAGGCGATCGGAGCGATGTATCCGAAAAAAACTGGGGCTTGCTCATCTGGCCGCAACAAGGAGAGTACAAATACCTCCCCTGGAACATCGTAAACCGGATTGTGCTGTATTAGGGCATGCAGGTAGAACAGGAGAGTTTCTAAAGCAGAACAAAACAACTTAGGCGGTAAAAGAAATTAAATAACCTCCATGAAAAAAAGTACAGCAATAGGCAGCCGCATTCATACTGGTGTAATCTGGGGATCGGTGCTGGCCCTCGTGCTGCTGATTCTGGTTGCCACGCTGGGAGAAGGGCTGGAGTATGTGGCCGCACTACTTTGGATTGTGGTAGTACTGGCACTGCTCTGGATCGGCAACCGTGCCATTCATAATTGGCTGGACCTCAGCTTCCCCTGGACCCAGCAACCTCTTCGGCGATTTTTCATTCAGCTTTTGGGCAGCGTACTCTACTCACTTGCCTGTATTAATGCCGCCTATTTTCTGCTCAAAACCTTGTTGCTGGGCATGGCCCCGGTACTGGAGCAGGTGCTGGTGCTGAATCTGTATGGCTTGCTTTTTATCATTCCAGTGTTTTCGTTGAACTTCGGATTGTATTTTATGGCTCGCTGGAAAGAGGCCTTTATTCAAACGGAGAAGCTTCGGGAAGAGAACCTGCGTACCCAGTTTGAATCGCTAAAAACGCACATCGATCCGCACTTTCTGTTTAACAACCTCAACGTGCTCTCCTCCCTCATCGATAAAGACCCGGAAGATGCGCATCAGTTCTTGGATAAGTTTTCGGATGTGTATCGCTATGTGCTGCAACACCGCGACGAAGAGCTGGTGGAGCTGGAAACGGAGCTGAACTTTATACATGCTTACTCTTTTCTGTTTCAGCGGCGGCTGAACAGGCAGCTGAGAATTTCGGTTACTGCACCCCCTGCTTCCAAAACATTTTACCTGCCTCCCCTGTCGGTGCAGATGCTCGTAGAAAATGCTATTAAACATAATAAAGCAACTGTATCTAAACCGCTCAGCATTTCTATTTTTATAGAAAACGAAGACTGGCTGGTGGTTCAAAACACCTTCCAGCCAAAGCTGAAAGAACCTTCTAACCTGAAAAAGATAGGGCTTGAGAACATCCGCAAAAGGTTCGAATATTTTTCTGAGCGGGCGGTAAAGGTGGAGCAGAATGAGCAACTATTTACCGTAAAATTGCCCTTGCTGGAATGGGACGACCTGGAGAAGTAAATCTAAAATTTACATGGAGCAAATTCTGCTAATAAAATTGGCCTTTCGGAGCCTTTTCGAGGTAAATCGGCCTAAGGGTACGACCAGCTGGTTAAGCCCTGTTGATACAAATAGAGACGAAAAAATTACCGAAATCTATTATCTTACATCTGATAGCGAGCCACTATGAAAGTAGTAATATTAGAAGACGAATCTTTAGCAGCAGAAAAGCTTTCCAAAATGCTGCTGACCTACGATAACCAGATACAGGTTCTGACCACCCTTACCTCTGTTGAAGATGCTGTGGAGTGGCTGCAGGCAAATCCATCCCCTGACCTGCTGCTTGTAGACATCCACCTCGACGATGGCTTGAGCTTTGAAATTTTTCAGCAGGTAAAAGTGCAGAGCCCCGTTATCTTCACCACCGCCTACGACCAATACGCCATCCGGGCTTTTCAGGTGCACAGCATCGATTACCTGCTTAAACCCGTGCAGTACGAAAAGCTTGCCCAAAGCCTCGATAAACTAAAGAACCTGCAGGAATCTTTTCAGGAGCCTGCTCCACAGCTCCATATCGAAGAGATTGTGAAGCTGCTAAGAGCGGATAACAACACCTATAAATCGAGGTTTCTGGTAAAGGCTGGCAACCGGATCAGAGCCATAAAAACTACCGAAATCGCTTACATCTACGCCGACCAGAAACTAAACCTGCTGGTTACCCACGATGGTCATAAATACCCTCTTGACTATTCGCTCGACGACCTGAACCTGATGCTCGACCCGCAGTACTTTTTCAGGGTAAACCGCCAACTCATTACGCACATCGATTCGGCTGTAGAGATACATCCTTACTTTAAAGGCAGGCTAAAGCTTGAACTGCAGCCTGCTCTCGACATGGAAGTCATTATCAGCAGCGAGAGAACTCCGCTCTTCAAGGCCTGGCTCGACAAATAGCTTTTACACCTTCTATAACAAGTGACTTGGGTTGCTGCCCCTCATCATTCTGTCTGCTCCTCCCCTTTTTTAGCAAATCTTCTTTCTGCTTCAGCACAGGTTTCTCCCAGTTCAGCCAGCATAAATCCATGTTGGAATACGAGCCCTTATATAGGCAGGTTTATATTTTTATCTTCCATAAGAATTAGTTCTTGCCCACTCCTATATTTTAAGCCTGATGCTCCATATCCAGATAAAAATTTCCGCCATAAAGCAGCCAGTGTCAATTTTTGTACTGTCTCTTATACTCCTGCTGCTAGCCACCTTACAAACTTATGCGCAGGGTCAGGTGGTGCAGGGAACCGTGCACAGCGGGCAGGACTCTTTATCGTTGCCAGGCGCAAGTGTACTGCTTTACAAAGACACCGACACAGGAACAGAAACGACTCCCGCTGCGTCTGCTACTGATATAGATGGCAAATTTCGTTTCGAAAATTTAACGGCCGGGCAATACACCATTAAAATAAACTACATTGGGTTTAAGCCATTTTCCAAGGCTCTAAAGGTGGAGCAGGCAGCCATAAACCTGGGCAAACTTATACTGCAGGAAGAGTCCACTACCATGCGGGAAGTCGTGGTGGTGGGCCATGTGGCGCTAGGCGAGCAAATGGGCGATACCACGCAGTTTAATGCGGCTGCCTTTAAAACCAATCCGAATGCCAGTGCCGAAGATCTCGTGCAGAAAATGCCTGGTATTACCATAGAGGACGGCAAGATTAAGGCACAAGGCGAAGATGTGATGGAGATACTGGTAGACGGGAAACGCTTCTTTGAAGGCGACGTTGACGCTGCGCTTCGCAACCTGCCAGCCGAAATCATCCAGAACATCCAGGTTTTTGATAAAAAGAGCGACCAAGCGGAGTTCAGTGGCTTCGACGATGGGAACCGGGCTAAAACTATCAATATCGTTACCAAGCCTGATCGCCGGAAAGGTACTTTTGGACAAGCGTCTGCCGGCTATGGCTCCGACAACCGGCACATGCTCGGGGCCAGCGTTAACTTTTTCGATAACGACAGGCGCATAACCGTAACAGGCATTCGCAACAACATCAACATGTCTGACTACTCTATTGGCGAAACACCCGGTGGTGGCATGAGAGGGCGAAGAGGCGATGCGAACGGAATTATTACCACCAGCAGAATCGGCATAAACTTTAGCGATGAGTGGACGGATAAACTTGAGCTCAGTGGCAATTACACACTAGATCACCGGCAGGTAGGGCAGCAACAGCTCAGGCGCCAGAATTTTATTACAAGCGACACCACAGGCCGCCTTTATTCAGAGAACAGCAACAGCGATAACGAGCAGCTCAACCAGCGGTTCAGAATGCGCATGAAATATAAGATGGATGAGAACAATGAAATACTATTTAAACCAAACTTTACTATAAACAAAGGAAACAACCAATCGTACTTTTTTGGCCGTACCGTAAATAACTTTGGCGCCATTAATCAGTCGGAAAACAATTCTTTCGGCACCAGCAACAGTGTGAACCTGGAGAGCGACCTGCATTACCGCCACAAATTCAGCAAGCCAGGTCGCACCTTTGGCACTAGCCTCAACAACCAGTTTAACAGCAACAACGGCGAAAGTAACCGCCTGGCAGACAATATTTTTTACTCAGGCGAAGAAAGAGCCGAGCAGCTAAATCAGTTCCGCAACAACCAGGGAACTGGCTACTCCTGGGAAGCTAATTTTTCATATACCGAACCTGTTGGCGATAGTGCCCGCATGCAGCTCGAATACAAGCTAAGCAACCGCACCGACGACTCCGAAAGATTAACCTACAACCATGCAGAGATTACCGGAGATTACACCCTGCTGGACACCCTACTCAGCAACTCTTTCCGCAGCGATTACCTGACGCAGGAAGTAGAGCTGGGCTATCAATACAATATTAAAAAGCTCCGACTTCAGGTAGAAACAGAGTACCAGCGGGCAGATCTGCAAAACAACCAGCGTTTTCCGGCTCCTTATGACATGAGTCGTACTTTCCATAGCGTGTTGCCATCAGCAGAGCTGGAATACCGTTTTTCTAAAACTAAAAACATCAGAATAGATTACCGCACCAATACCAATGCTCCCTCCCTGAGCCAGCTGCAGGACGTGATTGATCAGTCGAACCCGCTGCACCTGCGGGCCGGTAACCCAAACCTGCGGCAGTCTTACCAAAACAGGGTTAACATCCGCTACAGAAATTTCGACAACGCCTCTAATAAGGTTTTCTACATGGGTGTGCGTGGATCTGTTACGAACAACAGCATCACGAATAGTACCATGGTGGCAGAGGCTCCAATCAGACTAAGTGACGAGGTAGTGCTGGAAAAAGGATCGCAGCTTACGCGGCCTGTTAACCTGCAGCAAGCTAACTGGGATCTTAGAACCTATTTCAACTATGGTTTCCCGGTGCATCTTATTCAGTCTAAGCTTAGTTTCAACGGTGCCGTTGGACATTCACGTCGACCAGGTTTAATCAACAACGAGGTAAATATTTCGAATGCAACAAATTTCAGATTGGGCGTATCGGTGAGCAGTAATATAAGTGAGGAAATCGATTTTAATATTTCGACCCGCTCTAACTTTAATGTAGTTGAAAATACCCTGCTACCAGGCAATAACAACAATTACTTTAATCAGGGCACCAGCGCACGCCTCAACTGGATTTTCCTGAAAGGCCTGGTCTACCGCACCGAGCTGAGCCATCAGGTAAACAAAGGACTAGCAGCTGGCTACGACAATAATTTTGCTCTCTGGAATATGAGCATCAGCAAAAAACTTTTTGAGGAAGAACAGGGAGAAATAAGCCTGAGCGTAAATGATGTACTGAACCAGAACAATAATATCAGGCGGAATGTAACGGAGTTGTATGTAGAAGATGTTCAGAGCAATATTTTGCAGCGCTACTTCATGCTCACCTTTACCTATAGTCTCCGCCATTTTGCCGGTCGATGAGAGGGGAAGAAAAAAAGGAGCAGGAATATTACCAGCTCCTTTTTTGTTATTTAGGCCGTTTTATCTCGTCTAAAATACAACTTAAACTCCGTTCCTTTTCCTTCTTCACTTTCGACTTCTATTCTGCCGCCGGCATTGTCTATCATGCGTTTTACGATGTACAGCCCCATGCCGGTGCCATCTACATGTGAGTGAAAACGCTTAAAGAGGGTGAACATTTTCGTCAGGTTATCCTCACTAATTCCTAAGCCGTTGTCTTTTACTGTTAGCAGCACGTGCCCATCCACCTTTTCCGTTTTAAGAAAAATTTCGGGTTTACGCTCCGGGGCACTGTACTTCACTGCATTACTAACCAGGTTGTACAAAATGCTGTACATGTTCTTTTTAGAGAAATTTATTTTAGAAGCCTCCTCTATATCAATGTGCAAAGTAGCCTGCTCTTTATCGAGCAAATCGTTTACAGTAAGCTTCACATTGTTAATAACCTCTTGTAAGTCCACCACCTCTGCGGCACCATCCACATCGCGCTGTACTTTGGCAATATCGGTCAGGTCCTTGATCACGTTTTTAAAACGAGAAATAGAATCCTTAATCATATTGAACAGTGGCTGGGTAGGCTCACCTGGCAGCGGTCCCGCCTCTTCCACCTGTTCTTCCAGCAGCAGTAGCAAACCTTCTATATTTGCCACCGGCGCTTTTAGATCGTGAGAGGCTGTGTACACAAAGGTATCCAGATCGTCGTTCACTTTCAGCAAGTGCTCATTCGTATCTTCCAGCTTCTCCTGCGTGGCCTTAAGGTCCGAGAGGTCTATAAAAGAACCAAGAACCCGGTAAGGCACTTTATATTCGTTGTGCAAAATATAAGCCCTGTTCGAAACATAGGCATAAGTACCATCTGAGCGAGAGATACGGTATTCATCAGCCCATTGGTCCTTGCCTTTGTTAATGGCTCCGTTTAATCCCTTCATCATACGGGACTTGTCGTCGGGGTGAACTTTATCGAACCAGCTGTTAATTCCTTTTTCCATTTGCTCCCGCTCGTAACCTAACACCTTGGAAAGGCTTTCGCTCCACCAAAGCTCATTGGTTACCAGATTCCAATCCCATACAACATCGTTCGTAGCCATAGAAACCAACCTAAATCGCTCTTCGCTGGCAGCAAGCTCTTTGGTTCGATTAGCCACTCTTTTCTCTAGCTCATTGTTGAGTTTTATAAGATTTTCCTCCGCTTTTTTCAGTTCGTCATAGGCGAGCAAGATTTTATCTTCGCTGTTCTTTTTCTCTGTTATATCGGCCATGGTCACGGTTAAGCCATCGCCCATTTTAACAGCGGCAATCTCGTACCACACCTTTTTATTTTTCACCTCCAGCATTTGCTCGGTGTGCAGCGGTTTGCCAGTTTCCACCACATGCACATACTTCCTGAACAGTCCGCTTTTCTGCAGGAAAGGGAGCTCGGCCAGCACGTTCTGGTTCTGCAGTTGGCTGAGTGGTTTGCCTACAAATTCTTCTGCCTGCCGGTTCAGCAGGTTCCAGGAGAAATCAACTACCTCCTTCTGCTCGTTCCTTACCGATACAAAAGCCATAATGCTGTTGAGCGAGGAATTCAGCACACCCTGCACCACATTGGTAAGAGATTTTAATGTAGTCACATCCACAAAACTAATGACCACACCATCTCTGGTACCATCGTGCTTCAGGTAAGGTATTATCCGGATCAGGAAGCATTTGCCCTCGTTGGTTTCCAGCTCCATCTCCAGCTCAACAGAGGTATTGTTTACCTGGGTAATATCTTCCAATAAATTGGCTTCTTTAAGCTTATGAGACAGGTGGTGAATGGGCCGGCCAATATCAGTTTCTATGATATTAATGATATCCTTAACTGTTGGTGTAAACTTTCGGATAACCAGGTGATGATCAACAAAGAGCTGCCCGATATTAGAGCTTCTGATATAATTATCGAGGTCTTCATTAAGCTCCTGAAGTTCCTTTATTTTGAGTTGGTGTTCTGAGTTTACCGTGTGCAGCTCCTCGTTGAGCGACTGCATTTCTTCGTTAGAACTTTGCAGCTCCTCGTTAGACGACATGAGCTCCTCGTTGCTCGACTGAAGCTCTTCGTTGGCCGTACTCAGGTCCTGTACCGTCAGGTTCAGGTTTTCCTGGGCCTCTTTCAGCTCTGCTTCCAGCACGGCTAACTGCTTATACAGCTCTTTATCAGAAACCGTCTCCAGTTCAATGGCTCTTTCGGCCACTTTCTGTTCCTGGTTTACCAAACCCACCTCCTGTAGCACAATCAGGATAACGGTAGGAAGATTTTTTTCTGCGGCAACCGGTTTAATGGTTACACGCACCTGCCGGCTGCGCTTGCCACTCTTTATAACTACCTGCCGGGCCACTATTTGCTGATTCTGCTTGATGGCCTTCCTGATGCCAACACTTAGCGTAACGGCCAATTCCTCTGGCACCATCTTGAGCAGGTTAAAGTGAAGGCGCTTCCCAGGGAACTTCAGGAACTGGTTTATATCTCCTATACCATGCAATAGTTGGTAATTCTGATCTATGTACAAACCAGTTACCTTCAGATCCTCTGAAACGGCATCTATAAACATGTCGTTGTACTGGTTAATCTGATTATTGCGAAGTCCTAAGGCCGCTGTAGTCGAGTAAGCTGGCGTGTAGTTGGAGGGGCCATAACTTGGCTTGGCCAAGGTGTTATCCTTTACTTTCTGGTAGAGTTTCCATTTACGGTTTTCCTCAGAAAAAAAGCTCTCCATTTCTCCTATGTGCTCACTTGGGCCGAGGAGCAGATAGCCATTTAAATTAAGGGCATAAGGAAAAATAGACAACACTTTTTTCTGTAGTCCTGTCGACAGGTAAATGAGCATGTTACGACAGGTAATCAGGTCGATCTTACTGAAGGGAGGGTCCTTCTGCAGGTCGTGCTGCGCAAACACCACCATCTTCCGGATGTCTTCGCTTATAATGTATTTATTTCCTTTTTGAATAAAGAACCGTTGTAGTCGTTCCTGCGACACATCCTGGGCAATGGCAACCGGATAAATGCCTTTAGAAGCCTGAGCAATAGCCTGTGTGTCGATGTCGGTGGCAAATATCTTAACAGCTGGTTCGCGGCCCATTCTGCTGTAACACTCTCTGAAAAGCATTGCCAGAGAATACGCTTCCTCGCCGGTGCTGCAGGCTGTAACCCATACCTTTACCTGTTCCTCCTCTAGTTTGGCACCAACAATGTTGGGTATAACATCTTCTTCAAGTATATCAAATGCTTCCTGATCGCGGAAAAACCTGGTCACGTTAATAAAGAACTCCTGGCAAAGCTGTTTTATTTCGGCAGGGTTCTGGTGCAGGTAAGTCAGGTAATCCTGCATGCTCTTAACCTTAAGCATATCCATCCGCTTACGAATTCTGCGGAAGATAGTCGCCTGCTTATACTCCTTAAAATCAGTTTGCGTATGAGAGCATATCAACTCCAGTATTTCTTGCAGCGTAGCCTCATCATCTTCTTCTGCATTGCGCTCCGCCAACGATTTAACCAACGGCACCTTGCGTGTGTACTCCATTATTTCTTCGGGTATCTGCTCCGGAGAAAGCACGAAATCGCCCAGGCCGGCATCTATGGCGCTTCGGGGCATGCCATCGAACTTAGCGGAGCCAGGGTCCTGCACCACCACCATGCCGCCTGCCGCTTTTATGGCTTTGGCACCTTTAGTACCATCCGTGCCTGTTCCTGAAAGAATAACCCCAATGGCATAGCGACCTCGGTCTCTGGCAAGCGATTCGTAAAAAACGTCGATGGCAAAGTTGGGCTCTTTGGTGCGTGTTTTGTCTGCCAGGCGAAGTCGCCCACCTTTTAAAGTAAGCTGCTTGCCGCTTGGCAACACGTATACACAATTCGGTTTCGTGCGCATATTGTCTTCCGCCTCCTGCACCTGCATTTGGGTGTGCTTGGAAAGCAGCTCTGCCATCAGGCTTTTATGATCTGGCGACAAGTGCTGGATAATGACAAAAGAAAAACTAGAATTGTTCGGGAAATGATCGAACAACTTATGGATCGCTTCCAATCCCCCGGCGGAGGCACCTATGCCTACCAGATAATGATCTGTCGGCTGTACTATTTCTTTTTCCTGAGAAGCTTTAGTCTTCATATAAATTAAAAATACTACCTGACTTTACCTTACCCAAGTCAATACTTGCTACGGGTAAGGGATTTTGCACTAGAAAAACTGGGAACAAGGCTTAAAAGACAAAAATCAGAATTTGTCTTTTATAATTTTTCCCAGCACTGCGCTTCTCAAAGTCTCAGCCACCTCCAATTCTTCGGTGAGCCATGGCAGCGAGGTATACTTCACTGTCTCCTGATAAGTTGCAAATGAATTTCTGGGATGGTAGGTCTTGCCGTCTGGCTCCATTTGAATAGCTTGATTAGGGTCGCCACCCCATTTAACAGTTTGTAGCACCTCTGATCTGAAACCCAAAATATACTCTCCCTGCTCTGCATTGATGGGTAGTACAATCAGCCCGCTAACCACATCTTTGTATTCTTTACTCTGAACATAAATTTTAGGCAGTGAATCAGTAGAGAAAAGTTTATCGATTTTATTTCGTCTTAGCCACGACACCAGCTCCCGTAAGTCCTGTGCTTCGGGTGTATTGCCATAGGTCCAAGTGCCGCCATCAAACGTTACAGCAGCACCAGTCAGGCTGAGCAGGTGCTGAATATTAACTTCTCCTAAGAGTAAGCCTTCGGCAAAAACCTGATTGGTGTAAAGTTGTTCCATTAGTTTGCCATGCACACGTTGAAGCTCTGCCCTGTTGCTGATTACCCGCTCACGCTCTTTGGCTGCAAGCTGTGCCGCCACAATATCTGAAAGCAATTCCAACGCTGACCTTACCTCATAAGATGGATTTTTAGCCGTTTTATGGTGACAAGAAATTAAGCCCCATAATTTATTATCTATGATAATTGGTAAGGACATGGAGGCTGTTATGCCCAGGTTGGTCAGGTACTCCAGATGCACTGATGCTACGCTTCGAAGGTTACAATCTGACAAGTTGGTAAAGCGCTGTGTTAAAGAGTTGATGATAGGAATAAGCCGGACCGGCGTATATGCTTTATTTGGAATAAGTCGATAAGGGTTCCGGAAGTAAAGGTCGCGGGCTTGCTTAGGCACATCGGAGGCCGGAAACCGCAGCCCCATATAATCGTCCATATTAGCCTCCTTTTCCTGCGCGATAACAATGCCGTTCCAGGTTGGGTCGAACTGGTAGACTAATACCCTGTCGAAACCTGAAACACGTTTCATCTCAGTGGCTGCAATCTGAGCAATCTGCTGGGCGCTGCCAGCTTGCTTGAGGAGCGATGTAATAAATTTTATTTGCTGGTAAAGGACTCTGAAAGAATTGTCGGCAGGAGCAGTCTCATTATACTCCAACTCTATCAGCACATACTCAGGGCCTGTGTGCAAAAGAGCGGTGAGTGGCTCCTGCTCTGGTCTGCTGTTGAAAGACAAGCTGTATGAAATTTTGTCCAGATTTCCTTGCTGCTTCATTTTAGCTGTCAGGTCCTCAAACTGCGCGGCGGGTAAAAAATGTGAGAGTGGGTGCTCCAGCAAATCCTCCGCCTGCATACCAAGAAATTCACTGACGTTTTCGCTAACCTGAATGATAGTCAGCTCCTCTTTCTCAAGCACAAGCAACATGCCGTGCGGCTGTATCAGGTTGACCAGGTGCAGCGGAATGGAGCCGCAAAAATCTGAATCATAATTCTTTTCAATAGAAATTTGATCCACTTCCGGTATATTCTTCATATAAAAATCGATTGTATAACTGCTCTGCAAGAGCAGGAAGAGCTAAACAATAAAAAAATAATAGCCCCGTAGGCGGCAGGAAAAACCAAACTTTGCGATGGACCTACAGAAAAGAAGGATGTGAAGTAGTTCTGGAATCTGGTACCTTTCCATAATAAAAAGGAAAGACCTGAGAAGATGAATAAGGGCCAATATTTCTAAATTGCTGCATCGCTGGGTGTATTAAGCTATGTCTTAAATGTATAACGCTTATACTCTGAACAAATTTTTAGCTAATCTGTTTATAAAAAATTAAGCATAGCCACTTTTTTCAAATATACGCTGTTTCCTGTTCCGTACCAATTTTGTCGGCTGAGCATACTCAAACATTGATTTGCCACTACAGCTACTCCCCTACCGCAGCAACCTATCAATAAATTATTTCGAGACAAATTTTCACCTCATTAATAGTTTTCTTCTGATTAACCAGCTGCCAGTTAATGAAATTCGAACTTAAAAAATAATTGGACCAGCTTTACTTGCTTAGCAGACCGAAATAAAGACCTGGCTAAAAAAGAACAAATAAAAATGCACTGCCAAACTGTGGCTGCAGGAGGCATTACAATACACTTTTGATTGGCACAGGCTTATAAGTAATCAAAAGTATTACACCTTGTTAATGCGACCCTCGTGAAAATTTCAACCACAGGTTTGATTGTACTACTTTTATAACAAGTTTTGGTTTCAGACTTCAACTGAGTACTGCTCACGTGTAAACTTGTAGGCAGCCACACCCTGAGTTCCATCTTTTTCACAGAATCTTTGATCCAGAAGGTCTTTAAATTGCATCAAGGTTTACATCCTGCCTACTAGTCAAGTTTCTACAAAACAATAGACAACTAACAAACATTAATTAATATTTTTCCCTTATTTTCTTTAACTTAATATTTCTAATTCGTATATTGGTAGTATTACTTCTATATCTTACCCGCTCAACCAAAAGGAGGTCACTATGGGAACCGTAAGACATATTCTTCAAAAGAAAGGCCATGCCATTCTGACTATAGACCCAAACTCCACCGTGTACAGTGCCCTGGAGCTGATGGTTGAGAACAATGTTGGCGCTCTTATGGTGATGGATGCCGACAGGTTTGTAGGTATTTTCACCGAAAGGGATTACGCCCGCAAGGTAATTCTGAAGGGGAAAGCCTCTAAAGAAACTCTCATCAAAGAAATCATGAGTGAGCATCCTGCCACTGTCTCCCCCAATAATACAGTTGAGGAATGCATGCAGCTTATGACTCAAAAATATATTCGGCATTTACCCGTTTTAGAAGATAATAGTCTTGTCGGCCTTATATCAATAGGCGACGTTGTAAAATACCTGATTGAGGAACAGAAATTTATTATTGAAAACCTTGAGCACTATATTACAAGCCATTAACAAGAGTATCAGCTTCGATTTACGCTGTCTTTTCATTTTTATAAGATGCTAATAGCCAATTAATTCAATATGGCACGCTAGCTCTGCAGGAGATTCTTTATTTCATTTAAACAGGAATTAGAACGGAGTTTTAATCAACCTGTAAATCAGGAGTATATTATTTTGGAGGAATGATTAGCTTCATGCTCCAAGACACCACCTTTGGCAGGCAGCAATAGTAAAAATTGCCGCGGCCGCTACATGAGCTATTCTAAAAGGCACACAGCTTTCTAAAAGTCATGCCGCAGGGAGGCGGCTACCGTATGACTACACCTGCTGAAACCTCCACCGTGCTCTGGCCATTACTGGTCTATGGCGCTATTGTATTTAGTCTGGCAATCTTCATTCTGGGGCTATCCCACTTGCTGGGTGGCCGCCGTAACGACCGCGCTAAAGGAGAGCCTTATGAAGGAGGCATCGTTAGCGAAGGTTCCGCACGTCTTCGCTTTTCATCACAGTTCTACCTTATCGGCATGCTCTTCGTCATTTTCGATGTAGAGACCATCTTTATATTCTCCTGGGCCATTGCCTTCAGAGAGTTAGGGTGGTATGGCTATGTGGGCGTTCTCGTATTTATTGGTTTGCTGGTAGTGGTACTGGTATACGAATGGCGCAACGGTGCTTTAGATTTTGGCCCCAACGGCAAAAAAATATTGCAGGCCTACCACCGCATGACCCAAAAGCCTGACCCTGTTTAAAATTTAAATACCTCTGGAAGGCCTTTTTCATTAGCAGAATTTGTTTCTGACTAACGAATTCAAGGCTTACCTACCATACAGACCGCAACAGAAGGCTGGCTTTGCCGGCACTTCCAGATAGCAGCTTCAAAAGCTGAGGACCAAAGAAAACCTATGCTACACTCCTTCACCCACCTGCGGTGCTCGACCATAACACCCTCTACACTTTAGCACTTAACCAAGATTTAACTAATTGCAGCTTATGAAGTGGTGGTTAACGAAACCAGACGACCCGGCAGCAACCATAAAAGGAACCGGATCTTACGAAGAGTCGGTGAAGCAAAGTATTATGCTCACCACTGTGCAGGACCTGGTAGCCTGGGGCCGCAAAAATTCCATGTGGCCTTTCCATTTTGGCCTCTCCTGCTGCTTTGTAGAAATGGCCACCAGCATGACGCCTAAATACGATGTGGCCCGGTTCGGAGCCGAAGTTATTCGTGGCACTCCTCGCGAGGCCGATGTCATGATCATTGCGGGTACTGTCTTTATTAAAATGGCTCCTATCATCAAGCGTTTACATGAGCAGATGATGGAGCCTAAGTGGGTGATCTCCATGGGCTCCTGCGCTAACTCCGGGGGCATGTTCGATATCTACAGCGTGGTGCAGGGTGTAGATAAGTTTTTGCCGGTAGATGTCTATGTGCCCGGCTGCCCACCTCGCCCCGATGCCTTTATGGAAGGCCTGCTATTGCTTGCCGACTCAGTGGGCAAAGAACGTAGGCCGCTCAGCTGGACCATTGGAGAGCAGGGAATCATCAGGCCCGAAAAAGTGGATGTGAAAATAAGAAGGCAGGAGGCCCGCTCCAAGATGACCGACTTTCGATCGCCGGACGAAGTTTGATTTTTGGATGTTAGTTGCTGATTGCTTTTAAAACAGCAACAGGACCAGCAGCCTTCTTCAGAAGAGTAAGTTCATGTAAACAAGGATGCTGCGAGCAGCAGGAATAAGCATTTTTAAATAATCGTGCCTACACCTTTGGCTAGAACTTCATAAAACAGCTTTAGAAGGGCATTTTCATTAGAATAATTGCTACCAGGTATCTGCCCCGGCACTCTTCCTCTAGTGGTACAAAGTCATTCAGTCCTAAAAATTGAATTAGATGGAAAACAACAGTGGCATTTTAGAACAATTGCAGGCACGGTTCGGCGAAGCCACCTTTAAACCTCAAACTACTAAGGATGAGATCCTCACCCTCTGGATGCCTCTTGAAAAAATAAAAGATGTTCTCTCCTACCTTAAAAAAGAAGCTGCTTTCCCGCTCCTTTTCGACCTGACGGCTATCGACGAACGAACCCGGAAAAGAGACAATGGCCACACACCCTTTGCCTTCACCATTATCTATCACCTGCTTTCGTTTGAGCGCAACGCCTTTATCAGGCTAAAGGTAGGGCTAAAAGAGGATTTCCCGATCGTGCCGAGCATCAGCAGCCTCTGGGCTAATGCCAACTGGTACGAGCGCGAAGTGTACGACATGTTCGGCATCCGCTTTGAGGGACACCCGCACCTGTCGCGCATTCTGATGCCACGCACCTGGGTAGGCCACCCGCTGCGCAAGGAGCACCCGGCTCGCGCCACCGAAATGGGACCATTTCGGCTCTACGACGATAAAATAGATCTCGAGCAAAGTGCTCTGCAGTTCAAACCCGAAGAATGGGGACTACAGCGGCAAAGCCAGGACACCGATTTCATGTTCCTGAACATTGGTCCGCAGCACCCGGGTACCCATGGCGTGCTGCGCATTATTCTGCAGCTTGATGGCGAAGACATTGTAGATGCCATTCCTGAAATTGGTTTCCACCACCGGGGAGCCGAAAAAATGGGTGAACGGCAGTCGTGGCATACCTACATCCCTTACACCGACCGGGTTGATTACCTGGGTGGCGTCATGAATAACCTGGCCTACCTGCTGGCCGTGGAGAAACTGGCAGGCATACAGGTACCAGAGCGGGTAAAAGTAATCAGGATTATGCTCTGCGAGCTTTTCCGGATTGCCAGCCACCTGGTGTGGTACGGCACGTTTGCGCAGGACGTAGGGCAGCTCTCACCGGTGTTCTATATGTTTTCAGACAGGGAAAAGGTGTTTGAAATTGTAGAGGCCATCTGCGGCGGGCGCATGCACCCTAACTGGTTTCGTATTGGTGGGGTGGCGCAGGACCTGCCCATCGGTTGGGAAAAACTGATCCAGAACTTTCTTGACTATTTCCCGAAACGGCTAAAAGAATACGACAGCCTGGTGCTGAAAAACAGCCTGTTTAAAGCCCGTACCAAAGGCATCGGTATTTTCACGAAAGAAGAAGCCATAGAATGGGGTGTGACAGGTGCTAATCTGCGGGCCTGCGGCTTTGAGTGGGACTTCCGGAAAAAGCAGCCTTACTCCGGCTACGAAATGTTCGACTTTGAAGTACCTACCGCTGCCAACGGCGACTGTTACGACCGTGCCCTTGTACGGGTGGCAGAGATGCGGCAAAGCTTAAGAATAATCGAACAATGCCTGAAAAACATGCCTGAAGGTTCTTACAAAGCAGATCATCCGCTCACTACACCTCCAATCAAAAAAAACACCTTACAAGATATTGAAACGCTCATTACCCACTTTCTGGGCGTGAGCTGGGGACCTGTGATACCACCTGGTGAGGCCATGAGTTGCATAGAAGCAACTAAAGGAGCCAACGGCTACTACCTCACCAGCGATGGCAACACCTCGCCCTACCGGGTACGCATCCGCACTCCCTCGTTCCCGCACATGCAGATGCTGCCCTACATCACCAGAGGCTATACCGTAGCTGACCTGCTCTCCATACTTGGCGCCATGGACTATGTGCTGGCTGATATTGACAGATGATTTTTTATGATTTGGAGATCTTTTGATTTGAGAATGTGGAGATGTGGAGATTTTAAAATAATGGCGCGAGTGTCCTCGCTCGTGTCTACTATTTGGAGGCCTCTGGCCGAACTATAGATTGGTGTCCATGCGGCCAGAGGCCGCGGAATAAGAGACAAGAGTGAAGACGCTCGCGCCATTATAGATTATAAAGTAGTATCAATGAAAAGGTCTAACATCTATAATCTAATACCTAACACCTAAAAAGAATATGCTGACTGCGGAGGAAAAACATCAAATAGAGCATGAAATCAGCTTAGTCCCTACCCGGAAAGCTGCCTGCATCGAGGCACTGAAAATTGTGCAGCAGAACAGAGGCTGGATCTCTGACAGCAGCCTGGCGGAGATAGCAGAATTTGTAGACATGTCGCCGGCTGAGCTGGATAGTGTGGCCACCTTCTACAATCTGATCTTCAGAAGACCGGTGGGGCGGCACGTGATCCTGCTTTGCGACAGCATCAGCTGCTATGTGATGGGGTACGAAACTATCCGAGACCACCTTTACAACACGCTCGGCATTAAATATGGCGAAACAACCGAAGATGGCCGCTTCACCCTTTTACCTAATGCCTGCCTCGGCACCTGCGACTGCGCACCTGCCCTGATGATCGACAACGATTTGTACCGGAACCTGACGGTGGAACAACTGGAAGAGATTTTGAACAAATACACCTAAATGCAAAAGAGGCCCGCTATGGAAAAACCTCTTACCCAACATATCGTACCCGGCCGAAAGCCGCTCAGCCTGCAAGAATATGAGGCCGTGGGTGGCTACGCCTCTGTCAGGAAAATACTGAAAGAACTGACGCCTACGGAGGTGCAGAACCTGGTGAAGGACTCGAACCTGCGTGGCCGGGGCGGAGCTGGTTTTAACACCGGCCTGAAGTGGAGCTTTGTGCCTATGGGTCTGGACGCACCCGCTACCAAATACCTCGTGGCAAATGCCGACGAGATGGAGCCAGGCACTTTTAAAGACCGCGTGCTACTGGAGGGCAACCCGCATCAGCTCATCGAAGGTATGATCGTGGCGGCCTATGCTATTCAGGCTAATATTTCTTACGTGTTCCTTCGCTGGGCCTATAAACTTGCCGCCAAAGAAATAACCCAGGCCATAGCAGAGGCTTACGAGGCCGGCTACCTGGGTAAAAGCATTCAGGGCTCCGGCTATAACCTGGAAATGCACCTGCACACTGGAGTAGGGCGCTACATGTGCGGCGAAGAAACAGCTTTGCTGAATGCGCTGGAGGGAAAAAGAGCAAACCCAAGAGCCAAGCCTCCCTTTCCGCAGGTGAGTGGCCTGTACGGCAAACCTACCATCGTGAACAATGTAGAGACGCTCTGCTGCCTGCCGCACATCATCAACAACGGGTCAGAGTGGTTCAAAGGCCTGAGCAGAAGTGCTGATGCCGGCACCAAACTCTTCGGCGTGAGCGGCCGCGTGAAAACGCCCGGTTGCTGGGAACTGCCCATGGGCATTACGATCCGTGAAATTATGGAAGAATATGCCGGCGGCATGCAGGACGGTTACCTGTTCAGAGGCTTATTGCCCGGTGGTGCTTCCACCGATTTTCTGGTAGAAGAGCACCTCGACCTGCCAATGGACTACGGTTCGATCCAGGCAGCTGGCAGTAGAATGGGAACCGGCACCATGATTATTCTGGATGACCAGACGTGCCCCGTAGGATTCGTGCACAACCTGCAGCACTTCTTCGCTCAAGAGTCCTGCGGCTTCTGTACCCCCTGCCGCGACGGGTTGCCGTGGGTAGAACGGCTACTGCTTTCCATCGACAAAGGTGAAGGCCGACCCGAAGACATGTTGGCGCTTGAATTTCACACTAAATACTTAGGCCCCGGCAACACCTTTTGTGCCCTTGCTCCAGGGGCTATGGAACCTCTGCAGAGCGCTCTGAAATACTTCAGAGAGGATTTTGAACAGCATATTGTAGAACACCACTGTCCCTGGAGCACCGTATGGCAACCATCTATATAGATAACGTTCCTTATGAAGTAACCGCAGGTAAAAACCTGCTCGAAGCCTGCCTCACCCTGGGCTTCGATTTACCTTATTTCTGCTGGCACCCGGCCATGGGATCCATCGGTGCCTGTCGCCAGTGCGCCGTAAAAGTGTACCGCGACGAAAACGACAAGACGGGCAAATTGTTTATGTCCTGCATGGAGCAGGTGCGCGATAATCTGCATATTTCCATTGCCGATATGGAGGCCAAAGAATTTAGAGCGCACGTGATCGGCTGGCTCATGACAAACCACCCCCACGACTGTGCTGTGTGCGACGAGGGCGGCTCCTGCCACCTGCAGGACATGACCGTGATGACAGGCCACAACTACCGCCAGTACCGCTTCGATAAGAAGACCTACATAAATCAATACCTGGGCCCGTTTCTGAACCACGAAATGAACCGCTGCATACAGTGCTACCGCTGCGTGCGCTATTATAAAGACTATGCCGGTGGCAAAGACCTGGATGTGTTCGCGGCTCACAACCACCTCTACTTTGGCCGCCACGAAGATGGTGTGCTCGAAAACGAGTTCAGCGGAAACCTGGCGGAAGTCTGTCCCACCGGCGTATTCACTGATAAAACTCTTAAACAACACTACACCCGCAAATGGGATTTAACCACGGCTCCCTCTGTGTGCCACCACTGCAGCCTGGGATGTAACATAGTGGCAGGTGAACGTTATGGTTCCCTCCGCAACGTCACCAACCGCTACAACGGCGAAGTGAATGGTTATTTCCTCTGCGACAGAGGCCGCTTCGGCTATGAGCACGTGAACAGTATGAGCCGAATCCGCAAATCGCTTGTTCGCACACAGCTTCCTGAGGCCACCGATAAATACAAAGCCTTACAGGCTGCAGCCAGTGCCATAAAAGCCGGAAGAGTAATTGGCATTGGCTCGCCCAGAGCTTCAGTAGAGTCTAACTTCGTGCTCAGAACCTTGGTAGGCGAAAACAATTTCCATCATGGGGTGTCGGATGTGGAGCACGACCTGTCCGATCTGGCCTTGCGAATTCTTAGAGCCAGCGCTGCCCGCACCCCCTCCCTGAAAGAAGTTGAAAAAGCCGACGCTGTGTTTATTTTGGGCGAAGACCTGACCAACACCGCTCCGATGCTGGCGCTGGCCGTGCGGCAATCGGTCAGACAGCAGCCCCTGCTGGAGCAGGTATCGAAAGCCAAAATTCCGGTGTGGCAGGATGCGGCCGTGCGGGCGCTGCTGCAAACCGAGAAAGGCCCACTCTTTATTGCCGCCTCTACCAACACCAAGCTAGACGAACTGGCCACCGCCACCTTCTTCGATTCGCCGGATGCTATTGCGCGCTTAGGATTTGCCGTGGCTCATTTTATACATGAGGAATCTCCAAACGTAAATGGACTTACCGAACAGGAGGAGGCACTGGCACAACAAATTGCCATGACCCTGCTGGCCGCAGAAAATCCGCTTATCATCTCAGGCACCTCCTCTGGCAGCGACAGAATACTGAAAGCCAGTGCCAATATTGCCAATGCTTTGTGTGCCAAAGAAAAGTCAGCAGGCATTGTACTCACTTTGTCCGAATGCAACAGCATGGGTCTGGCTATGCTAGGCGGTCATAAACTCGAATCTGCCTTTGAGGCTGTACTGAATGGTTATGCCGATACCGTTATTGTTCTGGAAAATGACTTATACAGGAGAGCGGCTACAGATAAGGTAAAACAATTTTTTGAGGCTGCCAAACAGGTTATCGTGCTCGACCACCTGCACCATGCTACAAGCGAGCACGCCTCCATTTTGCTTGCGGCAGGGGCTTTTTCAGAAGCAGATGGCACTTTAATCAACAACGAAGGGAGGGCACAGCGGTTTTACCAGGTGTACCCCACCACAGAAGATATTCAGGAAAGCTGGCGCTGGCTCGGTGAGCTCGGCACCGTCATCGCCCATGATCAGATTGTGCATTGGGAAGGTTTTGAAGATATTCAGAAAGCAATCGGCCACGAGCTACCAGAACTGAAAGGCATTCTCGCCACTGCCCCACCTGCCGATTTCAGAATTGCCGGGCAGAAAATACCGCGTGCGCCGCACCGCTTCAGTGGCCGCACCGCCATGCTGGCCAACATAAACGTAAGTGAACCTAAGCCACCCGAAGACCCGGATAATCCTTTGACCTATACCATGGAGGGCTACCGAGGGCAACCACCTTCTTCCATGATTCCTTTTTTCTGGGCACCCGGCTGGAACTCCTCTCAGGCTACAAACAAATACCAGCAGGAAGTGGGTGGCGCTTTGCGTGGCGGCGATCCAGGTGTACGATTGATAGAGCCAAACCCGATGCCGGAGGCTCCTTTCTCTACGGCAGTACCACAGCATTTTCAACCTTTGGCTAACCATCTGTTTATGCTGCCACTCTACCACATTTTCGGGTCTGAAGAATTAAGTACTTTGTCGCCTGCCGTAGCCGAACGTATTCCGGAACCTTATGTAGCGCTTAACTCAGCAGATGCCGAACGGCTCAGGCTGGAAGAGGGGCAGCTGCTGCATTTCAGCATTGAAGGACAGGCTTACTCGCTTCCGGTTAAAACAAGTGCGCATATTCCAACCGGTACTGCCGGAATGCCAATTGGCTTACCGGCTATTCCTTACATAGAACTACCTGCCTGGGCAATTTTAAACGGGAAAATACAATGGAAGCAGCAACACCAAACTACTTTCTGATCATTGGCGGCATCCTGTTCGCGCTCCTCAACCTGGCCGCCGGCCTGATCTGGATTGAGCGGCGCATGCTCGCGCTATGGCAAGACCGTTATGGCCCAAACCGGGCCGGGCCATTTGGAATTTTAATTGTGCTGGCCGACTCCCTCAAGCTGTTTTTTAAGCAAGACTGGGTTCCCCCTTTTGCCGACAAGCCTGTGTTTATTCTGGCTCCGGCCATTGTGTTCATTACGGTGCTGCTCAGCTTTGTTATTATTCCGTTTGCACCGGGTATTGTGGTGGCAGACCTAAATATTGGACTGCTGTTCTTCCTAGCCATGTCGTCGATGGGAGCTTACAGCATTATTCTGGGCGGCTGGGCCTCCAACAACAAATATTCTCTACTAGGTGCCATGCGCGGAGCTGCCCAGATGATTTCATACGAGGTGTTCATGGGGCTGGCACTAATGGGCGTGGTAATTTTGGCTGGTTCCTTTAACCTCGGCGACATAGTGGAAGCGCAGCGGGGCCTGTGGTTTTTCATTCCGCAGATCATTGGCTTCGTCATCTTTTTTATTGCCGGCATAGCCGAAACCCATCGCCTGCCCTTTGATATTCCGGAGGCGGAAAGTGAACTGGTGGCGGGGTTCCACTCAGAATATTCGGGCATGAAGTTCGGGATGTTTTTTATTGGGGAGTATATCGGCATTACCCTCATCTCCTGCATGGTAGTTACGCTCTACTTTGGTGGTTGGCTAGGCCCCGATTTTCTGCCCCCAATCGTGTGGTTCATCCTGAAGGTGTTCTTCTTCCTGATGATCTTCATCCTGCTCCGCGCCTCCATGCCCCGCCCCCGCTACGACCAGTTAATGGAATACGGCTGGAAAATACTGCTTCCCCTCACCCTCCTGAACCTGGTGGTAACCGCTGGCATTATGCTCTGGATGGGATGGTAGAATTTAAAATTTTGAATGAGTGATTAAGAGGATGAGTGAATACTGAATAAGTTGCGGAAGTGGAGCAGGTCAGCAAGACCTCACAGCGTGCGCAGCTCCTAAGAGTGTCTGGCTGAAGCTAAATTCAAATGAAGGTATAGAGTACCCTTGGCATAAAAACAGGCAAAACACCTCCGGAAGGCCATTTTCATTAAAGGAATTGAAAAGTCTAAAATCTAGTATCTAACATCTAAAAAAGGAGCAACCATGTTTAGTTTACTGCGCAGCATGTGGATTACGTTTCTGCATGGTTTTCACAAGCGTGATACCATACAGTACCCCGAGGAGAAGGTAAAACTCACGACCAGGTGGCGTGGCAGAATTGTGCTGACCCGCGACCCGGACATGGGCGAACGCTGTGTAGGCTGCTACCTCTGTGCGGCCGCCTGCCCCGTAGACTGCATCTCGCTGCAGGCAACCGAAGACGAAAACGGCCGCCGCTATCCTGAGTTTTTCCGCATCAACTTCTCCCGTTGCATTTTCTGTGGCTTCTGCGAAGAGGCCTGCCCCACCACCGCCATTCAGCTCATCCCGGATTTTGAAATGGGCGAATACAACCGCCAGAACCTGGTGTATGAGAAAAAAGACCTGCTGATAGATGGGCCCGGAAAATATCCGGGCTACAACTACTACAAAGTGGCTGGCGTGGCTACCGGTGTAAAAGCCAAAGGCGAAGGAGAGAACGAACGGCCTCCTGTCGATATTAAAAGCTTAATTCCCTGATACTATGGAAACAACATTTTACATAGCTGGCGCGGTGGCTGTTATCGCTACCTTATTGGTAATCATGAGCTTTAACCTGATTCATGCGCTGCTGTACCTGGTGGTGTCTTTCCTGGCGGTGGCCGTAGTGTTTTTTACACTAGGCGCCACGTTTATGGCCGCACTCGAAGTTATCATTTATGCCGGTGCCATAGTGGTACTCATTATTTTCGTAATCATGATGCTCAACCTCACTTACGAGGATGTGCAACAGGAGCGGTCCTGGATGAAGCCTTCTGTTTGGATAGGTCCGGCTATTCTTTCATTGGTACTGCTTGCAGAGTTGGTGTTTATGGTGGTGTCTTCGGAGGCTTCTCCAACAGCCACCACGCCCATAGATGCCAAAGCGGTTGGCCTGGCGCTGTATGGTCCTTATATGCTGGGGGTGCAGCTGTGTGGCATTCTCCTGATGGCCGGCATTGTGGGAGCTTACCACCTGGGCAGGCAGAAAAAGAAAGTGGTGCACCGTTTTCTGGAAAGGAGGGCTGCCTCATGAGCACCATTCCTATGGAAGCTGGTTTGCTGCTGGCAGGCATTCTTTTTATGCTCGGCATGGTCAGCGTTATGATCCGGCGCAATGTTATTTACATGCTTATTTCAGTAGAGATCATGCTCAATGCGGCTGGTCTGGCTTTTATTGTGGCAGGCAGCCATTGGGCACAGCCCGACGGACAAATCATGTTCATTTTCATTCTGACCATGGCGGCCGCTGAAGTGTCGGTTGGTCTGGCCCTGATCCTGCAGATTTACCACCAATTGAAAACCCTCGACAGCGACGCAGCAAACTTTATGAAAGGATAAATAGTATGGCAGCACTCCTCTGGTTAATTCCCGCTTTGCCTTTTGCCGGTGCCCTCCTGCTGGTGCTCTTCGGCTCCCGCCTGCCCCGTGCCCTGGTAACCGCCATAGGTGTGGGCAGTGTGGGTATATCGGCAGCTATTACCCTGTTACTGGGCTTTGAATACCTGTCTGAAAGGCCCGCATTTTACCACCAGGAGCTTTGGAACTGGTTTAGCGTGGCTGGCTTTAGCCCGTCTGTCGCCTTTCACCTCGATGCGCTCTCGATGGTGTTTATCTTCGTTATTACGTTCGTTGGATTTTTGATTCATGTATACTCCACCGAGTATATGGCCGATGACCCCGACTACACCCGCTTTTTTGCCTGCATGAATCTGTTTGTAGGGTCTATGTTGGTACTGGTGCTGGCCGATAACCTGCTGCTGCTCTACCTGGGCTGGGAAGGCGTAGGCTTATGTTCTTACCTGCTTATTGGGTTCTGGTACAAAGAGCCTGCGAATGGCTACGCTGCCCGCAAAGCCTTCCTGATTACCCGCGTTGGCGACACCGCCATGGCCATCGGGTTGTTCATGCTCTTCCAAACTTTCGGCACGTTGCACATCCAAAGTATATCTACCGAAGCGGTGCAGGTCTGGGATGCAGGGGCAAAAATGGCAGTCATTGTCGCTTTTTTACTTTTGGGAGGAGCCGTGGGCAAATCGGGGCAATTGCCTTTGCAGACCTGGCTGCCCGATGCCATGGCAGGTCCTACGCCTGTTAGTGCCCTGATACATGCCGCCACCATGGTAACAGCCGGTGTATACCTGATTGCCCGCATGCACGTGCTCTTTGAACTGGCACCAGCTGCGCAAATGGCAGTGGCTGTTATAGGGGCCGTTACCTTGCTGCTGGCTGGTTGCGCTGCCCTCACCCAATACGACCTGAAACGGGTGCTTGCCTACTCCACCATCAGCCAGATCGGGTACATGTTTCTGGCACTGGGTGTGGGAGCCTGGTCGGCGGCCGTGTTCCATTTTATGATTCATGGGTTCTTTAAGGCCCTGTTGTTTTTATGCGCGGGAGCCATTATCCTGGCACTGCACCATGAGCAGGACATGCGCCGCATGGGCGGTTTGCAAAAGAAACTACCAGTGGTGTTCTGGACCTTTCTGATCGGGGCGGCCTCTCTGGCTGCCGTTCCACTGGTGTCGGCTGGTTTCTATAGCAAAGATCAGATCCTGTGGCTGCAGCTGGCAGGCGAAAATGGCAATGTCTGGCTCTACCTGGCCGGCTTGCTCGGAGCCTTCATCACCTCTATCTACACCTTCCGAATGGTGTTCATCACCTTTTATGGCGAAAGCAAAACCCACGTAGGGCACCAGCCAACATTAGCCATCCGGGTGCCGCTGATTGTGCTGGCGGTACTCTCGCTGGCGGGTGGCTTTATTGAGCTGCCACACAACTTCGGGCACGTGGTGCTGTTCTCCGATTTTCTGTCGCCTATACTGCCTGCCGTTAGTGTAGTGCCAGATTTTAGTCGGTATGAGTGGATGCTGCAATTGCTGGCAGCAGTGGTATCGTTGAGCGGTATCTTTATCGCTTACCTCATTTACCTGAAGAAACCGGATTTGCGGGCCAGCCTCCATCGTTCGGACCTGGCCATGGCCGTGCACCGCTTCTGGCACTCCGGCTGGGGCTTCGACAAGCTATACGACATGCTGTTGGTGCACCCTTACGTGTTCCTGGCAAAAGTAAATAAACAAGATGTAGTCGATAGCTTTTACACCTTTGTTGCCCGGCTCACAGAGTCGTTTCACTTACTGTTTACGCGTTCGCAAAGTGGCCTGCTTCGGAATTATGTAATGGGCATTGTGGTAGGCGCCATCATGATCTTAACCATAACCATACTCTTATGATACTGCTCTGGCTTATCGTGCTGCTGCTGGCTGGCGGACTGCTTGCCTGGATAGCGCAACGCTGGCACACCGCCTCTCCCCGCTGGATTGCGCTGTTTACGGTGCTGACTGCCCTGCTGCTCACGCTCATGCTGTGGTTTAACACGGGTGCCTCCCCTACCGGCTCCGCCTGGCTCCTGCAACTGGAACTCCCCTGGATACCGCAGTGGGGTGTTGGCTTTAGCCTGGCGCTGGACGGGCTGAGCCTGCTCATGCTGTCGCTCACGTTTTTTCTGGGGCTGCTCGCGGTGTTGATCTCCTGGCGGGAGATCCAAAGCAAAGTAGGCTTTTTCCATTTCAACCTGCTGTGGGTACTGGCGGGCATCGCCGGTGTTTTCCTAGCCATGGATCTATTTCTGTTCTACTTTTTCTGGGAGGTGATGCTGATTCCGATGTACTTCCTTATCGGCATTTGGGGGCACGAGAACCGACGCTACGCCGCCTACAAATTTTTTATTTTTACGCAGGCAAGCGGACTGCTCATGCTGCTGGCTATTCTGGGGCTCTACTTTATTCATGGCAATCAGACGGGCACCTTCACATTTAATTACTTTGAACTCCTGAATACCACACTGGCACCAGCAGCTGCCCGGTTCCTTATGTTTGGTTTTCTGGCTGCCTTCCTGGTAAAGCTGCCGGTGGTGCCGTTTCACTCCTGGCTCCCCGATGCCCACTCGCAGGCACCAACAGCAGGCAGTGTGATATTAGCCGGCCTCCTCCTTAAAACCGGAGCATATGGATTGCTGCGCTTCGTGTTGCCTCTGTTCCCAACGGCTACAGTAGAATTTGCCCCCTGGGCCATGCTACTGGGGGTAATCGGTATTATTTACGGAGCTATTCTCGCTTTCTCACAAACCGACCTGAAACGGCTGGTTGCCTACACCAGCGTGAGCCACATGGGTTTTGTAATATTGGGCGTATTCGCTTTTAATGAGTGGGCACTGCAGGGCGTGGTCATGCAGATGATTACCCACGGCCTCAGCACCGGAGCCCTGTTCATTCTGGCTGGCTTCCTCTACGAGCGCCTGCACACCCGCGATATCCGGCAAATGGGCGGTTTCTGGGCCACGGCTCCTAAGATGGCGGTGGTGGCGCTGGTCTTTGTCATGGCCTCGCTTGGCTTGCCTGGGCTGGGTAACTTTATTGCCGAGTTTCTGACACTGGTGGGGGCCTGGCAGGCAAACAACTGGCTCACGGTATTTGCCACTATCGGGTTGGTTATGGCTACGGCCTACTCGCTGCGTATCATGCAGAAAATATTTTTAGAGAAAAACCTGGAGCAAACAGTACTACCAGACATGAACGTGCGCGAGATGCTGATTGCCGCTCCCATGCTGGTGCTTATTCTTTGGCTTGGCCTCTACCCGCAGCCAGTGCTCGACCTGGCCAAACCGGCTATTGAGGCGCAGCTGCAAGCCTATAACAAGCCTTCGGTGCCGCAGGAAGTGGAGCCTGTCAGCCAAACAGCTCTTTACCTGCCCGCAGCAGACTCTGTTTATTTTCAAAATTTGAAAGGAGCTTTTTATGAACGCAAATGACTTTCTCCACCTGATGCCCCTCCTCATCCTGACATTTGGGGCTATCATTAA
The DNA here is from genome assembly GCF_047525655.1 of Pontibacter sp. 13R65. Lineage (NCBI taxonomy): Bacteria > Pseudomonadati > Bacteroidota > Cytophagia > Cytophagales > Hymenobacteraceae > Pontibacter > Pontibacter sp. 13R65. Next base: position 91,519 of record NZ_JBLIQL010000011.1, read on the forward strand.
CATGCTGGTGATTTCGGTCTGGCGTAATCATAAAATTATTTATGTCATTACGGCATTGTCTTTTCTGGCTGCCTTTGGTGCTCTGTTTGAACTGCAGGTGCAGGGAGCTTATGCCATCGCTCCTCTTTTTATTATAGATGGTTTTGCGGTGTTTTATATGGGACTGGTACTGCTTACGGCCCTGCTTATCAGCATGCTGTCGTATGCCTACTTTGAGCAGCGGGAGGAGCGGAAGGAAGAGTATTACCTCCTGCTGATATTGTCTACGCTCGGTGCTTGCGTGCTGGTAATGAGTACCCATTTTGCCTCTTTGTTTTTGGGCCTGGAGATATTGAGTGTAGCGCTGTATGCTTTGATCGCCTACCTCCGAAAACGTGAACGCTCCGACGAAGGCGGCATAAAGTACCTGATCCTGGCCGCTTTCTCTTCTGCCTTTCTCCTGTTTGGCATGGCCCTTGTCTACGCCAGCACCGGCACCATGGTATTTGCTGCCGTAGCCACCTCTATTGCTGCATCTGACGAAATTCCACTACTACTTCTTACCGGGTTCGGGATGATGATTGTGGGCGTAGGTTTTAAGCTTGGCGTGGTACCCTTTCATATGTGGACGCCTGATGTATACGAAGGCGCTCCCGCCCCTGTCACGGCTTTTATTGCTACCGTTTCGAAAGGTGGTATAATTGGCTTGCTGATACGGTTTTTTATGGAGGTGGATGGTTTCCGGTACCCTGTGCTGCTGCTCATTTTTACGGTTATTGCCATTGCCTCTATGTTTGTGGGCAACCTGCTGGCGTTGATGCAAAACAATGTAAAACGCCTGCTGGCTTATTCTTCTATTGCCCATATGGGTTACTTGCTCGTAGCTTTCCTGGCAGGCAATGAAATGGGTGTGCAGGCCGTTACCTTTTACCTGGTGGCTTATTTTATTACTACCGTGGGTGCTTTCGGTATTATAGCCATGCTCTCCGATAAGGTGCGCGATGCCGAACAACTCAACGATTACAAAGGCTTACTCTGGCGCAGACCCTGGACAGCAACCATTTTTACATCTATGCTGCTTTCTCTGGCTGGCATTCCGCTTACAGGAGGCTTTGTAGGTAAGTTTTATATTCTGGCAGCTGGTGTACGTACAGAGCTTTGGCTGTTAGCAGTTTCACTGGTCATAAACAGCGTTATCGGGCTGTATTATTATATCAAAATTATAGCCGTTATGTTTCAGACAGCAGATGATGCTACTACCATCACCAGCTATAAATTGCGGCCCTCTATTTATGTAGCGAGTATGGGCACGCTTACCCTGCTTGCCTTGCTGCTAGTAGGCATTGGCGTTTATCCTACTGCTCTTCTGCAAATAATCACTAATGTACTCGACACTTTTCAGGCTGTTGCTACTAAGTAAGCTCGTATGATAGAAAATGGCCTTCCAGGCCTTAGGTGTTGTTGCCATTATAAGTCTCTGGAAGGCCATTTTTATTATAATAATTTAGCTAGTAGCTAAGCATACTCAATGTATTGCGGTATTGCGGCAGGAAGCTACAGTGAGAACACCTGAGCCATGTGCACAAGTCGACGATTTTTTGTCTGAGCGTTCAGCGAGTTCAAAATCGTCTTGATTTTTTTGGTTCTTTTTGTATCAAGACAAAAAGAACAGGAAAACAAGCAATGAAACAAATAGCTATGGCTAACACCTTAGCAGCAACTATGCGAACTTAAATTAAAAAGCTAAAAGCAATTGCAAGCAAATCTCGATCACGTTAGATAGTTAAACTGTTGGCATAAAAGTACGAGCTACAAGCTCGCACTAGCGAGGAAGTAGCAGCAGCCATGTAAACTTAGACTTTAAAGCTAATAGCCTTTGCCGATGCCTCTCGCCCACAAGCTCTTTTCAAGATGACAAAGAAGAGTTCGTCAGAAACTGTAAAAACCTAAACCTGGCGCATGAAGAGGTCTTCCGCCAGGTTTAGGTTTTTCAGGATGTGAGTCATGGGCAGCCTACGCCTCCCAACCCAACAATCTACTGCACGACCAGCTTACTTGTCCAGGATTTACGGTCAGTTACTACCCTTACACCATACAAGCCTTTCGCCACCGTTTTAAGGTCGAGTTGCAGGTGCTGTGCATCCTGGAACTCCTGCGCCAGAACAGCTCTGCCGGTACTCAGCTCATAGAAGGTAACGCGCACCCTAGGGTAAACTTCTTCCAGCGCCAGTTTTACTGTGCCCCCCGGAGCCACAGGATTTGGATATACTGAAAAGGCTTCTCTATCCTGAATTACAACTTGATGTGTAGCAGCGAGCATTTCTACAAGTGGGCCCTGTTCAAATGGCGACAATCTGTTGCCGCCTATAGGGCGCTCCAAGGTACCACTTGGTAGCTGCCAGCCCACGGCCAAGTTATCGCTGCCGCCCTGCTCCTTGTGCAGCGCTTCTATATAATAACGCCTGCCCGCTTGTAAGCGAATGGGTTCAGATTGTTGTGCATTGTAGCGGGTCCATTGTCGTGCGTAGGTCCAGCTTTCTACATGGGCAATTTTCTGCTTGTAGGATGGGTCCTCGGAGGTGCTGAGCCAAAGCTCTGCCACATCATCGGCGGCTATCCAGAAGGTATAGTCGCCTGTTTCCGGAGCTCGCACATAGCCCCGCACCCGCTGGCCGTAGTTATTTCCGATGTTGGAAGGGGTTTCAAATATACTTAGCTCTCCAACCCGTGTTGGCTTACTTTCCAGGGGAATTGTTGAAATACTTGGCCCATGCACCTCTGCCCAGAACTCATGCAAAATGGTTCCGGTGCCATCATAAGGCATTAGTCTGTTACCACCGATAGGCCGCTCCATACTTCCATTGGGCAATTGCCAGCCCACAGCCAGGTGGTCGCTACCGCCCCCTTCTTTGTGCAGCGCCTCTATGTAATAGCGTTTGCCTGCTTCTAGTGGTATGGCCACCGATTGTTGTGATTCGTATTTGGTCCACTGTCGCAAATTTGTCCAGCTAGTCACTTGCGCAATTTTCACTTTCTGAGCAGGATCCTCGGAGGTACTGAGCCAGAGCTCTGCCACATCGTCTGCCGCAATCCAAAAAATATACTCGCCTGTTTCGGGTGCTCGCACAAAGCCTCTGATTCTTTGCCCGTAGTTGTCGCCGATGTTCGATCTAGCTTCAAACGTTGTTAACTCACTTGTGCTATTAGGTTTGCGTTGGAGCGGAATACTGCTTGTGCCCGTTCCATGTACATTTGTCCAGAGTTCCTGAGAGATAGTGCCGATGCCATCGTAGGGCGCCAAGCGGTCGCCACTAATGGGCCTTTCCATTGATCCGGAAGGAAGTTGCCAGCCTACAGCCAAATGATCGCCTCCACCCTGCTCTTTGTGCAGCGCCTCTATGTAGTAGCGTTTACCAGCCTGTAGCATCACCTTGCCTGACTGCTGCGTGCCGTGTTTATTCCACTCCCTTGGGTTTGTCCAGCGGTCTACCTGGGCAATTTTCATTTTCTGGCCAGGATTTTCAGAGGTGCTGAGCCAGAGTTCTGCCACATCATCGGCGGCTATCCAAAAGGTATATTCGCCCGTCTCCGGTGCCTGAACATATCCTCGCACACGTTGACCATAGTTGTCGCCAATATTGGCTGGTGTCTCAAAAACCGGAAGCTCGTCTTCGCTGGTGGGTTTGGTATCGAAAGGAATATTGCCTATGGCCGGCCCGTGCACATTGGTCCATAGTTCTCTGGTAATGCCACCCGAAGCCACACCGGGTGCAACATGAATAGTAACAGTAGAAATATCTACGACTCCATTCCTGGGATCGATTGCCTGTGCCATAATATTATAGGTACCTTCCCCTACTCCAGACCAGGTAAAGGAGAATGGTGCTGTTCTATCTTCCCCAATTATTTCTCCGTTTGCTAGGAACACAACCATTACCAGGTTAGGGTATGTCTGATCATGCGTTGTGGTTACTTCTATGGTGGCAGGCGCAGTAAAGGTGTCGCCATTCTGTGGAGACGTAATTGTAATAATAGGCTTACTCTGGTCATTAATGGTGCCGGATAAAACGTATTCTCCTATGGAAGAGTAATCGGAAGGGGCTCCATAGTTGCCTTTAGTCCCCTCCAGGTGCAAGTAATAAGTTCCTGCGTCTAAATCCGTTTCTATAATGGCGCTCATCCCTCTGTCATCGCTAATGGCTATTACCTGGTTATCAGCATCTTTCAGAGTGAGACCTATATCTAAATTGGGATGCTCAGAGAGTGGAGATGCCCATAATCTAACGGTGCTTCCGCTAGTAGTAAAAGAAAAGACATCCACATCCGTCCGCGTGGTTATTAAGCCTTTGTTTTTTCCTTCCTGCAAATCCCCGCTTTCCGTCAGCAGCAGTGGGGTCGCGGTGCTACTCGTGCTGCCATGGTCATCTGTGCGAAGCGATACTCCGGGAAACGACGCTATAATGCCTAAATCATCTTCAAAGTTATTGGCATCAGGATAATCGCCTTTACTCCACTGCACTACCGGCACAAAAAAGCCTGCTCCCATAATGGGTGCCCAGTTATCGAGCCCGTAATAATACTCTTCCGGAGGGTTGTTGCGGCCATCGTGGAGCAGGTTGAGGGTGTGGCCCACTTCATGTGAGCCTGTTTCGCCGGCATATTTACCCAGAAAAGAATTCCAGACCCAACAAGGTGTTTCGCCATAAAAGGAGTTGGCCCAGTTAAAAGATCCAATATAAGCAACCCCACCCCAGCCTGGATAAAAGTAGTCGGTAGGTGTAAAAATCACCCGCATGCGGCGATCTGGGGAAGCCCGGTTAAAAACAGCTTCGTCGGTGGTAACGTTTAGTTCAAAGGGGCTGAAATCCTCCGCCATAATTTTCCAGGCCTCCACCATTTCTGGTACTGCTAAATCGGAGGGCTCAGCTACAATTGGCTCTCCCTGGTTAAAATTATCGTTCCAGATGGTATTGGTTACCGTATGCCCATCAAAATCGAGGAAAATAACCGATCTCGCTCCGGGTAAACTTTCTAGCAGCGGAATGATGGGGGGCGCGCCTTTAGAAGATACTACACTATCTGGCCCCTCCGGAAAACCGATACAAAGTACAGAGTCTATGTCGACTTCTTGTAAATACACCAGCCGCTGCTCGGTAGACACATACTGGTACAGCTTTTTCTGATCGGGCAACATGATGGAACCAGCCACCTGATCATCCGCAATTTTCAAATAGAAGCTACTCTTTTTAGCAGCCTCTACCTCCCCATAAAATGTCTCTGTATTTCCTTTCTGTTTGCTAGACTGAACAGAGATAACCAACTGTTCCTGCCCTGGCAACTGGTGCGTTATTTTGTTGTTTGAAGCTGACCTGCCCCTCGTGCTGGGCTGCACCACCTTAGCCCGGTATGCGGCCGAAACCTCCGATAGGGTGCCCAGCAAAATAGCCTTGTCTGACTGCGCAAAAAGTTGAACGGATAAGCCTACCCAGAGGCCAATCAGTAAAATTATACTGTAAGTTTGTTTCATGTGTGTAACTTTTGGTTTGTATAAGTGAGTCTGCCAGGTTTCTTACCAGCAGAAGATGGTGCGAGCCTATAATTTTTAGCAGGAGCAGTACAGCTGGATCAGGTAACGCGGATGAAATAAGGGCATAGAAGCTATAAATACTCCTACTTAGGATCTGCTATAAATAGTTTTAGTTGCTAAATAATAAGCTGTTAATGCTCCCTTGGGGAATAATTAAAGTGTATCAGTTCTTCATACATTAAATGAAATAATATATAACGGTATAATTATATTATCTGCAATTAAAGAAAAAGGTTTCCAGAATGGACAAAAATTGTGGTAAAGTGTAATTATTGTTAGTTAAAACGAAATTGACTGAACTTAAGAGAAGAAAAAGAAATGCCTAGTATTACATTTTAATAAGTATTGCTAATCGTGCCGGTTTTTCAGAAATTTCGCATCTGTTGTACATTTTTCTGCTTTATTCTTTTTACAATATTTAGCTATGGGGTCGCATATTGTATAGTTGATGCAACGGTCTTGGTAAGTTAAAAGACAGAACAGCTAAACCTGCCTGTAATCCGGGAAAAGCTATAATACACAAGCTGGAGCAACTATTTTAACACATGGCCGTTGCTCAGGAATAGCAGCAACCGCTGCGTTCGATTTGTTTCACCTACTAACCTAAAAAGCAAGATGAAAAAATATCTGCTTACTGGCCTGTTGGCCGGGAATATACTGTTATTTAACTCATGCGCCACGAACCCTGTTACCGGGAAACGCGATGTCATGTTTATGTCGGAGAGCCAGGAAATAGCGATGGGCAAAGAAGCAGACCCACAAATTGTGGCGCAATTTGGCCTCTATGAAGATCCGGCCATGCAGCGGTTCATTAATGAGAAAGGCCAGCAAATGGCCTCTGTTTCACATCGCAAAAACCTGCAGTACGAATTTAAAATAGTAGACTCTCCTGTTATAAATGCCTTTGCTGTGCCTGGTGGCTATGTTTATTTTACGCGTGGTATTATGGCTCATTTTAACAACGAGGCGCAGTTTGCCGGAGTGTTAGGCCACGAGATCGGGCACATTACGGCAAGGCATTCTGCCAAACAGCAGAGCAAAAGTATTCTGGCACAGGCCGGCCTGATTGTGGGCATGGTGGTATCGCCTCAGATTGCACAGCTAGGCGATGCAGCCTCGCAAGGGCTTGGGCTTTTGTTCCTGAAATTCGGACGCGACGATGAACGTGAATCAGACAAACTGGGAGTAGAATATTCTACCAAAATAGGCTACGATGCCAAAGAAATGGCCGACTTTTTTACTACGCTGCAGCGCCAACAGGAAGGTAGTGGGCAGGCCGTACCAGATTTTATGTCGACGCACCCGAACCCCGGGGACCGCTACAACACCGTAAACCAGCTGGCCGCACAGGAAAAGCAGAAACAAAACGTCACCAACCTGCAGGTTAACCGTAACAGCTACCTGAAAATGATAGACGGCATGGTGTATGGCGAAGACCCTAAACAAGGCTTTGTGGAGAACCAGGTATTTTACCACCCGGAGCTGAAGTTCCAGTTCCCGATTCCTACCGCCTGGGCTTACCAAAACTCACCGCAGCAGGTGCAGATGGTACCTAAAGACGGCAAGGCAGTAATGTCACTGACGCTGGCCCCGGGCAAAACGCTGGAAGAAGCCGGACAGCAAATGTTGCAGCAATACAAGCTGGAGGTGGTAGAGTCGAAGCAGGTGACAGTAAACGGCTTGCCTGCCCTTGCCATAATCGCAGACCAGAAACAGGAACAAGGGGTTATCAGAACGTTGACCTATCTCATCCAGTATGGCGGCAATATGTACAGCATAATGGGTATTACCACGGCGAACGATTTTAACACCTATGCCCCTCTCTTCTCCAGCACGATGGAAAATTTTAAGCAGCTTACCGATCAGGAGAAAATCAACAGAAAGCCAGACCGCATCAGAATAAAAACAGTGGCACAGGCAGCTACGCTTTCGCAGGTGCTTCGCTCTTTTAACATGCCCGACAGCAAACTGAACGAACTAGCCATCTTGAATGGCATGCAGTTGGACGACAGGCTAGAGAAAGGCACCTTAATCAAAGTCGTGGAGAAATAACTTTAGCATAAGAAAAAGCCCTTAACCCTTCCATCTTATAAATCCTCTGGAAGGCCCAATTCATTAGAATAATTTTATTGAAAGAGAGTTAACAATAAACACAGCTATTGCGGCAGAAAGCTACAGGGAACAACTCTGCCGGGCGCACCCAGCGAGTTCAAAATCGTCTTGATTTTTTTAGTTCTTTTTGTATCAAGACAAAAAGAACAATGACTGAGGCAATGCAACACCTTCACTCCGAGGTCACAGCAGGAAAAGTAACTATACGTACTTTGGCCTAAAGACTATAGCAATTGCTAAAGCCTCTCGTTCACAAGATCCTTCAAGGATGACAAAAAAGGGGTAAGAGGAAAAGGGAGATGACAATTATTAATTAACAACCTGATTCTTAATCAACAACCTGATGTAGATATGTTAAGAAAGGTGCGGAGTATTACTCCCGCACCTTTTTGCTTTTAGGCACCACTAAAGCCCCAGCACCTGCTGCCAAATCTCCTCATTCACCGGAATGCCCTCTTTCTCATTCTGCCGTCTGGTAGCCAGAGTACCTTCACCTGGATATCGTACGGAAGCATCTTCTGATTCTGGCTGCGCTGTTCTGGCATACTCAATTATTTCTTCGCTGATGCGCTGGTCCAGGGTATCAGCTTTGATGCATAAAAAAAACTGCGACACACCTGCCTCAGTGCCTTCTGCAGTTATTTGAGCTACTGTGCGCCCACCGCTCAGCGAGGCCACCAGCACATCCAGCATCAGCGATAAACCTGATCCTTTCCAGTACCCGATCGGTACCGGCCGCGAGCTTTCACGAATCGCTGCCGGGTCTTTTGTTAGTTCGCCATTCTGGTCGAAGCCTCCGTCTACAGGAAGCGTTTTATTTTTCAGTTCGTATTCCTGCAGCTTACCAAACGAAAACTGCGACATCGCCATATCCAGCACCAGCGGCCCCTCCTGCCTCGGCACCGCCATTACCAGCGGGTTATTACCTAGCCTCGGTTCGGTAGCGCCCCAGGGTGGCATATTGGCAATGGTATTGGTGGCGCAAATACCTATGCAGCCAGCTGCCACGGCTTGCCAGCCATAGGTGCCACCGCGCATCCAATGGTTTGTATTCCTAACAGCCACAGCGCCTAGCCCGTGAGTTTTGGCAAGACCTATGGCACGTTCCATAGCCCGGGTAGCCGTGTACATTCCAGGAGCCAACTGTCCATCCCAGCGCTCAACTGCGCCGTTTTGCTCCAGGCATACCGGCTCTCCCTTTACATGAATGTGCCCGTCTCTTACCATCTGCACAAATACCGGAAACCGGTTCAAGCCATGGGAATACACACCATCTCTACTGTTCTCAGCGAAAATACGGGCACAGAGGGCTGCCCTTTCTTCACTAAATCCTACGCTCACCAGCACCCGTTGAAACTGGTCTTTCATTTCTTCAAAAGTTACTCTCATATAGTTCTTCTTTAGCCTTAGCCGCCTGGTACTGCAGCCATTAACGGGCGGCCTTTGCAGGGTAGTTAAGTTTGTTGTTTCTTTCTTTTACTGGCTCTAAGCAACCCAAGGTCTCCAATAGAATAAAACTGCTCAGGAAGGCGGTTTTCATTTAAATAATTTAAAACATGAGCATCGGGCATTTGCCTTTTTCGGCAGCCATGCTTTTTGCTGCTAAGCGGCAGGCATACCAGGTGCAGGTACCACAGCAACTGCAGGAGTACAAACAGGATAAAGCAGCTAATAATGTGAAATTGCTTTAAATTCTTACGAAAATTTGAAAACAATATACCGTTTATTGTATTAAATGCTTAAAAAAAGGCTATTATTGCAAAAAATATCAATTTATGGATACTTCTGCCAACACCACTTTACAAATCTACAATAAGCAGGTAGGTCTTAAATTTCAGCTCTACAACAGTCTCTTTACGGCTCTCCCTTTTCACAGAGTTGAAAAAACTGGCGTTTTACTTTCTGTGTTCCTGATTCATTGCGAAGAAGGCTTCAGCAAAAAGCAGAGTCCCAGCGAGGTTATTACCTCCTTTGTGAAGCAGTATACCACTTACGAAACGGAGCAGGAAATGCTTGACTTGCTTTTCCGTTTTGTGCAATATGCCGAAAGACAGGTGGTATTGTTCGATGCCCTGGAGGATGCCGCATACCGCGACATACACGACATGAACGGCATTGGTACACTCAAACACCTGGAATCGGAGGTGCTGCATACTAATTCGCAAGAGCAGCTGGCCGAGAAACTGAAAGACTTTTCGGTGCGGCTGGTGCTAACAGCGCACCCCACTCAATTTTACCCTAGCGAGGTGCTTGGTATCATAAACGATCTTTCTAAAGCACTTCTCAACGACAATACTTCGCAGGTAAACAGCTACCTGCGCCAGCTAGGAAAAACACCTTTCTTCAAAAACGAAAAACCTACGCCTTATGATGAGGCCATGAACCTGGTTTGGTTTCTGGAGAATGTGTTTTATCAATCGGCAGGCAATATTATGTCTTACCTCTACAGCCAGTTTCCGAACGAGGTAAACCGAGATAACCCGTTAATTCACTTGGGTTTCTGGCCAGGTGGAGACCGAGACGGTAATCCTTTTGTAAATGCGCCTACCACGCTCAAAGTGGCCGACGCACTGCGAGGAGCCATTATTAAATCGTATTACCTTGATGTTCGCAGGCTGAAGCGCAGACTTACCTTTAAGGGAGTTTCTAACGTGCTGGTTGCGCTGGAGGAAAGGCTTTACAACAACCTGTTTGTGCCTGGCTATAACCTCGACCTGAGCAAAGAAGAAGTATTGCACACCCTGCAGCACATCCGGGCCAAGCTGGTTAATGAGCACAACAGCCTGTTCCTGAACATGGTTGATACGCTAATCTATAAAGTGGAGCTGTTCGGGCTTTTCTTCGCTTCTCTCGACATCAGACAGGACAGCAGCATTCACTCTGAGGTGCTGCGGGCCATTGCCGAAACCACTTCTGCCCTACCCCGCAACTACGACGACCTGTCGGATGAGCAGAAGCTGGAAGCATTGCTGAAAATTAATTCTACCGTGCCTCCTTACGTACTCGAAAACGAGCTGTACCAGGACACGCTGGAAACCATGAAGGCTATAAAAAACATCCAACTTCACAATGGTGAGTCTGGCTGCCACCGCTACATTATCAGCCACAGCACCAAACCACTGGATATAATGGAAGTGTATGGCTTGTTTATGCTGAGTGGCTGGAAGCCGGAAGAACTGAACGTAGATATTGTGCCGCTTTTCGAAACCATCGACGACCTTAAACACGCCGGTGCCGTTATGAAAGCACTCTACGACCACGAGGTGTACAGCAAGCACCTGAAAAGAAGAAATAATATTCAGACCATTATGCTCGGTTTCTCAGATGGCACCAAAGACGGTGGTTATCTGATGGCGAACTGGAGCATTTACAAAGCGAAAGAAGAACTTAGCTACCTCTCTAAGGAGTATGATGTGCAGGTCGTGTTCTTCGATGGCCGTGGCGGACCGCCAGCCAGAGGCGGTGGCAGAACTCACCAGTTCTATGCTTCGATGGGCCGTAACATTTCGAACAAAGAGATACAGCTGACCATACAAGGGCAAACGATCAGCTCTAATTTTGGCACACCAGATGCTGCGCAGTTTAACATTGAGCAGCTCATGCATGCCGGCATCAGCAACGCCCTGTTTCATACAAAAGAAACCACTCTTACAGCAAGTGAAGAAGAGCTGCTCATGCGCTTGTCGGACGAAAGCTTTAAGACCTACAGCACGCTGAAGAGCCACGAGAACTTTTTGGAGTACCTGATGTACGCCAGCCCCTTGCGCTACTATGCCGAGGCCAACATTGGCAGCAGGCCGTCTAAGCGCAAACCTGGCAAAATGAACCTTAACGACCTGCGCGCCGTGCCTTATGTGGGCTCCTGGAGTCAGCTAAAGCAGAACCTGCCAGGCTACTACGGTGTGGGCACCGCCCTCGAAAAGCTGGAAGAAGAAGGCCGATGGGAAGAAATAAAAGCCATGTACAAGCACTCGCTGTTCTTTAAAACCTTAATGGACAACTGCGAGATGGCCATGACAAAATGCTTTTTCCCGCTAACAGCTTACCTGGCTAAGCACCCGAAATACGGCGAATTGTGGAACATGATTTACGAAGAGTTTGAGCGCACCCGCAGCTGTCTGCTCCGTATGGCTGGCACTTCTACCTTAATGGAGGATAAGCCGGTAAATCAACTTTCTATTCAGATGCGTCAGCGCATTGAGCTGCCTTTGTTAACCATACAGCAGTTCGCGCTCACCAAAATCCGGGAAATGGAAGAACAGAAACTGGAGCTGGAGAACAAAGCCAAGTACGAAAAATTGGTGATGCGCTGTTCTTTTGGCATTATTAACGCCGAACGAAATTCTGCATAGTCTTATCTGAACACATTAATACCCTATGCCTTCCGGAGCAAAAATTGCCTCCGGAAGGCATTTTTTATTAGCAGAATTTACTGGCTGCACCTAATTTAAAATTAGAAATCAGGAGTGTGTAAGCAGAGGAGCGGCTGCTGCCTTATGTATCTGGCAAAGCTCCGGAAGGCCATTTTCATTAAAAGAATTGGAGGTGCGTTTACTCAACTGAAGGGGCTACTGCACAAGTTTGCTGGCAGACATTACCGTTCACAAGCAACTCTCTAAAACAAAGCTGAGTGCGATATCTCGGCAGCCTGCAGAACCTCTTGCGCCTCGAACTCCAGCGTAAATACTGTTCCTTTCTTTTCCTCACTTTCCACACTTATTTTGCCTCCCAGTATTTCAACCTGCGTTTTTACCATAAACAAGCCCATCCCCTTTCCTTCCGTATGAAAATGGAATCGTTTGTAGAGCCCGAATACTTTGTCTCCATATTTTTCCAGGTTAATGCCGAGCCCATTATCACGGAACATTAACCTCACTTTGCCGTCATGGTGCTCGCCGGTAATTTCTATAACCGGATGCTGGTCTGGTTGCCGGTACTTGATGCTGTTAGACACCAGGTTATAGATGATACTGTAGAGATAGCTTTTTAGGGTATAAATCTGATCGAGCCCATTAAACTGTGTTCTTATTTCTGCTTTCTCAAAGAGGATGCGGTTACTTAGCACTGCCTCCACATCGTTCACCAGCTCTGTAAGCCGCACATACTCTCTTGCCTCGTTTATTTCCTGGCGTATCTGCAGTATGTTGTTCAGGTCGATAATAACTTCATCCAGCTTCAACACCGAAAGGCGGACGCCCTTCAGGCACTCTTCGAACTTGGCGCTGTCCGGCTGCAGCTTGTCCATTAAATGCGTGAGGCCCATAATATTTACCACCGGCGCGCGCAGGTTGTGCGAAATGATGTAGTTAAACTGTTGCAGGTCTTTGTTTCGTTGTATCAGGTCTGCTGTTACTTTATCTTTTTCTTGCTGGGCCAGCACCCGCTCCGTAATATCGTGCAGAATGCCATTCCAGCGAACCAACTGCTGATCCTCATCCAGCACCACATCAAACTCAATGTACAAATGCCTTTCTACACCGTCTTTTCGAATAATGCGGCACACATAAGAAGAATTGGCATGATGGGCCGAAAGATTTTTGCTCACCTTGTACACCCCCGCCAGGTCTTCTGGGTGCACGAGGGCATAAAAGGCATCTAGCGAGGGCGATGTCTGGTCCGAAGAAATGCCGAGAATCCGGAATGTTTCGTCTGACCACACACTTTCTCCGGTATGGAAGTTGTGCTCCCAGCTACCCAGGTGCGACAGAGCCTGCGCTTCCTTCAGGCGGTTGGCGCTCAGTTCCAGGTCGTGCATGGCCTGCAGCAAAGCCGAGTCGCCTTTCTTTTTGTCTGTAATGTCCCACCTGATCGAGAGGAACTGATATGGCCTTTGTTCCTCGTCCAGGAAAGGGACAATGGTAGTATCTGTCCAGTAGGGCGAGCCGTCTTTGGCATAGTTGCGGGTTTCTCCTTTCCAGATTCTGCCTTCCTGCATGGCCTGCTCCAACTCCTCTACATGCTCTTTTGAGTGTAGCCAGGGGTCTACAATTGGTCTTTTCGTTCCTATAAGCTCCAACCTGCTGTAACCCGAAATTCTACAGAAGTTATTGTTTACATACCGGATAACGCGGGACTGGTCAGTAATGGCCACAATAGAAGATTGATCCAGGGCATACTTATAATCCGAAATTTCCTTAGTTCGCTCCTGCACCTTCTGTTCGAGGGTAGCATTGAGGCGCTTAATCGTAGTTTCGGCTAATTTGGAGGCGTTAATGTCTACAAAGGCACCTACCATGCACTCTTTTCCGTAGAGCTGCAACTGCTCCCCATGAATCAGGATGTAACACAGCTCCCCATTTCGTTTTCTCACGAGCAGTTCCTGGTTATCTTCTCCTATGTGCTGCAGGTTGGCGGCCAGAGACTGGTGGTTGTTGTTGTCTACCCAAATGTTTAGATCGTTTGTTGACTTGCCCACCACCTCTTTTCTTTTAAAACCAAAAAAGCTTAAGAAATTGTCGTTAACATTTAGCAGCTCGCCAGTAGAAAGTTCGATTATAAAAAAATTGACAGGACTTTTGTAAAAGAGCGTGGAGAATAGTATTTCACTTTCTTTTAACTTCATTTCCGAGAGCTTCTTGCTTGTAACATCGAGGTATGCCAGCAAGAGGTATTCTTTTCCGCCCAAGTTAATTTTGTCGATGCTGTAGCTCATGTATTTGTCTTCGCCATTGCTCATCACAATTTTAGCTTCGAAATCCTTTACCTTTTCATTCTTATCAAGGAGTTTGTTTATTTTTCGCTCCGCTACCGGGTCCAGCATTACGTTAATTTCTTTCGGATCTTTCCCAATTACCTCGGCTTTACTGTTATTAAAAAATTTTAGTGCCGATTCGTTTACATCAACTATTTTATAGGTGGTGGCATCCATCAGCGTAAGCATTACCGGGCTTTTGTAAAACAGCGTAGAAAACAACTTCTGGTTCTCATCGATCGCCTCTTCTGTTTTTCTGCGGGCATAAAGGGTTCTTCGGATCAACATAAAATTGATGACAAAAAATAAAAACATCCCTACCGAAAAAAGGATGAATACCAGCAGTGCCTGATTTGTTTTGGAAACGCGAGCCAGGTCGGTTGAAGCAAAATTCTTTCGCTCCTGTTTTTCTATGAGGGAAATATAGTGCCTTACCTGCTCAAGTAAGTTTGCCTTCTGCTCCAGCCAGCCTGAACCAGTGGTTGCCAGAATTGTTTGGGTAGTGTTCGGAATACCATTATGCGCCAGGTCCACAAATTGCTGTGCATAAAACAAGGCCTTCTGGATATGTATTTGTTCCAGACTGTCTTTAACCCCTGCCTGTTGTATCTGCTCCCGAATTTGTGGGAACTTGCTCATAGCCTGTTTGTAGGCCAGTAAGTAAGAAGGATCTTTGGTTAGCAGGAAGTTGTTCTGGGTTTCGTTGATTTCAAACAGGTTGTTGCTCATGTTATCAACAGCCTGCAACATACGAAGCGTCACAATCTCGCTGTCGGTGCGTAGGTAGGCATTCTTAAGGTCTACAAAAGCTTTGAAAGCAAAAAAGGTACTGCCTAAAAAGGCAATCAGGAAAACCCAAAGTATGGTGTGCTGAATTTTATCGATTTTAATCATTAAGCAGTTTCCAGGTAATTAAATGAGCATAGGTTCTACAGCGCCCCCAGTGTGGAAGCTTGCCGTTGGATTAGTAGAGCAAGATGGCAGATTACTGCGTTTGAGGTCAGCAGCATTCTGCCGACTATGTTTTTTCGATAAAGAAGCTACTCCCTCTCTTAAACTGCTCCGTTTATGGAAGTTATAAGCACCAGGAGTGGTAGGTAAAAAGCGTCTTGTAGATGCATATTTGCTTGCTGGTACGTTGCCATGATCCTCCAATTCTATAGGGAGTACAGTGCAAAAAGCAAGTGCCCGAACCAAAAAGCGAAATATAGAAAATTAGTATGGGTTTGTTTCGTTAGTAACTCCAATATAACAAAAATGTAACCAATATCATACAATTTTTTGTATAAATACGGATATTTTGTTTTTGTAAGTACTTATATGTTGCTACAACCAAAGCTTACCGGTCTGTTTTACTTTTAATTTAGCTTCTCCCTATAACACTGAGGACCAAGCAAGTGCCGAAAACAAGTACAATTCAAACCAGGCACACTGGCAGCATTGTTTATGCATTTGAGAAGCAGCATGAAACATCGAGCAAAGCTGTTGCAGCCAAAGTGCATGCTTAAAGTAAATAAACTATCGGCTATTAGACACTTATTTCTAACTTTGCATTTTAGCTAGGGCCACCGCAATATTGCATACTGGCTTGTGCTTTCTTAACACATAAACCTATCAGACATGAAAAAATCTATTGTATATGCAGCCGCCTTGGCAGTTTTAACTTTTAGTGCCTGCTCCTCAGAAAATAAAAACGAGGCAACCGATTCGCATGAGCAGGCGCATGCTACCCATGAAGATGCTGCCACTGGAAATATAGTTGTGGAAGCACCCTCCTACTCTTCGGTTCCTGATCCTGTTAAAACGCAGATTTCCTCGTTGCTAAAGGAATACCTGACACTAAAAGATGCATTGGTAGCAGAGAATGCCGGTAATGCAAAAGCAGCGGCTGAAAGAATAGTTACCTTAACCAACTCAATGCCGGTAGCCACACTGACAGGTGAGCAAAAGCAATTTGCCGAAGATAAAACTGCTACCGTGCAGCAAACTGCCTCTGGCATTGCCGGTACCACAGACTTAGGTGCTCAGCGTCAACAATTAGAGGAATTATCCGAAGCTACTTTTGCCCTGACAAAAGCTTTTGGAGCAGCAGATGCTGAACTATACTACCAGCATTGCCCTATGGCTTTTAACGACAAAGGTGCCTACTGGCTCAGCTCCGAAAAAGAGATACGTAACCCGTATTATGGAAAAAGCATGCTGAAGTGCGGTACGAACGAAGAAGTTTACCAGAACTAACCTATTATCTACAAGCACCTGTTGTCTCTGGAAGACTAGTTTCATTAGTAGAATTTAATTTCTTAGCTTTACTTCAGCCAATGTTTGCAAAGTGCTGAGGTTAATGCTTTATAAAATAAAAGCGAAAATGCACAGCCAATTGACTGTGCATTTTTGCTTTTAGCGAGCGAAGCACATGTTCTGACAGTAAGATGTAAGTAAAATTTATTACCAATTAGGATATTTCTTTTAATTTATATTCTTTTACTTTTTTAACATTCCTGTAAAAGTATGAGCAGCAATCAACAAGCTTTATCGAAGCTGTGCCAGACTTTGGCCCTTTAATCTGAATGTATATGAAAATAGTTACTATAGTAGGGTTAGGACTTATCGGCGGGTCAATTGCCAAAGACCTACGCAAAGCAGATCCGTCGCTCACTTTTATCGGTGTAGATAAAAACGTCGAAAACGCCAGGCAAGCGCTGGAGCTAAACTTAGTCGATTCGGTGCTACCGATAAAAGAAGCTGTTGCTGCCTCTGATCTTGTTTTCTTAGCAATTCCGGTTACAGCTATCCGGCAGTTGCTCCCCACCCTGCTTGATATTATTCCGCCTCAAGCCGTAATAATTGACCTCGGATCTACCAAAAGTCAGCTTTGCAAGGCTGTAGAAGAGCACCAGAACCGGCAGCAGTTTGTGGCTGCCCACCCCATTGCCGGTACCGAAAACTCCGGCCCCGCCGCTGCTTTGGAAGGTTTGTACCAGGGCAAAATGAACATAATTTGCGAGCGCGAAAAATCTTCAGATGATGCCATTGAAAAAGCACTTCAGGTTTTCGATACGCTGGGCATGAACACCATCTTTATGCAGCCGGAGGACCACGACAAGCAGGTGGCTTACATTTCGCACCTTTCGCACGTGAGTTCTTTTTTGCTTGGCCTTACCGTGCTCGATGCCGAAAAAGACGAGAAAAACATATTTACGTTAGCCGGCTCCGGTTTTGCCTCAACCGTACGTCTTGCCAAAAGCTCCCCCGACATGTGGGCACCTATTTTTGAGCAGAATTCGCAGTTCTTGAGCCAGGCTCTGAGCGAGTATATTTTTTACCTGCAACGTTTCCAGCAATACCTGCAGAGCAACGACCAGGAAAAACTGTACGACATGATGAAGCAAGCCAATAAGATCCGTCCAGTTCTTGATGGTATTACCCAGGCAGCAGAAGCTCCGGCTAAATAAAGAGGCGTAATTATTCTAATGGAATTGCCCTTCCGGAGCCTTTTTAGGGTATAATAGAAACCCCGTTTAAAAGCTTCTGGAGGGAGGGACTATGGCACTTTCACAGGTGCGGAAACGTTGAGCCGCTTTCTTGATTTAGTAAATTTCGAAGACTTCGGTTCATGCACCAGTTATATATACTATAAAAAGAAAAATATGAAGTCTATTAGAATCATTATTGCCCTTATAGGTGGATTTGCACTCTCTTATGTTCCCAACAATTTCATGGATGAAAAGTATGAAGATATAGCCTTCTTTTTTATAGTCGGACTGGTGGTTATAGCAGCTCTATGGATTGTCATTTCAAAATTTAGAAAAAAGATTCTTTAGCTTGACATAAAGGGCTTTTAGGCTTGATCAGAATTCCTTGAACTAGCATAAAATTAGTACTTTACCTGGAAAAACCTCTACTAAATATAACAGTGGTTATTAGGAGAAACTCCCTTCCCAACCAATTGGAGGAGACATTAGTATTTGTACTTTGATAGGATAAATAAAATTTCCTTAAGGCTATTTTATATATAAATTGCTACATATTATATTCGTTAGTCCAGTTCCGGTTATTGGGCGTTTTCGACAAATAACCGGAACAGACTTCCGTTTATCCCCTAGTTACCTGTAAGATATTATTATGGAATTTCATCCACCAATAGTAGAAAGGAGAAAAGATGAGCTTATTGAGATTGCAAACTTTCCTGATAAATGGCAGCCAGAAGCCGTCGAGCAGGCTAAGGCAGAACTGGTAAAAAGAAGTGTGTCCGTAAAGGAGCAAGAGAAAACTGCTGAAAAATTAATTAGAAAATATCAAGCTGAGCAGAAATGCGAGATGAAGAAAAGGGCTATGGTGAGTTATGATCCAATAGAGCTGTTTTTTATGTTTCTGCGGCTTCCTGCAACCATACTATGGGGCTGGAGCCTAAAGAGTGAAGGTTATGCAAAGTTGCACAAGCAGAGATTGTGGGTTATCGCTTCAGCTCTTTTATTCTATATGGGAATTCTATTATTCTTCTTTTTATACAGCGCACCTAAAGCTGAAAAGGCGCGGCTTAAATTAATTGAAGAACAGGATATATCAGAATGGGAGAAAAATTATTTTGGCGAGGCTAAAGACAGTATGCAAATCAAAAAATCTAGCAGGTAATCGAGTGGATGGCTGACAGCCAATTGACTGCCAGTGCACCCCTCACACCACCGAACGTACGGATCTCGTATTCGGCGGTTCGATAAGGATAGCGCAGCCGCTCTTTACACCAGCTGTGCCCTCGCCCTAGTTTGGGATAAGGCTAGCAAACTCCTGCGTTTGAACCTCCTTATCGGATTTCGGGCAACTTAACGTTTGGTCCTTCATCACCCTGTGAGACCTCCGTAGCGCTTACGGCTCGTTTCCAGGTGACTACTATGACCGCTGCTGACTTCTCCTCCTGTACACGACAGGACGAGACCTCCCCAGGTAAGACGCTTATCCTTCCACCTAATCCTGCTGCATCTACACAGAGTCGTTTGTTGGCCAGGGGCTTTGCAAAGATGTGCTTGCTTACCCACGACTCCCTGCCTCTTATGCAGTTTCTGTTCGTCAGTTCAGGCTTTTGCAGTCCCGCTTTCTTCACTGCACGCCTCACGACGAACCAGCTTGCGGCTTGCTAATCGGCTTCACCAACTTGCCGATAAGGGATTTGCACCCTCTGGATAATCTGAGTATATTTCTTTCAAAATATACTCGCCCCATACTGGGCGCACACAAAACCTAAAGCACACTTAGGCGTGCCTTAGCTAAATCCGTTGGCAAAAATTCGAACCAAATTAAGGTTACAATGATTGATTCTTTTATGTTTGCCGCTTTCGTTATTTCAGTATTTGTCTTTATGACGGTGAACAAAATACATTTTTAAAAACAGAGAAGTTCTAATGAAAAATTAAAAGCCGAAGTAGTGGAATATCGAAGAGAAAGAGGGTCGATGAGAAATGATTATACTAAGCTTGATTATCCATATGTAAGGATATTAAATGATAAAGATTCAAAATTAATAAAGCTTAAATATGCCTCCAGTAGTAAAAGGCCATTTAAAGTAGGAGAAATAGTAGAGGTATTCTATAACGGAGAGACTTTAATGTACTAGAATTCTTTTGATACTGGTTTAAGTAAATTTCTGCCAGTACAATGGAATATTTTCAGCAAAACAAAAGCATAACTCTTGCCAACCAAATACAGCCTTAACCCTCGCTACGGACTTCGGCTGCACGAACAACGTTAACTTAAATTGTAATCATAGTTAACAACAAAATCAAAGCTATAATACTTAAAATCCATTATAGAAAATGATAGAAACCAAAAGAACTCTCGAAGAACAAAGAATGGAGTTTGAAAGTAGAGAATTCCTTGCTACACCTTTAGCTGGGTTAATTATTTGGACTATAATTGGTTTTGTCGGACTTCTTTTCTCTGATTTTATAGCGGTTTGGGCTATTTTTATTGGTACTGGAAGCATCGTATATTTAGGATTCTTTCTCTCAAAATTCACGGGTGAAAATTTCCTTGATAAAAGTAAACCCAAAAATGAATTCGATACACTTTTTCTTTTCACTGCTGGACAAGCCATACTTGTCTACTCCATAGCAATACCATTTTTCCTTGTTGATTACACTTCTCTTCCAATGACTGTCGGAATTCTGACTGGATTGATGTGGTTACCATTTTCTTGGCTTATAAAACATTGGGTTGGAATTTTTCACTCATTAACCAGAACTACTTTAGTGCTGACCCTTTGGTATCTTTTGCCTGAACACAGGTTTATAGCTATTCCCTTTGTTATCGTTTTAATTTATATAATCACAATCTTAATCTTAAAAAGCAGAAAGGAAACTGAATAAGACGACACCACAACTTCGGGTATAAGAAAGTGGGGTTTAGGTGATTAAAACAAAGGGCGGTGCTAAGTTAAAGCGTTTGAGTATAAAATCTTTAACTACTCATAGTTGAGAACCGTTACCCTTGCATAACAAAAAGAACTTATCGGCTTTCTTATAAGCTCTATTCAGTTAACCTCACCTATTTCTGTGTAAATTCTTTTTACCTCTTCAAAAACAAACTGCCCCGGCACCTTCATCAGATGCCGGGGCAGTTTGTTTTGTCACTTCTGACATTCGGTTTCAACTGCTAAGAATCAAGGCATTTTAGCCAACTTTAGTGCATTCAAGTAAGTTGTGCCTAAAGGAAAAGCAATTATTCAAATGAAAATGGCCTTCAGAAGAAATATTGCTGGAAAAGCTCCGAGGGTATACACTACCTTTTTTACTTGTATGCACTTAATGTGTACCCACATTCACAATATCGGCGAACACACCGGCTGCTGTTACTTCTGCTCCAGCGCCTGGGCCTTTTACCACCAGTGGTCTGTCTTTATACCGTTCCGTCGTGAAAGATATAATGTTGTCGCTGCCGGAAAGCACGAAGAACGGATGGCTCTCGTCTACCATCTGCAGCGTAATTTCTACTTTACCATCTTCTAACTTCCCGATAAAACGAAGAGCGCGGCCACTTTCTTCTGCCTCTCTTTTCAGCTTGTTAAAGTAATCGTCAGCTTTCTGCAGTTCCTCGTAAAACTCCGGCACCGACTGCGCATGCATGCACGATTCTGGCAAGATATTCTCGATCTGCACATCGCCTGCTTCTAATGGATAGCCTGCATCACGGGCCAGTATGAGCATTTTACGCATAAAGTCGGTACCGTTCAGGTCATCGCGCGGGTCTGGTTCTGTATAGCCTTTCTCCTGCGCCATCTTCACCACATCGTGGAACGTAACGTCGCCTTTAAAGTGGTTGAAGATAAAGGAGATCGTACCCGACAGCACCGCCTCGATCTTCAGCACCCGGTCGCCGCTCATCATGAGGTCCTGGAGCGTGCGCACAATTGGCAATCCGGCTCCCACGTTGGTTTCGTAGAAAAAGTCAACGCCGTGCGTGTGGGCAGTATCTTTAAACAGACGGTACTGGCTGTACGACGATGAGTTACCAATTTTGTTAGAAGTTACCACCGACACATTGGAGCTGAAAATTTCTTCGTAATAAGTAATTGGTTTCGGGCTGGCCGTATTGTCTACAAACACGCAGTTCGGCAGGTTCAGCGACTTCATTTCGGAAATAAACAAGCCGAGGTCGGCCGGTTTGCCCTGCTCATCGAGCTCCTGCTGCCAGTTTTCCAAAGAGATGCCATCGAGGTCGAAAAGCATTTTGCGGCTGTTCGACACACCAATTACCTTTACCTGTATGCCGTTGTGCTTCTGTAAAAACTCCCGGTGGTCGAGCAGTTGGCGGAACAGCGTTTTGCCAATGTTGCCCGTGCCCAAACAAAACACATTCAGTGTTTTTTTCAGGTCAGTAAAGAAGGCATCGTGCACGGCATTGAGTGCCTTCGCCAGGTCCTGCTGCGATATAATAACGGAAATGTTGTGCTCAGAAGAACCCTGCGCAATAGCTCGCACGTTTACACCATTTCTGCCCAAGGCCGAGAAAAGCTTGCCTGATATACCCGGCGTTTGCTTCATGTTCTCCCCTACAATCGCCAGCACCGACAAGCCTTCTTCTATTACAGGTTGCTCCAGCTTTTCGGCCTTCAGCTCCAGCTCAAATTCACGCTCTATCAGCTTTTTGGCTCTTTCGGCATCTTCTGGTTTAATGGCAAAAGTAATGCTGTGCTCCGATGAACTTTGCGTAATCATAATTACGCTGATTTGCTCGTGAGCCAGCAGCGAGAACAGTTTACCGCTAAATCCGGCTCTGCCAACCATGCCGCTTCCCTGCAGGTTAATTACGCTAATCTTGTTTATAGACGAAATGCCTTTTATCGGGAGGTTAGAAGTGCCGCCGCTGTGGCTGATCACCGTGCCAGCCAGATCCGGCTTCAGGGTATTTTTAATGATGATCGGAATCTTCTTCAGAAAGGCCGGGATCATGGTAGGCGGATAAATTACCTTTGCCCCGAAAAACGACATTTCCATGGCCTCGTTGTAAGAGAGGTCGCTTAAAGTAAAGGCTTTTTTCACCCACTTCGGATCTGCCGTCATCATGCCGTTTACGCCTGTCCATATCTGTATTTCCTGGCAATTGAGCGCGGCACCTACAAGGGCTGCTGTATAATCGCTGCCACCACGGCCCAGGGTCGTGATCTGGCGCTGCATGTCGCTGGCTACAAAGCCGGTTATAAACAGCAGCTTGTCTTTATGGCTATGGTAAAAAGTGCTTACCAGTCGGTCTGTGAGTTCAGTGTCTACGCGGGCATTGCCAAAATTGCTGTCGGTTTTAATCAGCTCCGAGGATTCCACAAACAGCGCCTCCGGGAAAAATTGGGCTGCAATTTTGCTGATCAGTAACGTAGAGCACTTTTCACCGTAGCTGATCACCAGGTCGTGTGCTCTTGGGGTGCACTCTTTCAGGCTCCGGATGGCGCTGAGCAGCTGGCTTACCTCGTTAAAGTACTCCTGCAGCTGGGCCTGCACCGGCTCCTGCAATTGGGTGGGCAGCATTTCTGTTACAATGGCGCTGTGCCGCTCCTTAAGCTTTGCAATAGAGGTTTCGAACTCCGCTCCTGCCGCTGCATCCTGGGTCATTTTCAGGAGTAAATTCGTGATCCCGCTCATGGCCGAGAGTACCACCACAGGCTTTTCTCCCGACTGAACCTCTTTTCTGATGATGCTGAGTAAGTTTAAGATACCTTCAGATGATCCTACTGAAGTGCCTCCGAATTTTAATACCTTCATATAGTTTATGATAAAAAAAAGCGCCTTCCTGTTCAGGGAAGGCGCTTACCGGTTATTTTTCTAGATTTAAACCAAATAATCTCCTTCCCCATGCATTGTGCCAATGATGGTGCTAATAATAGAGATTATGATAGTTGTACCTGTTGCTTTCATGTATTGATGACCAAGTTATATATTAAATTCTTTATTCTAGCAAAAAATCTATCATTTTTTAAAAATTGGCTCAAAAACTTAGGAAATCGGAATAAGAAGCCGGGGTTTCGCTAGAGGAATGGAAAATAAACTGCCTATGCAGAATCGAGTCTGCCCATCTGCAAAGTAAGCAACTGGTACTGTAGACTGGCTGCTGTATAATGGTAAAAGGAACTCTTGGTCCACGCTCCTCTGACAATACATCCAAAACGCAGCTCTGCCAATTCTTCTAATGGAAATACCCTTCCGGAGGTGATTCTTGCCTTAGAGAGCCTAGGTCTCAACCGTAAAATTTACTCCGGTTGCATGAGTTTGCCGATAAACAAAATGGCATTAGAAGACTTTTCGCGGATCAGGAAAATAAAAGGCCTGTCTACACGAACAGAAGGCGGTAAAGAAGTGAGTTCTATGCCTACAGAAGTTGCAGCGGCAGCCTCCGTTCCTTCTTCATTTACTTCCACAAAGGTTTTGTGCTTCACTTCAGAAATGGCCAGATTAGAATGCCCCTCCAACATACGGCTAAAGTCTGCCTGGTTTGTAAAGGCAATGCCCATTCCTAACTGACTTAGCGTCTCCTTCAGTTCTTTTTCGTATTCCAGCTTAAACTTAGGCAGGTACAAGTCCAGACTAGCTGTATCTGCTCCGTTCAGCCAGTTATCTAAGTTTGCTCCATTCAGTTCCTGCACCAGGTTGTCAACGGTTTGTTGCCCCTTCGGCACCAGAAGCGTCATGCTGAACTGCTTGTTCCCGTATGGCAGGTCGATCAGTTGTTTCTGGCTGTCCTGATATAAAAGGTACTTTCCTTTTTTCAGGTGCATAAAGTCGTGGTTCCTGGTGCCGCCGCTTGCCAAATGAAAAGGTGCGGGTTGCGTCAGCTTTTTGTCGAATTGGTAGGTCCAGGTGCCTTTAAAATAAATGGCATTGATCAGAAACAAGACATGCTCCGGACGGATCTCTTCTACGATGTCTTCGATCTTACCATTTGTTTTTTCTTTCACCCAGTTGTTTATCTGGGTTTTGGCAGCAGGAGAGCTAAAATCCAGGCCCTGCACAGTGGCATCGAAATAAGTGCGATTTGTTTCCACAAAGGGCGCCTGCAGCTTTACCTGTTGTTTATGCCATAGAGAATTGGCAGCAGTAAACTGCACTTTTTTATCGATATTTCCCAAAAGCTCCGAAACACTTTTAAACGATTGGTTAATTTCCTCGTCAGTAGGTAGTTCAAAGCCTAAGGTCTGCCGCATGGCTTCTTTTGTAGAGGCTCCTGCACCGTTGTACGCCATAGTCAGGGCCATGCTGATGCTTAAGGGCGAAATAAACATATTTTTGTTGCCTTCTTCCTTGCTTAGCTGTGCAAATGAGGTAAAGGCAAATTTGTTGGAGCTTTCTACAGTTTTAGCTTCCTGCACCGTTAGCGGACGCATAGTTACTGAAGTATCAGTTTCGGCATCAACAGGAATAGTATCTTCCTGGCATCCGGAGCATAGCAAAAACGCGGCGCTGGCTACACTCAGTAAGGCAGTTGTAAGTTTCTTCTTTTTCATCTGCTACAGATTTTAGAGTCAAAGTACCAAACCCAATGTTTAGTACTTATCTATAGGACCCTTACAAGCCCGTAAGCGTTGCATGGAGCAGCAGGTCGGTTGTAACTTCTTTGTTCTAAAATTGTCTAACAGCTTGCCGAAGCTAATTATTCTAATGAAAATGGCCTTCCTGAGCATTTTAGCGCATATACAGACATAGGGTTAGGGGTAGCTGGTTATCGGAGTGTGCTACAAATTATGTACATCCTTTCATGCAATTATCTCTGCGGCTCGTATCTGTTACATTTTTTGCAACAAAGACAGCAGTTATTCAGCAGTATTATTTAATTTAACGGCCATATTTAACAGAAAAGCAACCAATGGTGTCGCATGTACTTTTAATTAATTGTCCTGACCAGCCTGGTTTGGTATTCAAAATCACAGGAATTCTGTATCACTACAACCTCAACATTATCAGTAATGGCGAGTTTGTTGAGAGAGGGTTTAATTACTTTTTTATGCGAACCGAGTTCTCGGGCCAGTTCGACCGGGAAACCCTGCTGCAGGACCTGACCAAGGTGTTACCAGAAGGTGTGGAGATTAAGTTAACGGACAAGAGAAAGAAAAACATTGTGCTGCTTGCGACCAAAGAGCATCATTGCCTGAGCGACCTGCTCATCCGGCATGCGTTTAATGAACTGAATGCACATATACTGGCAGTAATAAGCAATTACGATGTGCTGGAGGACCTGACCCGCAAGTTTGATATTCCGTTTCATTTCATCAGCCATGAGGGCAAGAGCCGGGAAATGCATGAGCAGGAAATACTAGAGGCCGTGCAGCACTACGATCCAGAGTTTGTGGTTCTGGCCAAGTACATGCGTATTCTCTCAGCTGATTTTGTAGCCCATTTCTCTAACCGAATTATCAATATTCACCACTCCTTCTTACCTGCTTTTGTAGGGGCAAGTCCGTATGCGCAGGCCTATGAGCGTGGTGTAAAAATTATTGGCGCCACAGCCCACTTTGTAAACGACCAACTGGACCAGGGCCCCATTATAGCCCAAAGCGTGATACCGGTAGACCACACACAAAGCGCCAAAGAAATGGCCCAGGCCGGCAGAGATGTGGAGAAAATTGTGCTGGCAAAGTCGCTGCGGCTGGTGTTCAACGAGCAGGTGTTCGTGTACCGCAATAAGACGATTATATTTGAATAGCTGCTTTTCTGTCTGAATTAACGATCCAGGAAAATACGCTGATTACTCAGGTTTTCAGGAGATGTACTTTCTACTAGTAATGAGTTTAATCTACGGTCAAGCCAGATTATTCTAATGAATTTGCCCTTCAGATGGTTTTTTCTATGTTGGACCACAAGGGTAGATGCGGGACTATTCCTCTAGAAATGTTTTTGGACTGTTATTCTGCTTTGCCCACAAGACACTCGCAGGAGCTGCGAGGTCTTACCGGCTCTTCTCCAAATTAACCCTATAACAACATAGCCATTCACCAATTAACAACAAACAATCAACAACCAGCCACTACTCCTTCCGCACTCGCTCCAGGTTCAGGGTGTTCATAGGGTTAGGCACCAGCCCCTGCACATTGTTTTGCGTCAGGCGCACCACCTCATCATAGTAAAGCACAATCACCGGCGCTTCCTCTACCACAATCTGGTCCATCTGCTGGTACAGCACCCACCGTTTTTTGGCATCGCGCTCCAGTTTAGCCTGCTCATAAAGCCGGTCGAATTCGGCATTTTTAAAGTGTGTTTTGTTCGGACCGGCTGGCGAAAAGTTCTTGCTGTAGAATAGCGCCAGGTAATTCTCAGCATCGGGATAATCTCCGAGCCAGGACTTCATAAAGAAAGGAGCCCGCCCGTTGTCTACCGTCTCCTGGTGAGCCGGTGCCTGATTAATGTCTATCTGCACCCGCACTCCTACCTCTGCCCACTTCTTTTGCATGTACTCTGCCAGCTCTTTGTGCTCCGACACCGTGCTAAGGCGCAGTTGCAAGGGGTTTTGGCCTGAGTAACCCGCTGCCTGCAGCAATTCCAGCGCTTTTTTCGGTTCGTATTGGTAACCGCGCACCAGGCTATCGTTGTAACTTGGCAAAGAAGGCGGCACAATGCCCGAGTGGCCCGGTATACCAATATTGTTCCGAAAATAGGCCAGCATTTCCTGCTTGTTGATGGCATAACTCAGCGCCTGCCGAACCCGCTTGTCCTGCAGGGCCGGGTTTGGGTCCTTCAGATTAGCCGGATCTAATTGAAAGCCTATGTACTCGGTATTTAAATATGGCACCTTCTGCACTCTGAACTTTCCAGCAAAATCTTCCTGCACGCTGCCATCGTTGTTTAGGATCATATCGCGGGAGCCTTCTGTTATACTTGATAGGAAGTCGAGCTTGCCCTGCACAAAAGTGAGGAATTCCGATTTGCGGTCGGTAATAAAGGAAATCTGCACGGCATCGAGGTAAGGCAGCTGCTGCCCCTGCTCGTCGCGCCGCCAGTAGTTTAGGTTTTTATGCAGCACAATAGCGTTTCCTTCGTCCCAGAGCTTAAAAACAAAAGGCCCTGTACCCACGGGGTGTGCCCTGAAATCTTTGCCATACCGCGCAACAGCCTCCTGCGGCACCACATAGGCATAGGGCATAGTCAGAATTTCCAGGAAGGCAATAAAAGGCTCGTTTAGGTATACTTTAAAGGTGCTGTCGTTCACAGCCAGAAAGGCTGTGTCTGCAATAGCTCCGGTGGCATCAGTAAGCACCTTGTCGTTAAAAATCCAGGCTCCGGTGCTGGCGGTGGCAGGGTCAACTATGCGTTTAAAACTATATTCAAAGTCTTTGGCAGTCACGCCTCGTCCTTTGCCTTCCGGAAATACCTCATGATCGTGAAAAAATACGCTGTCGCGGAGGAAGAAGGTATAGGTGCGGCCGTCTTCCGACACCTCCCAGGAGTGAGCGATGGCCGGACCGATTTTCAGCTCCCCATCCAGCTCCACCAGTCCATTGTACAGCTGCGTAGTTGCCCAGATGTTGGCCTGGTTCCGGGCAAAAGCAGGATCGAGCGAGGAGAGCGCTCCGGGCTGGTTATACTTAAAAACTTTTTTGTCCGTTCCGTCATTAGTGCCATCGCTACACGACAAAAGCACCAGTAGAAACAGGATCAAAAATATAAAGGGTCTTTGCATTGCGAACATCTTAGTTGGCTAAAATAATGTATCTTTGTGGAAGTTTAAGGTATGTTGTGTAGATATTAAAGCATTTTTCAGTCTTATGATAGAGATCACGTATTACGGCCAGTCTTGCTTTTTATTTAAACTAGGCGAACATAATGTATTGTTCGACCCTTTTATTTCGCCAAATGAATTAGCCAAAGGCATTGATGTTGACAGTATTAAGGCTGATTATATTCTGCTTTCGCACGGACACCAGGACCATGCGCACGATGCCGAACAGATTGCTAAAAATAACAACGCCACACTGATTGCCACCTTTGAAATTGTGAACTGGTTCAGTGCCAAAGGTGTTGAAAAAACGCACCCCATGAACACCGGCGGGAAAGTAACTTTGCCTTTTGGCACTGTAAAAATGGTCAATGCCATCCACTCCAGCTCCCTGCCAGACGGTTCGTATGCTGGAAGTGCAGCAGGCTTTGTAATAGAAACCGAAAACCAGGCATTTTATTTTGCCGGCGACACAGCCTTAACCTACGATATGAAGCTAATTCCGGAACAATTTGATCTGGACTTTGCTCTGCTCCCGATCGGAGACAACTTTACCATGGACATACATGATGCTTTGGTAGCAGCCGATTTTGTGCAGGTAGATAAATTTATTGGCATGCACTACGATACATTCCCTTATATCAAAATAGATGAGGATGAAGTGAAAGAAGTAGCGCAAATGGCGGGCAAGGAAGTAATTTTGATGGAGATAGGCCAAACAATAAACCTATAATTTTAGAATGGGAAAAATAATTGCGGTTGCTAACCAAAAAGGTGGTGTAGGCAAAACCACCACTGCCATTAACCTGGCAGCAAGCCTGGCAGCCTTAGAATATAAAACATTATTGGTAGATGCAGACCCGCAGGCCAACGCCACCTCTGGCCTTGGATTTGACCCGGCCAGCATTACGGCCAGCATCTACGAGTGCATGGTAGAAGAAGCAAAAGTAGAAGACATCATTCTGGTGTCGCCTAACCTGGAGTTTCTGCACCTGATCCCTTCCCACATAGATTTGGTAGGGGCCGAAGTAGAAATGATTAACCTGCCAGATCGGGAGGAAAAAATGCGTGAGGTGCTTGCTCCACTACGCAATAGCTACGATTTTATTATCATAGACTGTTCTCCATCGCTTGGTCTGATTACAGTTAACTCGCTAACGGCTGCCGACTCCGTCGCTATACCGGTGCAGTGCGAATATTTTGCCTTGGAGGGCTTAGGCAAGCTCCTGAATACGATTAAAATTATACAGTCGCGCCTGAACACAGATTTGGCCATTGAAGGCATTTTACTTACAATGTACGATGTGCGCCTGCGCCTTTCGAACCAGGTGGTGGAAGAAGTAAAAACGCACTTCCAACAGATGGTATTTGAAACTATCATTCCAAGAAACGTGAAGTTGAGCGAGTCGCCAAGCTTTGGCATTCCGGCTATTCTGCATGATGCAGAAAGCAAAGGAGCCCTGAGTTACCTGAACCTGGCCCGCGAGATTGCAGAGAAGAACAGCGTAGCGCTGGCGAAATAACATATTGCTTACATGTCTGATAACAAAAATTCAACAGCAAAACGTAAAGGAGGCCTTGGCCGGGGCCTTAACTCTCTTCTGGAGGGAAACAAGTACACCGGCAAAATTGATTCTACCACTTTAAACTCTGTCAACACCATCGCAGACATATCCATTGATCAGATCCAGACAAACCCATTTCAGCCCCGCACGCATTTTGATCAGGCGGCGCTGGAAGAACTGGCTGAATCTATTAAAATACAAGGCATTATACAGCCAATTACGGTGCGCCAGCTCGACCAGAACAGCTACCAGCTGATTTCGGGTGAGAGACGTTATCAGGCTGCCAAAATTGCCGGGCTGACGACTATTCCAGCCTATATCCGCAAGGCCGACGACCAGCAGATGCTGGAGATGGCCCTGATCGAAAACATTCAGCGCGAAAGCCTGAATGCCATAGAAATTGCCCTCTCCTATCAGCGTCTGCTCACGGAGTGTAGCCTGAAACAGGAAGAGCTGGGTGACCGTGTTGGCAAGAAACGGACAACCGTTACCAATTACCTGCGCCTGCTCAAGCTTCCGCCAGATATACAGATCGCGTTGCGCGACAATGTAATCACCATGGGCCATGCCCGTGCTCTCATCAACATAGACACCATTGAAAAACAGCTCGATGTGTTTAAAAAGGTGGTAGCCGATGAGCTTTCGGTACGAAAGGTGGAGGAACTGGTACGAAACCTGCAGAATGCGAACAAAAAGCCTGATCCGCAGCAAAAGCTCCAGTTCAACAAGTATGAGGAGGAAGTAAAGCAGGTAGAATCTCGCTTGTCAACTCAGTTCGGAACTAAAATCATGGTAAAAGCTAACAACGAAGGAAAAGGAGAGATTAAAATCCCGTTTGTATCGGTTGAGGAACTGAACCGTATCCTGGAAATTCTAAACTACTAATACAGTATGAGGCTTATCTGCTGCTTTGCTGCGCTATTATGTTGCCTCCTGGTGTGCAGTTCTTCTGCTCGGGCTCAAGTTATTACACAAGGTCCCGATTCAGTATTGGTTAATGTTCCGGATGCCGTTGCAGCCGCAGATACATCTAAAGAGAAAGGCTTCTTCCTCGACCGTTGGGACCGGCCAGCCAAGGCTGCCTTCTACTCAGCCATTCTTCCGGGCTTAGGCCAGGCTTACAACAAAAGCTATTGGAAAATTCCGATCCTGTACGCAGGCTTGGGTACTATCGGCTATTTTCTCATAGATCATAATAATAACTATCAAGAATTCAGAACTGCCCTTATAGAGCGATCAAATGAGGATCGTACAGATAAGTACATTAATCATCAGATTTTTGGCACAAATAACCCAAATGGCAGAGCAAATCTGAAACGTGCTCGCGACCAGTACCGCAGGTGGCGCGATTTGAATGTGCTGCTAGCTATTGGAGTTTGGGGCTTGAACATTGCAGAAGCACATGTACATGCCCACCTTAAAGATTTCGACATAAGTGATGACTTATCGCTACGAGTTCAACCTGGTCTCTTAAACACACCTATACAACACGGCCTTACCCCAGGCCTCACCTTAACATTATACTCAAGATAAGATGAAGATTCTATTGATTGGCTATGGTAAGATGGGTAAAACCATTGAGCAAATGGCACTCGACAAAGGGCACGAAATAGCTGGTATTATTGACCAACACAACACCCATGAGCTGGCGAATTTTACTGGCGCCAACACCGATGTTGCCATAGAGTTTACCCACCCTGAATCAGCATTCAATAATATATCCTACTGCCTGCAGCACAACATTCCCATTGTTTCAGGCTCTACTGGCTGGCTCTCCAGATTTGAGGAAGCTTCTGCGCTATGTAAGCAAAGCAATGGCGCCTTTTTCTATGCCTCCAACTACAGCGTTGGGGTCAACCTGTTTTTTCATTTTAATGAGTATATTGCCAGTAAGATGAAAGATTATCCTGAATACCAGGTAGCTATAAGGGAAGTACATCACCTACAGAAAGTAGACAAACCAAGTGGCACCGGTATTACAACAGCCGAAGGTATTCTTGCAAATTATCCGAATCTGCAAGGCTGGTCGAGCGATGAGGAGATTGACAACAAAGTAAACATTATTTCGGAGCGTGAACCGGATGTAGTAGGCACACACATTGTTGAATACAGCTCCTCTATCGATAAGATAGAACTGGGCCATATTGCTCATAGCCGCACCGGCTTTGCCGGTGGAGCGCTTATGGCTGCAGAATGGCTTAAAGACCGCAAAGGCATCTATGGCATGAAAGACATGCTGAACCTGTAACATTAGTGCAAAGCATGAAAGTTAAATTCTGGGAGACAAAACCAACTAAAAAAGAGCCCAAAAAGAAAAAAAGTGTTGCCCGCGAATGGGGTGATGCCATTCTGTTTGCAGTGGTGGCCGCCAGCTTAATACGCTGGGCTACCTTCGAAGCCTATACCATACCGACTCCTTCTATGGAAAAATCGCTGCTGGTAGGAGATTTTCTTTTTGTAAGCAAGCTGCACTATGGCCCCCGCACGCCAAAAACACCGTTGCAGGTACCACTTACACACCAAACTATCTGGGGCACCACTATCCCCTCCTACTCTGAACTGATTCAGCTAAAATCATATAGGCTGCCAGGCTTTTCAGAAGTAAAACGAAACGATGTGGTGGTATTTAATTACCCGCCGGAGGAGGAACATCCTGCCGACCTGCGCACTAATTACATTAAGCGTTGCATTGCCGTTGCCGGCGACTCCATAGAAGTTCGCAACATGCAGGTGTATGTAAACGGCCAGGCGGTGGAGAATCCTGCGCAGATGCAGTACAAATACCTGATTATGGCTAAAAACCACCTGTCGCAAAAGTTCTTCCAGGACCGCAACATAAACCTCAACGATGTACAGATGGCGCAGGGTGGTTATTTAGTAGATGCGACACCAGAACTTGCTAAGGAAATAGAATCTCTGGACTTTGTTAATAAGGTGATTCTGATGAGTGCAGAGCCTGGTGATGCTGAGCCACAAGTTTTTCCTCATGTGCCTAGCAAATACAAGTGGAACCACGATAACTTTGGCCCTGTGTATGTTCCAAAAGAAGGCGTAACGGTAGCCATTACGCCGGAGTCTTTACCCTTTTATGAGAAAGTGATCCTATCTTATGAGGATAACCAAAATGCGGAGATACGCGATGGAAAGCTCTTTATAGATGGGCAGGAGAAGACAGAATACACGTTTAAGCAGAACTATTATTTTATGATGGGCGATAACCGCCACAACTCACTTGACTCCCGCTTTTGGGGATATGTACCGGCTGACCATATTGTAGGCAAGGCAGTACTTATCTGGATGTCTACAAACGTAGAAGGAAGCTTCTTCAGCAAGATTCGGTGGAACAGGTTGTTCAACACCATAGAATAGAACAATCATGATTACTGTTTAAAATAAGGGGGCCAGCTACTTAATTGTAGCTGGCCCCCTTATTTTTCTTTGCTATCAAACCAACATTGTATAGAGTCAGTTTTATTAGGCTTATGGATATTTTGCACATGGTAATTGACAAGCTGTTTTTCAGCTTGTCATAAGACAGAATGTTATATTCTATTTGTTCGAGCCTAATAGCATCTAAAGCCTCACACTTACCACTGCTAAACGCTTAAATATTGTATAGTCTGAGATCATATAGAACCATTGCAATATTTGTCCCAATAACCTGCGAGTACTTGTTCTGCTTTGGGAGTAAAACCAGCTCCAGCAGCGGGTGTCGGGGTAAACTCCCCAAAAACAGCACCCTTATCTGTAGCATAGAAATCAATTCTTACATATATTTCATAAGACTTACTTAATGTTTTAGCAAATGTTATCATCTCTTCCAGACAGGCAGGAGGCTTTTGGTAAGGTGCCTGTTTATAGAATTGACTTATGTTCTCGATCATGTTCCAATTCTCGTCATAGCAGCTAGATAAGCCTTCTTTAGGGCTTACACGGTTAATAACATCTATCAGGGCTACTTCTCCGTTGAACATAGAAATCTTGTAATCGTCCGGAATTTTGTACTCGCCACTTTCGCTTCTCACAAACTCTTCAATTAAGAATTCCATATAAGGATTTTTTCGCAAAGCTTTATCTAATTCAGCTCTGAGCTGCGTTTCTGAGTAGTAGGTTTTATCCATTAAATTAAAACCTTTATTCATCAAGAAGACCAAATTACAGGAGTGGCCAATTGTAGGTCTGATTACATACTGCTCTGGCATTATTTTAAAGTCGAGTTGTTCCAGATCGCGACCTTTCCAATAAAGTTCCGGCACAAGACAACCATGCATCTTAGCAAATTCCCGTGAGTTATTTTTATTGCTGAGTGTACGCTGCCAATGCGGTTCAGCTTTCCATTGCGCCAACGGCATATTGGCATCCATAGGTAAATTTCGGACATATTCAGCATCAGCAGATTTCCAAAAAGTACGGTGCCTGTGAATTATTCGAGCTGAAAACTCACCCTGCGGCTGAGGTGGTTTGTATTTATTACTACTAAGAGAAGTTCTTAATTTGTTCTTTAAATACTGAAGCATAGCTTGTCCTTATTTTAGTTAATATTATAATAATAATTAAGCTAAATATATTACAATACTAATTTTAATTATTGAATATAAAAAACTTTTTATTATAATTTATAAATAATTAACAATTTAAATGATTGATGTTACCTAGGACATTAGGGAAGATTAATTTGTATGTAGAAGCATACTAAAAAAGAAAGCTATACACTGCTTGAAAGGGTGAATGCACTTATCGAGACTATATTGATTAGCCTGGCAGAGCTTGCGGATTAATGGGAGGGCTGTTGACCTATAGAATGCTCCTAAGAAGAAACTATTGCTTTTAAATATACTTATTGAAAATCCTTACAAAGCTTTAAGTATGCGTTTTCGATGGGAGAGGATCAGAAAATATTTACTTATAGGTACAAAAAAAGGACGCGCTCATAAGAACGCGTCTTTTTTGGTTTGGAAAAAACTACATCTACAATCGTACTCAAACTAAATTAACTTACTTGTAAAAAGTAAATCACAAAATCTTGACTCTATATTATAGTGCTTAAGCCTACTTCTATATTGTTTTTATCTGGCATAACTTCTATACCATGCATCACAAAGTAGGCTATGAAGTTACCTACCTGTTCTGTGGTGTAAGGCGATGCGGCATTTAGCTCCGGTGTCAGTACCTTTTTGTCGAGAGCGTTATGCACTGCTTTCTTTACCAGATCAGCTTCTTCTTGCAGGCCAAAGTGCTCAAGCATCATGGCAGCCGACAGAATGGTTGCAATCGGGTTAGCAATCTTCTTGCCTGCTCCTTGTGGGAAAGACCCGTGAATAGGCTCAAAAAGGGCTACAGTATTACCTACAGAGGCAGAAGGCAGCAAACCAAGAGAGCCTGCTATTACTGAAGCCTCATCAGATAATATATCACCAAACATGTTCTCCGTCAGGATAACATCGAACTGCTTCGGATTCAGGATAATCTGCATAGCAGCATTGTCCACGAACAGAAAATCGAGTTCTACACTTGGGTACTCAGGAGCAATTTCTTTTACCACTTCACGCCACAGCCTAGATGTTTCCAGTACATTAGCTTTATCTACAAGGGTAAGCTTGTTACGGCGAGTGGTTGCTGCCTGAAACGCCAGATGCGTAATGCGAACAATCTCGCTGCGGTCGTAGGTGCAATGATCAAAAGCGCCTTCACCATCTTCTGTCCGGCCTTTGTCGCCAAAATAGATACCACCAGTCAGTTCACGGTAGATCAGCATATCGGCTCCGGCAACACGCTCGTTTTTAAGCGGAGAGTGCTCCAACAATACATCGTATGCGGTAACCGGTCGAATATTAGCGAACAGCCCCAGCGACTTACGCAATTTTAGCAGCCCCTGCTCCGGACGCACTTTGGCAGCCGGGTTATTATCATACTTAGGGTCACCGATTGCACCAAGTAAAATAGCGTCTGCCTCAAAACAACCTTGCAGTGTTTTTTCTGGCAAGGGCTCGCCTGTAGCATCTATGGCGCAGGCTCCCATCAAATGTGTTTCAAATTCAAACTGGTGACCAAATCTGTCGGCAACTGCTTCCAGCACCTTAATAGCCTCGTCACACACTTCCGGTCCGATTCCATCGCCAGGAAGTACCGCAATCTTTTTTCTTAATATGCCCATGGCCTGTTATTCTCGTAAGCTTCTATAGCCTCTTTCTGATTCACTAAAAAGTCAATATCGTCGTAGCCATTAATCAGGCATTCTTTCTTGTAAGGGTCTATCTCAAAAGAGACACGCTCTTCCCAGAGCGGCACGTAAAACTCCTGCGCCGGCAGGTCTACGATCAGCTCGGTTTTCGGGTCTTTCTCTATCTGCACGAACAGGCGCTGCAGCATTTCGTCAGACACCTGTAAGGGTAACAAGCCATTGTTAAGGGCATTACCACGGAAAATATCAGCAAAGTAGCTCGATATAACCACTTTAAAACCGGCATCATAAATGGCCCAGGCAGCATGCTCGCGGCTAGATCCGCAACCGAAGTTTTTACCAGCCACTAATATTTTACCAGAATAGCGCTTGTCGTTTAGTACAAAGCTCTCAATCGGATTGCCTTCACTGTCGTAGCGCCAGTCGCGGAACAGGTTTTCACCAAAGCCCTCGCGTGAGGTAGCTTTCAGGAAACGCGCCGGAATGATCTGATCTGTATCTATATTTTCGATCGGCAGAGGAACAGCTGCCGAGCGTAACACTTCAAACTTATCCATTAATTCAGATATTGGGTTATATCCACAATTTTACCTTCTACAGCCGTAATAGCTGCCACCAGAGGACTTGCCAGCAAGGTGCGGGCACCAGGCCCCTGCCGACCTTCAAAATTACGGTTAGAAGTCGAAACACAATAAGCACCGGCCGGAATTTTATCTTCGTTCATGGCCAGGCAGGCACTGCAGCCAGGCTCACGTAGTTCAAATCCGGCTTCGGCCAGTATTTGGTCCAGCCCTTCTTCTTTAGCCTGCTTCTCTACCAATTTAGAGCCCGGCACAATAATGGCTTCTACGTTCAAGGCTTTGTGTTTGCCTTTTACATAAGCTGCTACTGTACGCAGATCTTCAATGCGGGAGTTCGTGCAGCTGCCAATAAACACATAGTTAATTTCTTTTCCAAGCAAAGACTCGCCTGGCTGAAAGCCCATGTATTTAAGTGACTTATCAAAGCTAACCTTTTCACTTACAGGTACATTATCTGGAATAGATGCATTTAAGGCAATTCCCATACCAGGGTTTGTACCGTAGGTGATCATGGGGGCTATATCTTCTGCAAAGTAAGTGAGATCAGCTTCAAAGGTGGCACCTTCTTCTGAGTACAGCGTTTTCCAGTAAGCCAGTGCTTTGTCCCAATCTTCGCCTTTCGGTGCAAATTTACGACCTTTAACATATTCAAAAGTGGTTTCGTCGGGGGCGATCATACCGCCACGGGCACCCATTTCAATACTCATGTTGCAAACCGTCATACGGCCTTCCATGCTCAACGAGCGGATGGCGCTGCCGGCATACTCTACAAAATAGCCTGTGGCACCACCGGTTCCTAACTGCGCAATAATGTACAGGATAACGTCTTTCGCTGTTACACCTTTTCTTAGTTCACCATCTACCGTAATACGCATGCGCTTGGGGCGGCTCAGCAGCAGACACTGGGAGGCCATAACCTGCGTTACCTGGCTGGTTCCGATACCAAAAGCGATAGCTCCAAATGCACCGTGTGTAGATGTGTGGCTGTCGCCGCAAACCATGGTCATGCCTGGCTGCGTGATGCCCAACTCCGGACCAATTACGTGCACAATGCCCTGGTTCTGGTGACCAAGACCGAAAAGCTCAACGCCAAATTTCCGGCAGTTTTCGGTAAGTTTATCTACCTGCATTCTGCTAAGAGGTTCCTCTATTGGCAGATGCTGATTTTTTGTTGGTACGTTATGATCAGCGGTAGCCACAATCTGCTCTTTGCGGTAGAGCGGCAGGTTACGCGCTTCGAGTTCATCAAAAGCCTGTGGACTCGTTACTTCGTGAATTAAATGCTTGTCGATGTAAAACACATCCAAGCCACCACCCGGGATCGACTTCACGACGTGCGCATCCCAAATTTTATCAAATAATGATTTTGCCATAAATTAATTAGCAGCTACCAAATTCTCCTGTTCAACAATCTCGTGCAGGTCTGCGTCTACAACTTCTTTTTTCTGGTCAGCCATCTGCAGGAACGAGGCATAGGCCTTATCCAGTGTTGGCTTATCAAAAGCGTAACCTAATTTCTGCAAACGATATGCCAGCGCAGCCCGTCCTGACCTTGCCGTCAGCACAATAGAAGAGTCGCTTACACCTACCTCTTTCGGATCAATGATTTCATAAGTCTCGCGGTGCTTGATTACACCATCCTGATGAATTCCGCTGGAGTGTGAGAAAGCATTTGATCCGACAATGGCCTTGTTCGCCTGCACCGGCATCCGCATCATATCAGATACCATGGCCGAAGTCAGGGTAAGTAACTTGGTATTAACATTAGTATCGAGGTTAAGGTACGGGTGCTGACGCAGGATCATAACAACTTCTTCCAGCGCTGTGTTCCCGGCTCTCTCCCCTACTCCGTTTATTGTACACTCTATTTGGCGAGCACCGTTTATTACGCCGGCAATAGAATTTGCAGTGGCCAGGCCAAGGTCGTTGTGGCAGTGGGTAGAAAGAGTTACCTTGTCTACACCTCTCACGTTCTCAACCAAATATTTAATTTTAGCGCCGTATTCTTCCGGCAGGCAATAACCTGTTGTATCCGGAATGTTGAGGACGGTAGCACCTGCTTTTATGGCTTCTTCGCAAACCCTTGCCAGAAATACATTATCGGTACGGCCTGCATCTTCCGCATAAAACTCAACGTCTTCCACAAAAGATTTAGCCAGTTTAACGGCTGCTACGGCACGTTCTATTACATTTTCCTGCGAGGTGCGCAGCTTATACTTAACATGGAGTTCAGAAGTGCCTATGCCTGTATGTATTCTTGGTCTCGCGGCACCCTTCAGCGCATCCGCGGCAACTCTTATGTCGTTTTCCACGGCACGAGTCAGTCCGCAGACCGTAGCGTTTTTGGTTTGCCTCGCAATTGCTCTGACGGCTTCAAAATCGCCGGGGCTCGAAACAGGGAAGCCTGCTTCTATCACATCTACACCTAGCAATTCCAGCTGACTTGCAATAACCAACTTCTCTTCCATATTCAGCTTGCAGCCAGGCACTTGTTCCCCGTCGCGCAGCGTAGTATCAAATATTTGTATTTTTTGAACCGACATTGTTACTTTGGTCATTAAAGCAGAAATAGTCTATTTTTCTTCTCACAAGAACAGAGTTTATCTGTTGCTCTAAAAACAATTATTAAGTTTATCTACTATTTCTAATCAGAATTTTATTTATTACATATTATTGATAATAAATAAGTTAACTTACCAAAATATACAATGCCTAACGCCAATACCGATCCGGTTTTTCAATTAGTTAAATCTTTAACCCGATCTGAGAAGCGGCACTTTCGCCTGTTTACCAATAGGCAAGGCTCCAGCGATGGACTAAAATTTCTTCAACTTTTTGATGCCATTGAGAGTCAGGATAAATTTGATGAAGAAAAGATTCTGAAGCAGGTACCTGCCATTAAAAAGGTGCAGCTCGCAAACCTCAAAGCCAACCTGTACAAGCAGTTACTTTCCAGCCTCCGCGTTTACCAGGCCAACCAAAACCAGGACATTCAGCTGCATGAGCAGCTCGATTATGCGCGGGTGCTATATAACAAAGGCTTTTACCAACAGAGCCTGAAAATGCTGGAGAAGGTAAAAACAGCTGCCCGCCAGGCCGAGATGCTGCACATTGCACTTCGGGCGCTTGACTTTGAGAAGCTCATAGAGTCGCAGTACATTACCCGTAGTCTTAAGGGCCGTGCAGAGGCGCTTTCCGACGAGGCCATGGATACGGCACGCCACGTATCGCAGATGCACGCGCTGTCGAATGCCTCGCTGCGGCTTTACGGGCTGTACATTAAAGTAGGTCATGCCCGTAACAAGGAGGAACACGACCAGATCACGGCTTTCTTTCATGCCACCCTCCCCGACACCGACATGCGTGGTGCAGGTTTTTTTGAAAAGCTCTATTACTATCAGTCGCATGTGTGGTATTACTACATCATTCAGGACTTTAGGGCTTGTTATCGGTATGCACAGAAGTGGGTAGATCTCTTCGAAGCTAACCCCGGCATGCAAGACAGGCAGAGTACGCAGTATATAAAAGGGCTGCACAACCTCCTGGCCGC
Source organism: Pontibacter sp. 13R65 (assembly GCF_047525655.1). Lineage (NCBI taxonomy): Bacteria > Pseudomonadati > Bacteroidota > Cytophagia > Cytophagales > Hymenobacteraceae > Pontibacter > Pontibacter sp. 13R65. Next base: position 131,949 of record NZ_JBLIQL010000011.1, read on the forward strand.
GCTTTATAATATGTTGTATTACAGCAAATTTACAGAGGTACTGAAGAAGCTGGAAGCCTTTGCTGCCGATGAGAACCGGCGCCGCAGTTCCAATACAGAATTACTGCTGTTCCAGTACATTTACGCCGACCGAATCAATACCCACTTTATGCGGGGCACTTTTTCTGAAGGTGTGAAGTTGGTGCCGGAGATACTCGAAAACCTCAAGCACTTCCAGTCGCAGCTCGACCCTTACCGGCGGCTTATCTTTTACTATAAAATTGCCAGCCTTTACTTTGGCAGTGGCGACAACAGCACCTGTATTCAGTACCTGAACAAAATCATTAACTTCAGGGATGTTGGCCTTCGCGAAGATTTGCAGTGCTTTGCCCGCATTCTAAACCTGATAGCCCACTACGAAGCGGGCGAAGATGAGGTGCTGGAGTACCAGATTCGGTCTGTGTATCGATTTTTAGGCAAAATGAACGACCAGCAGCAAATGCAGATCGAGATTTTCCGGTTCCTGCGCAACCTGGGCAACATTGCGCCGCATGAGCTCAAAGATGCTTTCATTAATTTGCGGGAGAAGTTACTCATTATAGCGGCCGACCCATACGAACGCCGGCCTTTTCTCTACCTCGACATTATATCCTGGCTCGATAGTAAAATAGAAGGCATACCTGTGCAGGAGATCATGAAGCGGAAACACAGAGAAATGAAATAATAAACCCCAAGCCCTTCCAAAGGCATTTTACCTCTGGAAGGGCTTTTTCATTAGCATAATCTGAGATGGCTGCGGTTAATTGTGAAATGTCAGAATTGTTGTGTGAAGAGTATACATTCACTTTCAACTCTCAGCTACATAAAGGTCTGGCATCTAATATCTGATAAAAGCCTCTGGAAGGCCGGTTTTATTAGAATAATTGCTGCTTGCTGAAGGGGCGATTAAAAAGTAAGCCAGGCTCTGCGGCATAAAAATTCACTCTGCATCTTCTGATTCAGACATTCTTCCATCTCTACAAAAACTTACCACTCTATTGGCTCCTTGCCTTTAGACTGCAGGTAAGCATTGGCTTTGCTAAAGTGGCGGTTACCAAAAAAGCCCCTGTCGGCGGCAAATGGCGAGGGGTGTGCCGACTGCAGTACCAGGTGCTTGGCTGTATTGATGAATGCACCTTTCTTCTGGGCATAGGCGCCCCACAGCATAAACACCACGTGCTCTTTCTGCTCGTTGACCTGCTGTACCACGGCATCGGTAAACTGCTCCCAGCCTTTTTTCTGATGTGAACCTGCCTGGCTGGCTCGCACAGTGAGCGTGGCGTTCAGGAGCAGTACCCCTTGCTTAGCCCAGCGCTCCAGGTTTCCGGTGGCTGGCAGGTCTTTGCCAAGATCGCTTTTAATTTCTTTAAAGATATTAATTAGCGAAGGAGGCATGCGCACTTCGTCTTTCACAGAAAAAGCAAGTCCGTTTGCCTGGTTAGGGCCGTGGTAAGGGTCCTGGCCCAGAATAACTACTTTTACCTGGTCGAAGGGACACATCTCAAACGCATTGAAAATCTGATTACCAGGAGGATAAACTTTTTGGGAAGTGTACTCGTCTTTAACAAAAGCGACAAGATTCTTGAAATATGGCTTTTCAAATTCATCATGTAGCACTTTTTGCCAGCTTTCTTCTATCTTTACGGTCATGAGTTGGTTCGAATTGTGGGTTGCGATTTCGGAATCTTTAGCTGGTATTAGCTAATACCAATCAGAAACGGTTCCAAGTATACAAAAAACTCTGAAACATGGATGCAAAAACAACAGAAGGCGTAAAAGTTACGGTCACTACCAATTACCTTCCAGATTATTCCAGTCCGGTTCAGCAGCACTATGTATTTGCCTATAAGATCAGTATAGAAAATAACAGCGAATTCACGGTAAAGCTGCTTCGGCGGCACTGGTTTATCCACGACTCTGCAGGTGTTGTACGAGAAGTGGAAGGAGAAGGTGTAGTTGGTCAGCAGCCTACCCTAGAGCCGGGCGAGTCGCACGAGTACGTGTCGGGCTGCAACCTAAAGACCGGAATGGGCAAGATGCGTGGCACTTACCTGATGGAGCGCATGGTGGACGGCAAGCAGTTCCATGTTACCATACCCGATTTTGTGCTGATTGTGCCTTACAAGTTGAATTAGAAATTAGATTATAAATACTAGACTTTCTGTAAAGTATGGTAAAGTAACTAACGAAACATTATTTCCATCAGGGCACCATCCTGTGTCTTGTATCCTATGTCTTAAGTCCTAAAAATAAAAAGTGCTCCCTTTCCGTTTTGCTGCTGAGTACCTGCTCTACAGGCTTCGGGCCTTTAAATTGCACGGTGTTCATTCGCCCTTTGTTTTTGATCTCTACCACAATGTTATTTGCCACGACGGGCATTTTACCGCCTACGACCACGTAGAGACACTGCGACAGCTGCTCCTCGACAGCGATCAGAAGTTATTGGTGACAGACTTTGGAGCCGGCTCCAGAACAGGTTTAAAAAATGAACGCAGAGTAAAAGACATTGCCCGAACCTCCGCCAAACCTGCTAAATATGGGCAGCTGCTTTACCGGCTGGTCAATCATTTTCAGCCGAAAACCATTTTCGACCTAGGAACCTCCCTAGGTATTACCACTGCTTATCTGGCTGAGGCCCGTAGAAGGGCCAGTTTGTTCACTTTTGAAGGATGTCCTGCCATTGCCCAGGCTGCTGGCAATAACTTTAAAGAACTAGGCCTGACACATGTACAGCAGGTAATTGGTAACCTTGACGAAACCCTAGAGAAGCAGCTTCAACAAATCGAGCAGCTGGACTTTGCTTTTTTTGATGGAAATCATCGCTATGAGCCCACGATGCGGTATTTTGAAGCCTGTCTGCAGAAACACCACGAGCTAAGCGTGTTTGTGATTGATGACTTATACTGGTCTAAAGAAATGAAGCGGGCCTGGCAGGCTATCAAAAATCACCCACAGGTGCTCCAGACAGTAGACTTGTTTTACATTGGCCTCGTTTTTTTTCGTACCACGCAACCTAAAGAGCATTTTACGCTTAGCTTTTAACTTGCTACCGTCATTCAAATTACGCTAATAAAAATGGCCTCCAGGAGCTTTAAAGCATTATTTTGGTTAAGGGCTCACCTCGCAGGCCAAACCAGACACTGCGAGGTGAGCTTCTGCTAAAGGTGCCTTACTTCCCTTTCCTGCCCTTCTGTTCTACATAATTGCCTGCCGTATACGAATCAGTTTCTGCATAAGCCCTTCCAGCTGATCGAGGGGCAGCATGTTGGCACCGTCTGATTTGGCGATGCCCGGCTGTGGGTGCGTTTCTATAAAAAGACCATCTGCGCCTACAGCAATGGCCGCTTTGGCAATTGTTTCTATGAGGGCTGGTTTGCCGCCGGTTACACCTGAGCTTTGGTTAGGCTGCTGCAGCGAGTGCGTTACGTCCATTACTACAGGTACCTGGTTGGCCTGCATTTCGGGCAGGTTCCGGAAATCAACTACCAGGTCGGAGTAACCAAAGCTGTTACCACGGTCGGTCAGAATAATTTTTTCGTTGCCGGACTCTCTTACCTTATCTACTGCAAAGCGCATGGCGGCACCAGAAAGAAACTGGCCTTTCTTGATGTTCACCACCTTGCCTGTTTCAGCGGCTGCTACCAGCAAATCGGTCTGGCGGCATAGGAATGCAGGAATCTGAAGCACATCTACATATGCTGCTGCCATAGCTGCTTCGTGGGTTTCGTGAATGTCGGTAACAGTCGGAACTTCGAAGGTCTCACCTACTTTTTGTAAAATGCGAAGCGCCTTTTCGTCGCCGATGCCCTGAAAGGAGTCGAGGCGAGATCGGTTGGCCTTGCGGTAAGACCCTTTGAATACAAGCGGAATCCGGAGTTTGTCGGTAATCTCTTTTAGCCGTTCGGCAATCTGTAGGGCCATGTCTTCACCTTCTATGGCACATGGACCAGCCAGCAGGAAAAAGTTACCTGAAGCAGTATGTTGTAATTTAGGAATTTCGAACATCATAAAATAGTTTGTGTTGTGGAGCTAGTATAGAGGTGTTAAAGGTACAAAATAAGACGAATCTGCGGATTCTCCTATAGCCTTCGTTTCTCCAAACAAATAAACAGCTCCTTTCCTTGCCGTGGCAAAATGGAGTTAAAAGCTATGTCGAAATGTTTAAAGCTAAAATATGGTGCAAAATAATTTTGGTACTCTTCTCTGTTTCCGCCAAAAGGAGGTCCGGGCATCTCAAATTCAGTATCGAACAGTAGCCCGACCAACTTGCCGCCCGGCACCAGCAGTTCGGCACACTTTTTAGCATAAGCAGGTCGCAGGGCTGGTGCTATGGCGCAGAAAAATGTTTGTTCTACTATCAGGTCGTATTCCCCATGCAGGTCAAAGAAATTCTGCTGCAGGAGTTGCTCCTTCGGAAAAGCAGGCACCCTGGCGGCAAAGTTCTGCAGAGGAGCCTCTGCAAAATCAGCTACATAAACGTTTTCGAACCCGGCTGAAAACAAATATTCAGCTTCCCATGCATTGCCGCAGCCCGGGATAAGTATTCGCAAGTGCTTATCTGTAAGCTGGGCAAAATAATCTTTAAGTGGTGTCGTTATGCTGGCAGCATCCCAGCCAGTTTGTGAAACCTTATAGCGACTCTGCCAGTAACTGGCGTTAAAATCTTGAGTTATCATATATATTTAATAAAGCAAAACGCGTATATTTGATACTTGCTCAAATCTGGCGGTAATCCATTAACCTACATTGGAACGTTAGCATTAAACAAAACTAAAACCATTTTCTATGGCAACTAACACTCCCGAAAACAGAGGTAACAGAAAGCTGCTTATTGGCGGACTTTTCGTGATCCTTGTGAGTATTAACGGTATTCTGCTCTATAGTAACTATCAGAAAAAAGAGAAAACAGAAGAGCAGGCAGAAGTTATACGCATTAAAAACAGCGAGTTAGAAAATCAGATTAAAGTTTACGAGGCCCTGAAAGCTGACTTTGAGCGGCAGAGCCAGGAATTGCAAGCCATGGGTCTGGAAAATGACTCTCTGGAGGCACGTATTACTGTTATTATGTCGGACCTGAACCAACTTCGTGGCTTCAGAAAAAGCAGCTTCACGCTGGCCGACCAGCGTAAGTTCAGAGAAAGAGCAGATGTTTTTGAGAAGCAGCTGAAAGTGAAGGACCAGGAAATTGCACGCCTGAAGCAGGAAAACGAAGTACTCTTCACCGAAAACACCACGCTTAAAACAACTCAGAACAAACTCAGCGACAGCTTAACCACTATTAAGTCCACGAACCAGAACCTTTCGGAAAAAGTGAAACTGGCCTCCAGGCTGGAAGCTCAGGAAATAGCGGTCAATATTATTAACCAGCGCGGCAAAGACAAAGAGGATAAATCGAATGAATTCCGGGCCAGGCAAGTAGACAAAATAAGAATAGCCTTCCGGTTTGGCAAGAACGATGTTGCATCTAAAGAACCCAAAACAGTTTACATGCGCATGATTGAGCCAGATGGTGCCGCTCTGTATAACCTTAGCACCGGATCCGGCTCCTTCCAGATCGAGGACAAAGACATGTACTACACAGCCAAACGCGATCTTGTTTTTGACAACACGCAGCAAGAGGTAAGCTTTGTGTACGACAAAGATGCCGAATATAAAAAAGGAGAACACACCGTGGAGCTATACGCCGACGGTTTCTTAATAGGAAAAACTTCTTTTGTGCTGAAATAGCACGAACAGAACTAAATAAAAAAAGCCTCTGCTATCGGATTAGCAGAGGCTTTTTTTTATTCTAAACGAAGATAAGAAGCTTTGGCCTATAAGCTTATTGGCAAACGTTGCAGGCAAAAAGTCCAAAATCAATCAACGAATTAGCTTGTAACGCATACTTCCACTTCTCATATTCATAAGTTGGGAAGCGTTCGGCTGAAGTTAGTTTGGCAGAAATAGCATTACTTTGAACAAAATCCGAGTCCCCCTGCGTTATATTGTTTCATTAGGTTTAAAAACTAAAAAAGCCCATTCCATCGGAAAGGGCCTTAGTCCATCATTCACATTGATATCTTTCTGATCAGGAAGGAGCTTCCTGTTCCAACATTATTTTTCTATCTTCCAACACCTTAAAGTTCTCTACCATTTTTACCGATTCTGCTACGTCTTCGGTAAAAATGGCAATTATAGCGCCTTCTTTGGCATTTTCGAGCGCATAGGCAATAGCTCGCATTTCTTCCGGTATTACTTTTACTGGTTTGTGGGGTGCCACTTCTTCTATGCCTAGCATGAGTTGGTTCACAATTTCATCGGGGGTTTTGCCACGCAAGTCATTGTCGAGCCGGATGATGATTTCGTCGAACACCTCTCCTGCCACTTTTCCTAGTTCATAAATATCCTGCGGACGCCTGTCGCCTACTCCCGCTACTATGCCTGTTTTTCGGCTTACGCTCAAGTTTTGCATAAACTCACCAATCGCTTTCAGGCCTCCTACGTTGTGGGCGTAATCTACGAGCACCTCAAAGTTTGGAAATTTAAACAGGTTCATGCGGCCTGGTGTTTTTGCCGGTGATGGCACAAAAGTGCGGAGCGCAGTTTTAATGTCTTCTATATCGAAGTGCGAAATGTAGCCTGCCAGTGCAGCTGCCAACACGTTCTCGATGTTAAACTTGGCACGACCACCAAAAGTCAGCGGCACGTCAGCCACCCGGTCTATTCTAATTTTGTAGCTGTTCTTGAAAATGGAGATGTATCCGTTTTCGAACACGGCGGCCAGCCCGCCTTTGGCAATATGCTTGAGTATGCGTGGGTTGTTTTCATCCATGCTAAAGAAGGCAACCTTACAGTGCACTTCTTTGGCCATAGCGTACACCAAGTCATCATCGGCATTTAGAATGGCAAAACCTTCTTTGCTCACACTCTTCGGTATAACTGCTTTTACACGAGCCAACTCTTCTAACGTATGGATGTCGTTTAGCCCCAGGTGATCGGAACTTACATTGGTCACAATGCCGATATCGCATTGCTGGAAGCCCAAGCCAGATCGTAGCAAACCGCCACGGGCACACTCAAGCACAGCAAAGTTTACCGTTGGATCTTTTAGCACAAACTCGGTGCTGTAAGAGCCGGTGGTGTCGCCTTTCTCGAGCAACTTATCTTGTATATAAATGCCGTCGGTGGTGGTGTAGCCAACCTGATAACCCTTGCTTCGAACCATGTGCGCCACCAAGCGGGTGGTAGTGGTTTTACCATTTGTACCCGTTACGGCAATAATTGGAATCCGAGAAGGCTTTCCGTGCGAAAAAAGCATGTCGATAACCGGCTCCGCTACATTGCGTGGCAGGCCGTAGGTAGGCGAGGTATGCATCCGGAACCCAGGCGCCGCATTTACCTCTAACACCGCTCCTCTTGTCTCGTTCAGCGGAATGGCAATATCGGTAGTCATTACGTCAATACCGCAAATATCGAGACCAATTAGGCCTGCTATCCGTTCAGCCATTAAGATGTTGTAAGGGTCTACCAGGTCTGTTACGTCGGTGGCAGTGCCGCCGGTGCTAATGTTGGCTGTACTTTTCAGGTAGAGCACCTCCCCCTTCTGCAGCACACTCTGGGAGGTAAGTCCTTTGCCACGTAAAATACGGCGGGTCTGCTTGTCAATAGCAATTTGCGTCAGCACCTTTTCGTGGCCAATTCCTCTGCGAGGGTCTTTGTTCTCTCGGTCTACCAACTGTTTGATGGTAGAAGCACCATCGCCTGTAACCATAGCCGGTGTGCGCCTGGCAGCAGCCACAAATTTTCCGTTAATCACCAGGAGCCTGAAATCATTACCCCGAATAAATTCCTCCACCATCACCCCATCCGAGAATTTGCGGGCATCATCGAAGCCTTTTATCGCATCCTTTAAATTGGTAATGTTGATGGTGGCTCCTTTGCCGTGGTTGCCATCGAGCGGTTTGGTTACAATTGGGAATTGGAGCCAACCCAGCACTTTTTTAAGTTCATCGTAGGAGTATACGGTAGCTCCTTTGGCTACCGGAATGCCTGCCTGCTGCAGCATGTCTTTCGTAGCTTTTTTATCACCGGCAATTTCTACGGCAAAGCAGGCGGTGCCCGAGGTCATGGTGGCCTGCAGGCGCTCCTGGTTTACGCCATAGCCCAGTTGTATAAGCGAGTGGCAATTGAGCCTGATGTAAGGGATGCCCCGGCTCACAGCTTCCGATACAATAGAATAGGTACTTGGCCCAAAATATTCGTCTTCGCGGATCTGGTGGAGCCTGGCAATGTCTGGCGCAAGTTTGTAGGCTTCGCCATTTATTACCGCCTGCACCAGTCTTACCGCCGCGTAGGCGGCATACTCTCCTGCCCTTTCCTCCTGATACTCAAACACCACAAACACCTGCTCCGGATCGTGAGCAGGCTTGCAAAAGCCGAACCTCGTTTCCATGCCAGCCATTCGCTGTAGTTCCAATGCCACGTACTGCACTAATTGCCCGGCAGGCATGCCTTGTTCCACTGCTTTATAAAAACTCTGTTCTTCGCCTTCTTCCGATTTGAAATGCGCCATACCCGGAAGCAATTTCTGCAGGCGGTATGGCAAGTGAGGCCACGTATCTGTAAGGGTACCCTGCAATTGGGTGAGGGCAAGTTTAATAACAATAAGCTTAGAATGAACGACTGACCAGTAATTTGGCCCACGCATGATGCGTAAATCTATAATCTTCATGATGATGAAACGGTGTGATGCTACTAGTTTTTCTGAATTAGGATTATGTAGGAACGGGAATTACCTAGGCGCAGGCCTTGCCTTCTGCGTAGGAGCATGCTGAAAAGCTTTCTGGTTTGTTTGAGTTCTGTGTGGTAGCGCAGGCACTACCGATGCTTTCATTCGTTAGGATGATGGCTAAACCTTATTCAGATAGTAGGGTTTTCTACGCAATTAGGAGGGCAAAAGATTAGGCTGGAATGAAATATCTGCTAATAGAATTTAGTTTCCTGATAATCAATTTTATATAAAGCATTACCACAAAAATCAATTCGGACTATTTATAGTTGCCAGAATACGCAGCAATTATTCCAGTGAAAATGACCTTCCGGAGCCTTTTTGAACTATGGGCGATTAGAGGTTGGCAGCGATAAGGAGGAGATGCCGGGGTAGTGTTATATTTAAGGCAGGAACAGCCGGGAAGTGGCTAAAAACAAACAGCCCCTTAGACCATAATCTAAGGAGCTGTTGTAAGAATGAGGTAACGAGCGGATTCGAACCGCTGTAGCAGCTTTTGCAGAGCTGAGCCTAGCCACTCGGCCACGTTACCGTTATTGGGAGTGCAAATATACACAGACATTAACAGGAGTCAAATTATAAGTACAAATTTTTTAGAAGATTTGCCTACCCCATCCTCTTTTGTACCGCCTTCTGAGCTGCACTTGCCTTCGTACTAGGTAAGGTTCAGATGGTTACCTGAAACTTGTAGACTGCGGCCGCTACAAATATTTTTTGTAAAGATTATATAAAACCCGTCGGTCCGTCTCCGAAAGCGGACTCTCCACGTCGCGCTGAATAAAGTGGATTTTAAAAGCTCTGGTAGCTGCAGCCATATCTTGTGTATCGTAACCGATAATTCGCAGCGCTTCTTGTGGGTTAAAAGAGGCAGGGATGCTGTCGTATACGTGCTTTTCTACCAGCACCACTGTAGAGTCGGAAGTGGGGATACTCTCTAATATTAAGGTGGGAAGTAGCAGGTCCTCATCGTACCACAGGCCAAATCCGTTCTCTGCCAGCCTTTTCCACGGAAACTGTATGCTAGGGTCCACTTTCCGAACGGGAGCGATATCGGCGTGGCCAATAAAGTTGGCATCTGGTATGTTGTAGTTCTTTTTCAGCAGAGCCAGGACCTGCAGCAGGCTGTTAATCTGAACTTCCGGAAAAGGATCTATGCCGTTATTATCGAGCTCTATGCCGATAGAGGAGGAATTGAGATCGGAATTATTGCCCCACTTGCCCATGCCACCATGCCAGGCCCGCAGGTAATCATTAAGCATGTGGTACACTTTCCCGTCGCGCCCGATTACATAGTGCGCGCTTACCTGAGTTTTGGGTTGTGTAAAGGTCTTAAGGGTTTGGGCGGTAGAATCTTGCTCGGTATGGTGAATAACTACAAAATTTGGTTTACGCAGGTTGAAATTAGTGGTGCCCACCCAATAGTCGCCCTGCTGGAGTGCTTCTTCGCCTGGCGTAGTGACCGGGACTTGCCTCAGCGAACGGGCATAAGCCTTCACCTGCTTCTTATAGGATTTATTGGTAGCGGCATAAGGGTTGGTGGAGCAGGAAGAAAGCAGTAAGCCACTTGCCACTACCAGACAAGCCAGTGTATGGTTTACATTCATAAAGCAATATTTGATTGCCTAAAGCTAACCATTAATCGGAGGAAGTGCCAATCCAAATTCTGCTAATGAAAATGGCCTTCTGGAGGTTGAAGGAGCCTATTGGGAGGTAGGGTGTTGCGATGGCGTGTATAAAAGAAGCATAAAAAAACTCACATCCCGCTGGGCATGTGAGGTTTTTCTGCATATAGAAAGTTCTTACATGCCAAACTCGTAGTTCGTTTTTGGATTCGGCCCATACTGGTTATCGCCGTACTGGCTGTCAGACACTGTAAAAACAAGTAATACGATCCAGCCAATAAACGGAATCAGCGAAATTAGCATCCACCAGCCGCTTCTGCCGGTATCATGCAATCTTCTTACAGTTAGGGCAAGGCTCGGAATGAATATAAACAGCGAGTAGAGTCCTCCTAAAATACCGAACGAGCCAACTGCCATATCGACTAAGGCCAGTACCATAGAAATAATAACGTTAAACAACATAAAGTACCAATACTCGCTGCGTCTGGAACGACCGCTAAACTCTGCGTACTTACTTAATACCATTTTGTACCAATTCATGTTAACTGTTTTATAAGGTTGAAAGGAAATGTTTGATGCAATTTTTGGGATATTCAAAAAACAGTTGTTCTAAGCGCCACGTGCCTTTTCATTCGCCACCTTCTCTGCCATCTTAAGGGCTTCGTAAGCATTCACGATACCTCCTGTTCTGGATAGGTTGGAGAATTTGGTCTTTTTCTTTTTAGAAGACTCTCTACCTGGCAAGTAAACTTTCTGTTTGCCATAGTTGGAGCAGGAATTAACCAGCACATCTTTCAACTCCACGGCCGTTAATTCCGGGTAATAAGACCATACCAGCGCCGCCACCCCCGACACGACCGGGCTCGAGAAGCTGGTACCATCTACTTTAGAGTATTTATTGCCAGGTGCCAACGAAACAATGTCTACGCCGGGAGCAAACAGGTCTACCGATTGCTTACCGTAATTGGTAAATTCGGCTGTCATCTTCTTGTCTGAGTGCATAGAGGAAGCTCCTACTTCAAGCCAACTTTTTACAGTATTGCCATCGTCGCAGTTCCGGGTCGGGTAATGTACTATTTCATCTATATTATAGGAGCTGTTACCGGCAGCGTGCACCATTAGTACATTATTGGCTTCCGCATGTTTTATGGCCTCATCTACGTATTTTTTATGAGGCGAGAACTCCTTGCCAAAGCTCATGTTAATAATATTGGCGCCATTGTCTACTGCATACCTGATAGCCAGAGCAATATCCTTATCATATTCGTCGCCTTCCGGTACTGCTCTAAGTGCCATAATTTCTACATGCTCGGCAATACCGTTTATGCCCACGTTATTGTTCCGAACACCGCCGATAATACCAGCCACCGGAGTACCGTGGTCTGATCGGGGGCCGGTTACGTCGTTGTTGCCGTAGGCTGTGTCGTTTATATCTTCGTAGTTATCGCCTAGAATGGTGCGGGGGTTGTACGCTAAGTTCAGCTGCTTCTCTAGTGAGTTTTCTGTTCTTTCTTTGTACTTCTGGAGAGACTCTTTCTCGAAACCCATGTCGTAACGGCTCAGCAGCCAGCCTCTGGCACGCATCACGGTTTGGTCTCTGGTAGAAATGGCCCTTATATCTGCCACCGTAAACTCTTCTTTGCCCAAGTAATGGCCAACAACGGTTTCACAGGCATTAAGCACCTCCTCAAAGCGCGCCAGGTTCTCCCTTGTCTTCTGCTGTTCGGCTATCTCTTTCTCATAATTCTTTTTGCAGCGCAGGTAAGTGGCATACTCCGCCCGCTTGTCTGCCGGCACCTCTTCCGGAGAGTGGTATCGCTCGTAAACAGGGGCCAGTTTACGATATATTCTGACATACTCATAGGTTTCGTAGCGTATGTTTTCGCCTTGCGCGTTGCCCAAAAAGCTCCAGCCATGCACATCGTCTACATACCCGTTGTTATCGTCGTCTATGCCGTTGCCGGGAATCTCCTTTGTGTTTGTCCAGATTCTGCCTGCCAGATCTTCGTGCTCAATATCGAGCCCGCTGTCTATTACTGCTACTACAATTTTTTTCTTTGGTTGGCGTGTGGCCAGCAGCTCAGTATAGGCGCGATCCACCCCAACACCCTGTATTTTGTCTTGCTGGGCATTTCGATTAAACCAGTTTACATAGTTGCTGTCAAAGGCGTCTACTGTGGCTGCATCGCCTTGTGCCGAAGCGAAGTTACTAAAATTACTGCTCAGGGTGAGGCCAACCGACAGCAGCAGCATACGGTTCAGATGGTGATTTATGAAACTGATAATCAATTTATTGAGGAGTTTTTATAGTTAACTAAATGTTTAATCCGGCACTTCCGGCAGATAACCGGGCACTGGTTTAAGAAAAAGCCAGGTTATCTTTTTTCCAAGCGGAAAAGAAACAGGCTATGTTAATTTGAACCAAGGCTGTAACGGATCGCCTGGTTATAGATGATTGTTTCGAGGTAAAATAGAATTTAAATATAACTTAAATATAGGAAAATATGTATCCTTAAGTGTAAATATTCCCACAAATTTCTGTAGCCTCTACCCTAAAGGCGGCTACTGCCAATTAAATTATTATAATGAATTACCCCTTCCAGAGGTTAAAAGGCTTAACTCAGCCTAAGAGTTACGTTACTAAATAGGAGTTCGGGGGCAAATAAAGCAGCCAGTTAAAGAGCTATAAAAATTCTTTAACTGGCTGCTTTAGGTTGAAGTAGAAGAAGCGCAGCTCTGGAAGAAGGTCGTCTGTTAAACCAGCTCTACTTCTCCTTCTATTTGCAGGTTTCTGGTGTAGAACATTTTGTGCACATCCACGATCTCCTCCTGCCCTGTTACCCGCTTTCTGGTATAAGTACCGTCTTCCCGCATAATGTAGGAGTTTTGGTTATCGAGAAGGTTGTAGTACAGTATGTTGATGACCTCCCGCTTCAGTTCCTCGTTCACTATCAGAAACAGGGCTTCTATACGGCGGTCGAAGCTGCGCACCATTATATCGGCGCTGCCACCGTACACTTTGGAGTCGCCGTTGTTGTGGAAATAGTAAATGCGGCTGTGCTCCAGGTTCTCGCCTACAATAGACCGAACTGAAATATTTTCGCTCAGGTCATCGCGGCCGGGGCGCAGGCAGCAGATGCCACGCACGATGAGCTTTATAGTAACACCCGCTTTAGATGCCTTGTAAAGCTCTTCTATGGTTTCCCTATCTTCTAAGGAGTTAATTTTAATAACAATACCGCTCTTCAACCCCTTTTTTGCGTTGCGTGCCTCTGTTCTGATGAGCTCAATCAGCTCAGCACGCATATTTTTAGGTGAAGTAATAAGGTTCTTGTACTGGTTTGGACGGGAGTGCCCGGTTATAACATTAAAGAACTCCGACACATCGTGCGCATACACTTCGTTCGTTGTAAGCAGACTCACATCGGTGTAGAGGCGGGCAGTTTGCTCGTTATAGTTGCCACTGCCAATGTGCACATAGCGCGTTACCTTCTCCCCTTCCTTCCGGATGATCATGAGCATTTTAGTATGCGTTTTGTACTTGCCTATGCCATAAATGACAAAGCAGCCTGCTTTCTCCAGCCTTTCGCCCTCCCGTAGGTTCTTTTCTTCATCGAAACGCGCCTTTACCTCAAACAGCACCGACACGTGCTTGCCATTTTCAGCCGCCTTCAGCAAAGCTGCCGATACCCGCGACTGGTCGGCCAGGCGGTAAATAGTCTGTTTAATGCCGAGTACATAAGGGTCTTCAGCGGCACGCTCCAGCAGGTTCACCACTGGTTCCATGCTGTTGTACGGGTGGTGCAGCAACACATCATGCTCTTTCAGGTAATCGAACATGTCTACGCCATCGCTCGGCATACTCAGGGGCATAACCGAGGCAGGCTGTTTAGGTCGTTTGTCGCGGAACTGCCGGTGGTTTATGATTTGCCAAAGGCTCCGCAGATCTATCATACTACTGATAGTGAACACATTGGCATTATCGATCGTCCAACGTTCTTTGAGCAGGCGCATCATAAAGGGCGAAGGGTTACGCTCTATCTCCAGGCGCACCACACGCCCCTTTTTACGTGTGCGCAGTTTTGACTTTATCTCCTGCACAAAGTCAGCATCTATGTCGTCGCTTTCTTCTAAAGTAAAGTCGCCGTTACGGGTTATCCTGAACAGGTTAGCAGATACTATTTCTACATTCCGGAACAGTTTCTTGATTTTCCATCGAATGATCTCTTCGATAGGAACAAAAACAAGTTTATCTTTTCGGTTTATCTCATAAAACCGGGCCAGGTTCTGGGGTATCTGCACAAAGGTTACCCGGTCTTGCTCCTTCTGCTCATCTTTGGTGCGCGTGACCACCCCAAAAGTGAGCAACTGGTTCATCAGCAGTGGAAAGCCATGGTAGTTATCGTACACCATGGGCGTAAGCAGCGGAAATATCGTATTTTTAAAATAGGTATCAGCCTTTTTCTGCTCCGCCTCATTCAGTTCTTCCACTCGAAGAATGTCGAAGCCGAACTTCCCGAAAAGTGGTTTTAACTCACTGTTAAAGGTTAGGTACTGGTCGTTTACGAAACGGTGCGCGTAGTCGAGCAGCTTCTTGCGGAAAGGTATTTCGCGGAGCCCGGAGTAATCGGTGCGCTCTTTTCCGTAATCGAGATAATTATATAAACTACCAACCCTTATCATAAAGAATTCATCCAGATTAGAAGAGGTAATAGCAATAAATTTCAGCCTGTCGAAAAAGTTCTTGTCTGTATCGCGCCCCTGATCCAGCACTCTGTAATTAAAACGTAACCAACTTAAATCGCGGCTTATGAATTTACTTTTCTTTATCTGGTCCGAAACCTTATTAATGAGCATGCTTTCTGTGTTAATCTATTAAGTATACCTCCTGCAGAAGTATAGGATTTGTGTAATAAGCGTGAAAATATAATTATAAACTAATAAGTATTCATATTGACGAAAATAATTTTATTGCCGATAGTTGTGGCTATCATTCTCTGAATAAAAGATCGTTCATTACAGGCAAAGCAATATTAATAAATTCTCTTAATCCGTAATAGTACTTAAATTTACATTAATTCAGAAACAGAGCCTGTCTTATGATTACAATAACTCACGCAGGGGAGTGACCTCCTACCCTCAAAGTTTTCTCCTAAAAACCTCCAGAATGTTTATTTCATTAGAATATTTAGTGTCAGGAACATCAGGAAAATTGCTTACTTCTCCTTCGTCTCCACTATCTCCCCATTTCTAAACACAACAGTCTTCAGCAGTTTCCCCTGCTCATCGAAATATTTCCAGTTGCCGGTGGCTTTGTTGTTGCGGTGCTGGCCGGTGATTTCAGTTTTGCCACTTTCAAATAATTGCTTGAAAGGACCGAACCGGAGGCCGTCTTTGTAGGCAGTTTCAGATTTTAGCTTACCGGAAGGATGATAGGTAAAGCTTGGACCGATAATCTTGCCGTTGTCATACTTGTACTTCTCCTTCACTTGCCCGTTTTCGTGAAATGATAATTTTTCTCCTGTTAGGCGATCGTTAGCGTATGTTTCGGATTGACTCACCTTTCTGCCAGGAGCGTCGAAATAGGTTTTCCAGTTACCAGTCCGGAGTTTGTTCTTAAACTGCTCCTCTGACTGCACGTTACCGGACGGGTAATAGCGCACCACTTTGCGGTCGTCGCCGTTGTTGCTGTAAATCCCTTCTTCCCGAAGGTTACCTTTTTCGTAAAAGTATTGGGCAGCTCCGTGTATAGCCCCGTTGCGGTATTCAATGATGCTTCTGGGTTTGCCACTCTCATAATAAGCTTTGGCCTGTCCATGCATTTTACCGGCCATAAAACTGCCTTCGGTGCTTAGCTTGCCGGACCGGAAGTAGCTTTTGTAACTCCCCTGCTTTTGCCCTGCCACATTCTCCACAACAGTTTCCAGTTGTCCGTTATCGAAGTAAGTTTTATATGAACCTTCCAGCATGCCATTGCGGTAGTTTGCCTCTGTCTCTAGCTGTCCGTTAGGATAAAATGTTTTAGCAAGGCCGTTTTGCTTGCTGTTGCTGTAGGTAATTTCCGATTTCAGCTTCCCAGACTGGTAATACTCTTTCACCACACCTTCCGGAAATCCGTTCACAAAAGCCGATTCCTGCCGCAGCGTGCCATCCGGGAAATAGGTTTTGAGGACATTACTCTGCTGATCGTTTTCAAAACTTCCCTCCTGCAGCAGTTTTCCATCTGGGTGATAAGAACGGAATGGCCCCTGCTTTACATCGTCTTTATACGTTACCTGCAGCCTTACCCGCCCGTTTGGGTAAAACTCAGTAAAGGTGCTGTCTTTCTTCCCATCCACAAATTTAGCCACAGCCTCGCGCTCACCTGAAGAGTAAAAGCGGTTGTAGCTACCAACAATAAGAGAATCTGGGGTTATATAATAAACTTCTTTAACAGAAGAACGGTCGTCGTTGTGGTAGGTGACAACTTTCGTTTGGGCAACTAAGGCACCTGAAACAAGCCACATAGCCGCGAACATGGAAAGAAATCTGAGTATTAGTGTCATTTGGTTTAAATAGGTAATGGTGCAAAAGTAGCGAATCGGCAACCAGGTTTCCTACAGCTGCCTGCTTATCCCCTTCTAACAAAGTTCTGGCTATAAGCAGTTTCTTTTACCTGAAAAAGCAAAAAAGAAGCCTTACGGATAATGTAAGGCTTTTGACAAATTGTGTGCCGCAAAGGGCAATTCATATTTTTTCTATTACAATAGAAGAAGCACCTCCACCGCCGTTGCAAATACCTGTTACTCCTATCTTACCGCCTTTTTTATCGAGCACGTTGCAAAGCGTAACCAAAATACGTGCTCCGGAGGCACCCAGCGGGTGCCCCAGCGACACAGCCCCGCCATAAACATTTACGTTGCCGCCCTCCAGGCCAAGTTTTTGATTATTTGCAATAGATACGACCGAGAATGCTTCGTTTATCTCATAATAGTCGACCTCTGCAGGGTCTACTCCGGCACTCTTTAGGGCTTTCGGTATAGCCAAAGCCGGTGTGGTGGTAAACCAAACTGGGTCCTGCTCTGCATCCGCAAAACCTAGTATGCGGGCGATTGGTTTCACGCCGAGTTCTTCGGCTTTCTCTCTGCTCATTAAAAGTACTGCAGCGGCACCATCGTTTAAGGTAGAGGCATTGGCAGCTGTTACAGTGCCTGCCTTATCGAAAACAGGTTTTAAAGAGGCTACTTTGTCAAAATTTACCTTCAGGTACTCTTCGTCTTCTGTGATTACATGGGCTTCCTTTCCGCGTTGTGGCACTTTTACGGGCACTATTTCGTCTTTCAGGTAACCTGCTTTTGCAGCTTCAGCTACCTTCCGGTAAGAGTTAATAGCATACTCGTCCTGCATCTCGCGGGTAATTTTCAATTCACGCGCTGTGTTTTCCGCAGCACTGCCCATATGAAAATCATTGTACACATCCCAAAGGCCATCTCTGATCAAGCCGTCGATCATTTGGCCGTGGCCAAGCTTAGAGCCAAACCGGGCCTTGTCGAGGTAAAATGGCACATTAGACATACTTTCCATGCCACCTGCCACAATAATGTCTTTGTGGCCAAGCATAATGGCCTGTGCAGCAAACATAATAGCTTTGGACCCGGAAGCGCATACCTTATTCACTGTTGTACACTCCACCTCATGCCCTAATCCGGCATAAATCGCTGCCTGCCGTGCTGGAGCCTGCCCCAGGTTAGCCGACAGCACATTCCCCATTATCACTTCCTGCACCAACACTTTATCTATGCCTGCTTTTTCGAGTGCTCCTTTGATAGCAGCAGCTCCAAGTTGCGTGGCAGAAAGAGAAGCCAGCGCTCCTCCGAAACTTCCTATAGGAGTCCGGACAGCTGAAACGATATAAACTTCTTTAATTTGCATAATCTCTTTAACTAAGTTTTGTTGTATGATAATAGCAGGATCCCACCTTATTAACAAACAGACGTAAGCAAAAACAACAGATGTATGGTATAAGTACTAGATCATCTAGGGTTGAGTTCACAGTGCCTTACGTGCTAAAAGCAGTAAGTTCTGTTACTACCTAACGAAAGGCTATTGTTTGTGTTACGGTTCAGCAGTTGGTTTACTTCTCCTAATCTAGCCTCCCTCTATCCTATTTAAACAGGCTCCCTAACTCAAAAATAGCCAAATTGGCTCTAGAAGGGTAATTTCATTAGAAAAATTTGGTAACCCCTAAAATGTGAAGGTAATTGAGGCGCAAAATGATAGTAAAATTCAAAATCCCTTGCCCTACTGCCTTTTCATAACGATTATGTTTCCCCTTCTGGTATTTACAATTTTGAACAAATTACTGTACAACAGGTACAAAAGCAGTACAATTCGCTAGCCAAAGCATCAAAAATTGAATTATCCTGCTATTAAGCATTCCTGTGAAAACTTCATAAAATATTAAAATTGTATTAAAATATCAGACTTTTAAAAAAAGCATTTCGAAATGGAACCCCTAAAAAGCACTATTGGTAATTTATTTGCCCGCACAAAAGCTTGAAAACGTGACATGGAAGAGATGTTTTTAATCTCCTATAAAATGTAAAGGAGACGCTTAAATCTTATTTTCCTTTTAGTAAAGGACCTTGCACAGTATTTATTGGTAAGATAAAACTTAAATCGGTGCTACAATGTACTCTCTTGCTCATATAGTCTTCTTCAGAAAACAGCCGAAAAAAAATGAAAATAAAATAGCACCGAAAAGAAACATTTTAAAACAACTAAGAGTATAAAACACCAAGAGAGCTTCAGAGAAAAAATCTCTCTTTGCTATAGCAAAACCGGCGACACACCCACATTTTGCCGTGCTATATCTAATACCTTCGGATTCTATTAATTTATATATATACTCTTAAAGCTTTGAAGAACTGTTACAGCTATGATTTTTATTGTCGTGCAATTTTTTACTTCGAGCCCTTATAAAGAGTTTGATTACGAATATTAATTTGAACATGAAGGAATTAGAGAAACTACGCAAAGGGCTATCGGTAGGCAATATCCTGCTGATCAAAGACTATGGAAACTCCTTAAATTGTATTTTTATGAAAGATGGTTTAGCAAAACTAACCTTCAACGTAAAAGACGATAATCTGGTGGAGGCCCTTCGCCTGAAAGGTGAGCATGGCATTGTAGAGGGCGCCAACTTTATGTCCTTTAAAAATTCATTCGATAGCTTTTCGCTGCATGTAAAGGCTAGAAAGCTATATGAGGAGTTAAATTATAATTTGCCATTGTATATGAAACCTGAACTACCGGAGCCTGTTGCAGAACAGACAGTAGGGTGGCTGAAAGGAGATGGAAAAGCAGTAGCATAGTAAAATAAACAAATAAACATCAGATTTCACATAAATTGGTGATTTTTATGTTTGGTAAAGAGGGAGGTTGCAAAAGCAGCCTCCCTCTTTACTTTTATCTTAATTTAAAGTTGTTTATAGCCATCCAGCGCTGAAATAGGCTGGCTGGTGCGCATGAACTGACCAGTACCAAAAGCCACTTCTTTGCCTTTTTGGTTATATAAAACTGAATCCGCAATAATAAGCTGCCTCGAAGCCGACCGAATTTTTCCTTTAGACTTTAATATTCCTTCCTTAATTGGCCGAAGCAGGTTGATTTGAAAAGAACTTGTCACTATAAAATAATCCTGTACAATGGAGGCCGCGGCAAACCAGGCAGCATCATCCAGCAACTTAAAGTAAACTGACCCATGAACAGCCGCTGCCCCATGGAAGAACTTTGAATCTGCTGGCAAAGTGATTTCTGCCTGGTCGCGACTCACCAGTATTGTGCTACCGCTGTAAAAGTCTTGTATATTGGCTGTATGATAGAGCCCCTCCAACTGACGGTAATGACTTTCTATTTCCATAGATACATGCTAGTTTCTTATACCCTTTCAGCCATAAACTGGCAAGGGCATTGGCTAAATAATGTCTTGTTTACACAAATGTAAGGTATCTGGCTCAAAAGAACTGATGGAAATATATTAGCCCTCGCTTTAGAAGCAACCTGAATTATTTGACAAGTACAATTAGTAGGCTGAGCTGATAAGGTCTGCCGAAAAATATAATTTGCAGAAACAGAAGGTTTCAAATAAAGCCTAAGATCAATAAGCTAAATCACTTTTATAACATTTCCTGTACTCACGACCTCCCTCTCATCAGGTTTAGATTCAAATTTCTGTTTTCCATCGGCTCATAATACCTTTAGAGCTTACTACAAATTGCTTCGAATTATATTTATCCAATTTATTGATTGCTTATTTATAATAAAATAATATAACAGATTTTGAGAATGTCCGTACAAGGTATCAAATTAAGTATAGGATCAACAGACGTGTTATCCAATTCGATACAACTGTTTTCTTTTCCAAATACGCTTACTTCTTACAACCTAACTTAGATTGGCAAATGCATTCTTGGGACCTTAGAAACACGAAAATTTGCTGATACAATGAACCAGATATTGCGCTTTTGGCCAATGAATACGTTTAGCTACCAAAATTTAATAATCTTACTGCTCTACCTAAAAAACTCAACACCTGCTTCTGCAGTTGCACCTGGTTTCTTGGTCAGCTTCCTTACTGAGGCAGGTAGCTCATTTTTCTTTCTGCATAAATACGTAGTTGCTAAAGTTATTAAGAAGCTACAGCTTTTCATCATTAATATTCTTCTGATCTTCAAACAGTTATTTAAAGACAGATTACCTTTCAAAGTGGATTTTCTAAATTCAGTAAACGGAAATCGAATATTAGCGTATGCAGGTAAAAATATATTTGAAGATTCTAATATACAGCCAATGTGAATATCTGCACTTAAGCAACCGGATATACGGCACCAATCACCAGCAACACGGTTTATACCACTTACCAAGCCGTTGCACACAACAATAATAGCTGATAACATTAACTTCTTAACATACAGGTGGTTTGCTCCTTTGGCAGAACAGGATCACCGCTAAACCTTAATAGTAACATGATTATATTAGATAAATATCTGCAGGCCCGCGAAAAAGAAGGAAACCCAATCCGGGTAGGAATTATTGGTGCGGGCATTATGGCGAAAGGAGTTGTGAACCAGGTAATGCGCTATACTCCCGGAATGGAAATAGCCGCTATCGTGAACAGGACCATCAGCAAAGCTGTAGATGCTTTTGAACATGCCGGCACCACACCAGAGGTTTGCCAGGATGCCGAATCGCTGCAAAAATGTTTGTCGGCAGGTGGCTTTGCCGTTACCGATAACCCGGATATCGTGTGTGAAGCAGCAGGCATCGACATAATAGTTGAAATGACCGGCACTATTCACTATGCCACGCACGTGGTAATGAAAGCAATAGAGAATAAGAAGCATGTATTGCTATTTAATGCCGAACTAGATGCCACTATCGGGCCTATATTAAAAGTGTATGCTGATAAGGCTGGTGTATTAATAAGCGGTGGCGACGGTGACCAACCAGGTGTGATCATGAACCTGGTGCGCTTTGTAAAAAGCATTGGCCTTACCCCATTGCTGTGCGGCAATATTAAAGGCCTCCAGGACTACTACCGAAACCCAACTACACAAGCTGGTTTTGCTGCTACCTGGGACATGACGCCCGAAATGGTAACCTCGTTTGCCGATGGAACCAAAATCTCGTTTGAACAAGCCTGCGTAGCCAACGCAACTGGTATGGGAGTGGCCAAGCGCGGCATGATTGGCATTAACTACGATGGTCATATAGACGACATGACTTCTATGTATGATGTAGAGGAGCTCAAGCGGATGGGAGGAATTGTAGATTATGTGGTCGGTCCAAAACCCGGACCGGGCGTTTTCGTATATGCCACCGCCGACGACCCGATGACACAGAAGTACCTCGACTACGGCAAACTGGGCAAAGGGCCGCTCTACAGCTTCTACACCCCTTACCACCTGTGCTATTTTGAAATTCCGCATTCTATTGGCAAAATGGTAGTATTTAACGATGTAGTGATGGCACCTATTGCCGGACCAGTTGTAGATGTTATAACCCTTGCCAAAACCGATCTGAAAGCAGGAAAGCAATTAGATGGCCTGGGAGGCTACGATACTTACGGGCAATGCGAAAATTCTGAAGTGGCGCGGCAAGAGAACCTGCTACCAATTGGCTTAGCAGAAGGATCTGTACTGAAGCGTGATGTGAAGCGTGACGAGCCACTTACTTTTAATGATGTCGAAATAAACGAAGAATCGCAGGTGATGCGCCTTTACAGAGAGCAGTTGGAGATGTTCTTTCCGAAACTGCAGGAGAAAACTGCACTGGCCTGATTTAGTAATTGATAGATGGTTTTTTAACTATAACCTCCTACAGCAATACAACCTTTCAATCATTACCAAAAAACAAATAGCTATTAACAACCAACTATAAACAGAAAATGACAAGTGATACTATAGCGTCAAAAACAGTGAATCGCATTCTGCAGGAGGATATGGTGGCCATCTACGAAGGGCTGTCGACCACGGAAAAGGATAAACTGCGAAATTCAACTATTCTGATTACCGGATGCGGCGGCTTTCTGGGATATTATTTCATGCACTTTTTCTCTCACTTTGCAGAGGAACTGCAATTAAAGCGCATTATTGGCCTCGATAATTTCCTGACTGGCACCAAAGATTGGCTCGACACCCTCGTAGAAAATAACAAGGGAAAAGTGGAGCTGCGTTATTTCAACGTTATCACAGATAATGTAGCCGACATTCCGGGTGCTGCAGAAGCCGACATTGTAATTCACATGGCGTCTATCGCCTCCCCTACCTTCTACCGTCAGCACCCCATCGAAACGGTAGATGCCAACATTACCGGCCTGCGTCGCCTGCTCGATTTTTATGCTGAGAAACAACTTAAAGGTTTCCTGTTCTTCTCAAGCAGCGAAATTTACGGCGATCCGTTCCCGGAGTTTATACCAACTAGCGAAGACTACAGAGGCAATGTGGCCAGCATCGGCCCACGTGCCTGCTACGACGAGGCCAAACGTTTCGGCGAGACGCTTTGCTACCTCTTCTCTGAGAAACACAACATGACCATTGGCATTGCCCGGCCATTCAACAACTATGGCCCTGGCATGAACATAAACGATAAGCGACTACCTGCTGACTTTGCCAAAGCCGTAGTAGAAGGCCGCGACCTCGAAATTCTTTCTGACGGAACACCTACCCGCACCTTCTGCTACATTACCGATGCCATTACCGGTTACCTGAAGGTGCTGCTGCACGGCAAGTTCGATGTGTTTAACATTGGCATGGACAAGCCGGAGCTATCGGTGCGGGAGTTTGCCGAAATCTTTAACCGCGAAGGCAAAGCTATTTTCGATTACCAGGGCGAAATTAAGTTCAGCGTATCGGCCGATCAGCAATACCTGACAGATAACCCGAACAGACGCTGCCCGAACATCAGCAAGGCACGGGAAATCCTGGATTATAACCCAAAAATATCAGTTGAAGAAGGCATCAGAAGGTATTTAGAATTTTTACACACTTTTAACGGTAAGCTGCAATGATTACAGTATTAGGTTTAGGATTTGTAGGTCTGACAACAGCATTAGGTTTCAGCAAAAAAGGATTTAAAGTTTACGGCGTTGATGTAAACGCGCAGAAGCTAGAGAAAATAAAAAATTACGAAGTTCCGTTTTACGAGCCGCACCTAGATGAGGCATTGCGCGATGAACTGGGAAATAATTTTATAGTAAATGCCTCCCTTGAAGAGGCTGTGAACAACAGCAAAGCCATTATTATTTGCGTAGGTACTCCAGGCAAAGAAGACGGCAGCGCAGACCTGACTTACCTGCTGGACGCCGTAAAAAATGTGTTTGAAGCAAGCGATGGCTCTTTTAAAGTAATTGTAACCAAATCTACTGTTCCGCCTTCTACTATATCTCGCCAGGTAAAGCCGTATGTGGAGCAACTGAACAGAGAATACAACAAACCGGTAGGACTGGCCTCTAACCCAGAGTTTTTGAGAGAAGGTTATGCCTGGGATGATTTTATGAATCCCGACAGAGTGGTAATTGGCGTGGAAGATGAGCAAAGCAAGGAAATTCTGAACCAGATTTACCAACCTTTCCAGGCGCCGATCCATTATGTAAACTACAACTCTGCTGAGTTCATCAAGTACCTCTCCAACACGCTGCTTTCTACCCTTATTAGCTTCTCGAACGAGATGGCGATGGTAGCAGATCATATTGGTGATATAGATGTAGCCAGAGCCTTTAAAATTCTTCATGAAGACAAGCGCTGGCATGGACAGCCTGCAGCTATGTCGAGCTACGTGTACCCTGGTTGTGGCTATGGCGGCTACTGCTTGCCAAAAGACACAGCCGCTCTTAGCAGCATTGCACAAGAAAACGGCTTTACCGCTAAAATACTGGATGCTAACCTGCAGATAAACGAAGAAATAAAGGAGCACATGGCTGAGAAAATAGCCGCTGTTGCCTCCAAAGACAGCACCATTGGTATTCTCGGACTCTCCTTCAAGAGCAACTCCGATGACGTGCGTTTTACACCGAGCAAGTTTATCATAGAGAAGCTGCTGGAGAAAGGCTATACCAACATTGTAGCTTACGACCCTATGGCGAATGAAGTGTTCAAAGCTTCTTACAACCTGCCGATCTCGTATGTAGATTCGCTGGAGTCGTTGGTAGAGCAGTCGGATGAGCTGGTATTGCTCACCAGCTGGTCTGAGTTTAAAGAAAACGAGGAATTGCTGAGAACCAAGCGCCTGTTTGACTTCAGATATGTTTTCACTTCATCCCCGGCTAAACCCATAGCCGAAACAATAGAAGATAGATTCTAGTATCAAATAAAAAAACAGTGAGGCCGGCAGAGGAGAAATTCTTTACCGGCTTCACTGTTTTTGCATCATCTGAAATTATGCTAATGATTTTGACCTTCCGGAGGCTTTTTGGCAGAAATCAGACCAAGAGCGCTTTATGCTTAATGTTTGGAACAATTGTTACTCAGATCCACTAAAGGGAAATTAAAAACTCGCCCATCCTTAAATTTCTGAAGTTTAAAAGTAAGCCTATCAGCACAACGCATAAATTTCTCTAATGAAAAGAGCCTTCCGGAGGTAGTTTTCTACTAAATCACTTAAGGGCTTGCTACCTTAACTTCCCTCAATCCCAGTGCAGTTTTATACCGGCAACAGCGAGATACTAACTTCCAATCCTACCATCCATCTAGTGGGCGCTTACGTTTGCTACCAGTCTGGTTTAGAGGTGTCGGGCTTTTTAGTTGACTTTTTGGGTAATTGCTGGATGTATTGCAGTTCTACACTTTGCATGGCATCGAGGAGGAGTTGCGCTTTTTCGGGGCTAATGTTCATTTGCTGCAGCCGGCTACGACGCGTCTGGGCACGCTGATCCTCGTCCGATGTACTCTCTGAACTTGTTCTGGAGCTACTCTGCGTCTGCTCCGGGTTATTATCCATGTTAACCCCTTCAGTATCCCCGGAAATCTGCCCGGCTGCCTGTTCCTGTTCTTTGTTCGTTTGCTCAGCTATATCAGAAGTATTCTGTTGTGGCGAATTTTCAGATCGACTCCTCTTTTCTGAAGCACCTGTCTCCGATTGCTCCTGCGTCTCTATTTCCTCCTGCTCAGTGCCCTGGCTATCGGGTTTTTTCTTTGGTGCTGGAGCCAGTTCCTCTGTCGTAGCCGGCGGCGTCTCATCTGCCGTTGTATCAGCATTTTCAGGCTCAGAATCCAACGGCTCATCCTCTGCATCTACAACCTCCGGATGGAGTGCCAGGTATTTTTTCAGCAATTCGTAATTGTAACGGGCACTTTCGTTAGCGGGCTCAGCAATGAGGGCTTTTTTGAAATAATGCAGCGCCTGCTTGTACTTGTTTTTGCGAACGGCAATGTTGCCGGTCTGCAAGGCCGCCACGGCACGTATGTGCTGAAACGGGTGATTAGCTAGTTGCTGATACTGTTGCAGCGCCTGATCGAGCAAATTAGATTTGAAATAAGCGTGCGCCAGGTTAAGTCCTATCTGGTCGTCCTGCACCTCCAGATCGTTGAGAAGATACTCGTAGGCTACAATAGCCAAAGTGTAATCCTGTTGCTGATAAGCTTGTGCCGCCTCCTTTGCATAGCGGTTTATTGTGGCGATAGACTGCAGTCCTCCACCAAACACGCTGATCAGAAATAAAAGCAAAAGCAACGGTTTCATACACTAATGAGCTTAACAGGTATCAGGATATCAACCAGAATAAGGAAAAAAGCCAACGCTAGTGGGTAAATGTATTTATTGGCCGTTACGTCTACCGTTTTACTTTCGCGCAATTCGCCTTCTATGTTGTTAATGCTGCTGATAAGCCGGTTAACTTCACTCACTCGGTCATCTACCTCAAAATATTCGCCATCTGTCTGGTCGGCTAGCTGAAGCAAGGCTTCTGGGTTAAGTCTGGTATATACCACCTGGCCGTTATTATCTTTTTTATAACCGCCTGGTACCGGAATCCGACCACCATCTGGTGTACCAATGCCCAGGGCAAACACCCGTATATTTTGTTCCCGCAGCTCGTCTATCAGTCTCTGGCGTCTTTCCCCAAAATCTTCTCCATCGCTGATCAGCACCAGCACGCGTGCCTTCTGCTGCTCTGTGTCGGCTGTTTGGTTTTGCGTGAACTTTTCGAGTGCCAGTTGGAGTACAGGAGTAAAGTCAGTACCGGAAGAGGGAAGCAAGTCGGTTCGGAGTGTTCTGGTATAAAGCTGCAAAGCCTCCTGGTCGAAGGTAAGCGGTGTATGCAGAAATGCTTCAGAAGAAAACACAATAATGCCGATCTTATCTGAATTAAACCGGGAAATAAGACGCTGCATTTCGTGCCTGGCTTTTTCGATGCGGGAAGGCTGCACATCGGTAGCATTCATTGATTCGGACAAGTCCACGGCAATATAAAGGTCTTTGCCAATGGTCTTGATCTCTTTTTTCATGGCTCCAAAAGAGGGCCCCAGTATAGCAATTACCAGCAGCAGCACATAGACATGCCGAAGAACAAATTTAAACCATACGATGTGCGGTCGTTGTTTAAAAAAAAGAGCCACCTTCCGCACCCGCATCAAGTAGCCAATATAGACTCCTAAAAACAGAGCACCGAACAGGATCTCCAGAAATGTTATAGTTTGGTACCAGGTCATGGATGCTTCAAATTGGAAAGAAATCTATGAGCTTAATAAATAACCTGCAATCATCGGCAATAGCGAAACGGCTATAAGCTCCGGGAACAAAGATACTAAAACACGGCTATAAAAATTATTTTACTCATTAGCCGGTTTGCTACTATTAAAGAGCGATTTTGGGAACAGTACTTTCAGCAAAAGCTGAATTTTGTTGTGGATTGAGTAATGGAACCTAAACTAGTAACGTGCTTGCCCGCACAGCAAGCTGTTTTTGAAAAAAAATGAAAAAAATTTAGGCATTCAGTTAAGAGGGAAGATAAATAGAATCAATAAGTTAGTTCAAATAAAGCCCCCATAGAAGCAGGAAAGCAAAGTTTTTGGAACTAAATTTTTGCAAAAGCTATTGTGTTTCGTGGAGATTGTTGTAAGTTTGCATACCCTTTAGCAGAAAGGGGCACCGGAGAGGTGGGTGAGTGGCTGAAACCAGCAGTTTGCTAAACTGCCGTACTCGTAAGGGTACCGGGGGTTCGAATCCCCCCCCCTCCGCAAGAAAAAATTTTTTAATAATAATTTTGGTTATTAAAAAACTTCTCTTACTTTTGCACCGCGTTCAACATTAACAGCGACACAGTTTAGTTGCTTACCGGAGTTGAAAGCATAGTTCGGGGTGTAGCGTAGCCCGGTATCGCGCCACATTTGGGATGTGGAGGTCGTAGGTTCGAATCCTGCCACCCCGACAAGAAAATTTCGGAAGTAATTCCGAAATTTTTCGTTTAAAGGAAGTTCTACTCTTCCGGCAAACAATGGTCTCGTAGCTCAGCTGGATAGAGCAACTGCCTTCTAAGCAGTAGGTCTTTGGTTCGAATCCAAACGGGATCACGGAAATGCCCTTTAGATAACTCTAAAGGGCATTTTTATTTTACTGGGCACCAAATTGGGCACCATTTTTCCAATTATCCCCTACTTCTGAGGAAATAAAAAAAGCGGACAACTAGTGTCCGCTCCTTCTCTGAGTTAAACCTCATCATCCTATGCCCGGCAAACCTAACCCCTTAGGAGAGCTTCTTTTCGGATAGTCAAAGATACAAAAATCTACACAAAAGCTCTTGCCTCCAGGTCGTTTAGCTGTTTCATTTTATCCCTTGTGTCGCCTACGTTGTTGTGCACCTCCAGCTGGCGTGGCCAGCTAAAGACCTCCTCCTTCAGTTCCCNTCAAAGATACAAAAATCTACACAAAAGCTCTTGCCTCCAGGTCGTTTAGCTGTTTCATTTTATCCCTTGTGTCGCCTACGTTGTTGTGCACCTCCAGCTGGCGTGGCCAGCTAAAGACCTCCTCCTTCAGTTCCCGGACCTCCTGGAGCAGTTGCTGCTCAAACTTGCTCAGGGGCCTGTTCTCATCTGCCGGCACCGGGCTTGCCGCATCCACCGTCATGCCGCCAGCAGCAAAAGCTTTCACGCCCTTTTGGCGCTCGGCCTCCAGGTAGCCCACCAGGTTGGCGTACTTGGGTGACTCTACAATCCAGTTGGGGATCAGCTCCAGCTCCTTGCGGCAACCTCGGTACCAGGTTAGGATGGCGTACTTGTCGGACTGCGGGATGCTGGCTATCAGCTACGCCCACTCCCCGATCAGGTGCTGGTTGTGGTCTAGAATGTATGATGGTGGGATAAAAATGGCAGCAGAGGTGTTAGCTGAGAGTTATGTGCGAGATAACTATTCAGCTCAAGTGCCCCTACTGCCACAGTTTGAAGGTAGTAAAAA